>NZ_JAMYOU010000049.1:0-26926 GCF_040319995.1 Mesorhizobium sp. M0815 | reverse complement strand
TCCAGAAGTTCCTTCTCAATAGCCATGCGATGATTCTCTCCTTTCCATCATCATGGCCTCGCGCACAGAATTCCCGACAGTCCCTCCGCGGCCCGCTGGCCGATCATCATACTGGGCGCATTGGTGTTGCGGCCGATCAACTTCGGCCGCGTCCAGGAGGGCAAGGGCCGCAAGGACCGCCACTCCACGATGTCGCCGCGACTGCACGAACTGCTCCGCGTCTGGTGGCGTGAGGGCGACGACGGGGCATGAAGCTGCCGCAGCTTGCCTGTTTCCGCGCCGCAACCCCGGTCACTGACGGGAATCAGCTACGCGTAGGAGCACCGCGCCAGTTTTGGCGCTTAGGTTCTGCGAATTTGCAGAGGTGCCGGTCGATGGTCTTTCCGCTGAGGCAGAGCTCATGAGCGATCACCTTATTCGACCTGCCGGTCGCCACCAGCCGCAGCACGTGCAGCTCGCGTAGCGTCAGCCCGAAACCAATCTCCGGTGATGCAACTGATCTCTGAGAATCGATCCTCGGGATATCGGATGCGGCACCCAACGCTTCGAACGCCTCCCGAAGCGGAGCGCATGCGCCGCGGCTGTGATCGGCGAGTGCCCATCGGAATCTCGCCACACTTGTCACTCCAGTGTCGATGTCCGATCATATTCTATCGCACGAGCAGCCAACTGGTTTATAATTGCTCCAACTGTCCCAACTATGGAGGAAGCCGATGCAAGAGGCCCTCGTCGTCCGCCGCGAGACACACATCCCGGCGCCCCCCGCTGCGCTGTTTGCCCTCCTGACCGATCCGGAGAAGATCCTGCGCTGGATGGGAACAGAGGCGCAGCTCGAGCCGCAGCCCGGCGGGCTCTATCTCGTCAATGTTACCGGGGCTCGCGTCGCTCGCGGCTCCTTCCGGGAGGTGGTGCCGGTGCACCGTCTGGCATACAGCTTCGGCTGGGAGGAGAGCGATGAGGTGCCGCCGGGATCGAGCCTGGTCGAAATCGATCTGATCGAGCAGCCGGAAGGAACGCTGCTGCGCCTGACCCACACCGGCCTGCCCAACGCCGAGCAATGCGCCGGCCATGCGGAGGGCTGGGCTCATTACCTCGGCAGGCTGGGCGAGGTTGCAGCCGGGCGTGATCCCGGCCCGGATCCCAAATACGGCCACACGGGCAGGGGGTGACGGCCTTCCGCGCACGATATCGCCGCCCGTGAGCCCGTTGCAATTTGACGGCGGACGCCGGCTCGCAGGGCGGGTCGAACCCGGCGCCATCGAGGATCGGACCGTACCAGCGCCGGGGGCGGGGGGAGGATAGATCGGCGGGCCGGCTGCGCATCGTCACGGCGCGGATGACAGGCCGGGTGCGGTGGCCGCATAATCGCGCCATGGATCTGCCCGCGCCTCTCGCCTGGGCCGGCGCCTCGGCCGCCCCCGATCGGTTTCTGGCCGAGCTCGGCGGCCGACTTCTGGCTGACGGCCTGCCGCTGGCCGGCGGCGCGCTGACGCTCGCGGTTCCGCATCCCATTATCACCCGCCGCACCTGGCTTTGGCGGGCGGAGACCGGGGCGGTGATCGAGGCGCTGAGCTTCGCCGGCGGTCCGCTCGGCCAGGCTGGGCGCGACTGGCTGGCGGAGCTCGGCCCGGTGCAGGAGGGCCCGGTTGGCCGGGCGCCGGATAGTCCGGTGCTGGGCTGGGCCGGAATCCGGCCGTTCGGCCCCGCCGAGGCTGCCCGGCTGCGCCAGGCCGCGCGCTTCGCCGCGGCGCCCCTTGCCGCACTTGCCGCGCGGGCGGCGCTGACAGCGCTACTCGAGGCTTATCTCGGCCGGCGCAGTGCCGCCCGGGTGCAGGGCGGTGCCTTGCGCCGCGGCACCGGAGAAACCATTCACGCCGCGCTGCTCTATGCCGACCTGCGCGGCTTCACCGCCCTGTCCGAGGCAACCGAGCCCGCGGCGGTGATCGCCGCGCTCGACGCCTGGTTCGACCGCGTCGCCGGTGCGGTGCACGCCTTCGGGGGCGAAGTGCTGAAATTCATCGGCGACGGCATGCTGGCGATTTTCCCGGTCACCGCTGCGCCGGCCGAGGCCTGCGAGGCGGCGCTGCGCGCCGTCGTCGCCGCCCGCGCCGGCATGGCCCATCTCGATGCGGGGCGGCAGGCGCAGGGCCTGCCGCGGCTGCCGTTCGGTGCGGCGCTGCATCTCGGCGAGATGCTGTGGGGCAATATCGGCGCGGTCGACCGGCTGGATTTCACCGCCATCGGCCCCGCGGTCAACCTGGTCAGCCGGCTGGAGGGGCTATGCCGGCCGCTCGGCCGTTCGGTGCTGATCTCGGGCGCGGTCGCCGCCGAGACCACCACACGGCTGGTGCCGCTGGGCGAACACGTGCTGCGCGGCATCGCGGCGCCCTGCACCGTCTTCACCCTGCCGGATGCGTAATCGCGGTCCTGCGGGGCGGCGGCGTCAACCGCAGATTTGGTTAGCTTGATTTTGGCCATCTAGTCGTCTCCGAATGTCAAAAACTAGGAGCAGAATAGGGGCACTCAGACCCACTGCTCCGGACTACTGCCGCTGCCGCGTGCTAGAGAAAAGGTCGAAGGCTCAAGAACGCAAGCTAAGTCCTCGCACCGTAGTGGCTTTTCGCATTTTTACTTGCAAACGGCGGACATGAACTTAGACGAAATTGGCGGGCTCTTAGTCGCCTTCCGCCCCCCTTCGGCGTCTGCATCCGGTACGGTTTCATCAAAGATGACCGACCAGACAACATCCATCAGCCTGCGGCGCCTGACGCCATGATTGTCACTTGGGGGAAGGCCGGACTGGCGCCCTGAGCATTTGTGGCGCAACTGCGACGCATGGCGTGTGCATGGAATGGCGCGAAGACACCGTCCTCGGGCAAGGTGCGGCAACGCTATCATGTCAGGATGATAGCCATCAATTCGCTCTTCTGCCGTGCAGACTTTGGTCTTCCGCTTGATTGGCGCGAACGCGACTTCCTATTCCAAGCGCGCTCGAATGCTTAGGCTCAGGTTTAAGGTGGCGGCGCATTGCGGTCTGGGCAATCAAGGGTTGAGCCTTCTTCACATGGAGAAGGCTGATCGCCAACGCCGCCATAACGTTCAACGAGTTTTGCGAATCCGTAGGCGAAGGCGGAAAGAAGCGCCAGGATAACCACTATTCGGATGGCCATAGGGGATCGTAACAGGATCCCACATTGGATGTCGCAATTCCTCCGCTGCCGGTAGTGCGTCAATTTGAAATTTGACCTTTGCCGTGTCGCATCCGGTCCCGGCTCCTATATGCTTAGCGGAGGTACGCAGGAGACGTGGGTCATGAGCGTGACGTCTGATAAGCCCGAGCATGTCGCTACCGCTTTTGCGAACGCTTGGAACCGGCATGACATGGATGAGTTTGCGTCTCTGTTCGCTTCCGATGCTAATTTCGTTAACGTCGTAGGTGTTTGGTGGAAGAACCGATCCGAGATCGAAGCGGCGCACCGCGCCACCCATGACACCATGTTTCGGGATAGCCGATTAGAAGGCGACATCTCGTCGGTTGTGGAATTGGCTCCGGGGCTTGCTTCTGTTCATTACACTTGGACGCTAACGGGAGCATTTGCTCCGGACGGCTCCCCGGCCGGGGTTAGGAAAGGCATATTGCTTCTGATTGTCCAAGAAGGGCAGTCGGGATGGCGAATCAAGGTGGCTCAGAACACGGATATTGTTCCAGGCGCAATCGCCCCAGCCGGCTCGAAAGGCTAGCTCGCGCCAACCAGAGGCGGAACAGGGCGTCCGCCAGCGAGCCTGACCACCAATACGTATGCGTGCCGGAATGCCGAATTCGACTGCTTTGATCCTCGTCACCGAGGCCGTCAGCGCAACGCGTGCCGAATTCCTGGTCTTCGCCAAGGCCTCATGGCGCCATGGACCTGAGGGTACCGGCCGAGGTGGGCGTCGTTGCGAAAGTGACTATCCTCGGCTCAGGCAAGCTCGATTTCTCCGCCGTGACAAAATGGTGAGCGGCGAAGACATGAAGCCCGAGCGGCTTGACAATAGCCGACTGAGGATGTCGGCGTGTTTGCCCAATCACATGCAACTAAGGCCATCTTGGCTCAAAGGTAGCCTTTGGCCGAGGTCGGTTCTGAATTGAAGCCGGCCTACATCTATCACGAAGTGAATGGCAGTTTTGCGCTTCAATATCGGCCGCAGAGGCGGATTTTGCTTTCGCCCAAAAGCAGACATCGCAGCTGACCATGCTGAAGGTCGCGCCCGCACTACCTGCCGACCTCAGCACCTCTAAGCGCAAACGCCTGGTGTAATGCCCGATGCGCGCGCTCGCAGGCCATCTCGCTGTTACATCGCCGTGACAAAAGCACCGCCACGGTGGCGTCAACCGGTTACACAGGGCAAGAAATATCTCCGGCCTTCTGGGAGTGACGTGTCAGCGTCTCCAGAGGCTGCGTGGGCGCGGCGACTGGAACGCTCCACGCCTCGTAAGAGGGATAGCGAAACCTCGTGAAGGCAAGGTCGAGCTGCGTTCTGCGTTCTATATCGGCGACGGCGGCGACTGGGAGAGATGGATACCATGCGCATGGGGCGTCTGGAAGTTGGCAGGACATGGACGCGGGGCGGCCCGCGTGCAGGCGCTTGGCTGAGCGGTGCAGTGACCACGCAGCGCCACCTCGCAGCGATCATGGCTTGCGACGTGGTCGGCTATTCGCGCCTGACGGAGCGCGACGAGCGCGGCACGCTCGAGCGGCTGAAGATGTACCGCAAGGACCTCCTCGAACAGCTGGTCTCTGTGCACCAGGGTCGGATCGTCAAGCTCACCGGCGACGGCATGCTGTGCGAGTTCGCGAGCGTCGTTAACGCGGTGACCTCGGCAATGGCGATTCAGCAGGCCCTGGCAGAACATGAGGCGGAGGTGCCCGAGGAAGAGCGGATTCGCTTGCGCATCGGTGTCAATCTCGGCGACGTGGTCTGCGAGGAGGACGGCGACCTCTACGGTGACGGGGTCAACATCGCCGCCCGACTCGAAAGCATCGCCGATCCCGGCACCGTGGTCGTCTCCGGCACCGCGTACGACCACCTTCAGGGCAAGCTCGATTGCGGCTTCACGCCGCTCGGCAACCTGCGCCTCAAGAACATCGAGCGGCCCGTGCGCGCCTACCGCGTCGAGACCGACGCCAGCGCCTCGGTGGCTGCATCGCCTCCCTTGCCCGAGAAACCCTCGATCGCGGTCCTGCCTTTCACCAACATGAGCGGCGACCCCGACCAGGAATACTTCGCCGACGGGCTGGTGGAGGACATCATCACGGGATTGAGTCGGGTGAACTCCTTCTTCGTGATCGCCCGCAACTCGTCCTTCACCTACAAGGGCCGGGCGGTAGACCTGCGCCAGGTCGGGCGCGAGCTGGGCGTCCGCTACGTGCTAGAAGGCAGCATCCGCAGAGCAGGATCGCGGGTGCGTATCAGCGGGCAGCTGGTGGACGCGATCAGTGGGCACCATGTCTGGACTGACCGCTTCGAGGGCGATGTGAGCGACATCTTCGACCTGCAGGACAAGGTGACCGAGAGCGTCGTCGGTGCGGTCGAACCGAGCATCCGGCTGCAGGAGATCAAGCAGGCGCGCATGAAACCGACCGAGTACATCAGCGCCTACGACCTCTACCTTCGCGCGCTGCCGCGCTTCTACAGCATGACGCGCGAAGGCTTTGCCGACGTGCGCCGGCTCACCAACGAGGCGCTCAGCATCGACCCTGGCTTCAACTTGGCGAAGGCACTCGGCGCCTATATCCGCAGCCTATCCGTGAGCCAGTGCTGGCACGAGCCCGACGATATCCGAGTCGCCGCGCGCATGGCGTGAGAGGTACTGGCGGAAGCGCGCGACGATCCCACGAGCCTACGCTTCGCCGCGCAGGTGATCGCCTACAGCGCGAAGGACTACGAGATGGCGTTGCGCACGATCGAGCGATCCCTGCTGCTCAACCCCAATTCGGCGCAGGGCCATACGGGCAGCGGCTGGGTGAACGCACATTCCAGCCGCCCGCTCGTCGCCATCGAGCACTTTCACAGGGCAATGCGGCTGAGCCCGATCGACCCCGAGAAGGGCATCGCGCTCTCCGGCATCGGGATGAGCTACCTGATGCTCGAGCGCTACGAGGAAGCGCTGGCATGGGGAGAACGCGCGCTGCACGAGATGCCGAACTACGGCTCCTCGCACCGGGTGGTGATCATGGCGCTGGTCAAACTCAACCGGCTGGACGAGGCGCAGGCGGCGGCGCGGCGTCTTATGAAGGCGTTCCCGACCTACACGCTCACCCTGCAGAGACAGATCAACCCGTGGCTGGACGAGGTGTTCGCCGAGCGTTATGTCGAGGCGCTGGGCATCTCCGGCGTGCCAGAGTGATCGTCGCAGTTGCAAAGATGCCCGGCGAGGCGACGTTCCCTTGACCTGCGTCGCTTCTGGAAGGCCAGTTCTCTGGCGGCTTGTCTTAGGACTGAGCGCGTAGAGCAGCGTGAACAGCCGGCGAGCTCTCCGTTGAATTCGCGTCGAACTTCCGGTTTCGATCCGCTTCTTATAAGGCAACAGGCAACCTCCGGGCGGTTCAGATCCTGCTTGGGCACACCGAGATCGAGAATACGGTTCGCCATCCGGATGTCGAGGTCGGGGACGCGCTCACATCGCCGAGGGAACCGAGATCTGATCACGATGGCCTCTCGACTTCGCGGAGAGGTCATCATGTTCTGAAAGCCACCGCTCAGTTACGGGGCTCGATTTCCGCAATGCGTCGCTTCACAGCCGTTCGGCATGGAAGATGGTCATCCCGAAAACCGCCGGTCCACTGTCGCCCATCAAAGGCGGAACTATGCGGCGTTGAGGCGCTAGGCGAATTTGCGCCTCGTCTCGGCGGTTGAGACGAGCTCTGCCACTTCCTGAAAGCGGTCGCTAGCGGCGATCACAAGCCAGATCCGGCCGAGCACCCAGAGGGAAAGCGCCCACCGGAGCAGCAGCCAGAGATGCGGTATTGGCATTTTCGGGCCCCCTGAATCCGGCCCGGCTGAGTTTGATGGAGAAGTTCGAACAGGCGCCAGGCATTAATCGGCAGCAGCACCAGTTCCATCAGGCTCAGGGTAAGCTGCCGATGAGGGCGCCATAGGTGGCAAAGCACAAACAGCTCAGCACCGCCGTGATGTGCAGCCACAGCATGGCTTTCATTGAGTAGGTGAGAACGGTGGAGAAGCTTCCGAGGAAGCCGATCGTCTCGGTCCAGATCATGATCATCTCTCGTTGGTTGAGTGAAGCCAACGGACCTTGGTCAGCCGGCGAAGCCGCCGTCATCGAGAAAACGTCTCCGCGTCCGCCGTTCCTCTCCTGGTCGCGGCTGGCACTGACCACGACCGAGCATTGGCCCCGGCTGCGCACATGTCCCTCAAAAGTCTGCGCCATGGCGGAGAAGTAACGATTGTCGTGGATGGGCAGCATCAGTCCGACCAGGCCCGATCGCGAGCCTCCCAAGCCCCGCGCCTGCAGATTGGTAGTGTACTGGTGGCGTTCGGCGAGGCTGAGAATTGTTTCCGCCGCCGCAACCCGATGGCGCTTGCACGGCGACACGCTTCCTTCACCGGCCTGATAATCACGGCGAACTCGGAGCCGATCGCCTCGATCGACAGCCAATACGCGGCGTCAAGACGATAAGGCGATCCGGCTCGGCATGATCGCGGCTGCGCTTGCGCCCGTTCCGGCCCGCTCGCATGCGATCAGCCCGCTGGCCGACAAGGCGAAGGTGCGCCGCGATACGTGAGTCTGGTCGGCATCGATCCACGGAATGAATGCTTGACCTCAAGTTAACTTCAGCTTGTACCAATAAGTTGTACGGATTGAAGGAGTATCGTCAATGCTGACCAACATTGATCTTCAGGGACTTCGTGTAGCAGTCACCGGCGGCACGTCCGGCCTAGGACTGGCGCTTGTCCGGCAGCTTGCCAGAGAGGGTGCGTTCGTCGCCTTCGTTGCCCGCACTGCCGCGAACGTCGAACGCATCGCTGACGAGACGGGCGCACATGGCATCGTCGGCGACGTCGGCAAAAAGGACGACATCTACCCGATCGCGTTGCAGGTCACCGCGAGCCTAGGCGGGCTCGACGTTCTGATCAACAATGCGTCGAGCCTCGGGCCCGTTCCACCGGCGCTCCTTGCCGATACCGAGTGCGAGGAGCTGGAAAAAGCGCTCGCGGTCAACCTCGTCGGCGCGTTCCGGCTGACGAAAGCACTGTTCGGTGCACTTGCCGCGTCCGCGCGCGAGGACCGTGGCGCGCTGGTGATCAACATCTCCAGCGACGCGGCGGTGAACGCTTATCCCGGCTGGGGCGCGTATGGTGCGAGCAAGGCCGCTCTTGCTCACCTGACGGCGATTTGGGACGAGGAGGCGAAGGCCGACGGCATCCGGCACCTCGCGCTCGACCCCGGCGATATGGACACCCCGCTGCACGCGCTGGCGCTTCCTGACGCCGATCCGTCGACATTGAAGCGTCCCGACCTGGCTGCTGCCGAGATCATCGAAAAGATGCTCGATACGTTGCCGGCCGGCGCAACACTTCTCGCCGAGACACGCGGATGATTGCCGCCGACCGTCCGGATCGGCGCGCCGCCAGGCTGCTCGTCGTGGAGGCGGACGGCGCGACGCGCGACCTGCCGCGCACTGAACTCGCGATACTGTTCGATGCCGGCGATCTGGTCATCGCCAATGACGCCGCGACCTTGCCTGCCAGCTTGCGCGGCACGCACCTTCCCAGCGACGAGGCGATCGAGATCCGCCTGGCAGGCTGGCTGACATTTCCCGACCCAACCAACTTCCTGGCGATTGCCTTCGGCGCGGGCGATCACCGCATGCGCACGGAAAATCGGCTGCCTCCGCCCCCGATATCACCAGGCGATCACCTCCGGCTCGGCCGGCTTGAAGCCGTCATTGAGTGCCTTCTCGACCATCCTCGCCTTCTCGAGTTGCGCTTCCCAGGCAACCGCGCAGCGGTGCTTGCAGGACTGGCGCAGCACGGCCGGCCGATCCAATATGCGCATGTTCGCGAACCGTTGGCACTTTGGAATGTCTGGACGAAGATTGCCGCCGGGCCGGTGGCGTTCGAGGCGCCATCGGCAGGCTTCGCACTCGACTGGCGCACGCTCCAGGCCTGGCGTCGGCGAGACGTGGGCTTCGCAACACTCACGCATGCCGCGGGCGTGTCTTCCACCGGGGACCCCGCTCTCGACTTGCGCCTCCCTCTCGACGAGCCGTACCGCATTCCCGAGCGCACGGCGGCGCAGGTCGCGCGGGCGAAGCTCCGCGGAAGCCGCATCATCGCAATCGGCACGAGCGTGGTGCGCGCGCTTGAGGCAGCTGCCAACCCCGACGGCAATGTGCGTGCCGGAAATGGCATTGCGACAGGGCGTATCGCGCTGGGCACGCCACTTCGCGTGGTCGATGCGATTCTAACAGGCGTCCACCAGCCTGGCGAAAGCCATTTCGAGCTCCTGCGAGCCTTTGCCGACGATGCTCTGCTCGCCAAGGCCTCCGCAGCCTTCGCCGAGCACCGATATCGCACGCATGAATTCGGCGATTCCATGCTGCTCAATCGCCAACGGCTGGATCGACCGCGCGGACAGAACCGGGAAGTGCGCGAGACGAAGCCTCTACTCTAGGCGATCCGATGATCTTGGATTTCCAGGGCTTTCGAAAACGATGTTTTGATTAAGCAATTGGTTCAAAACAACTATTTGACATTAGTAACACGACTCTAGGGGTCAGAGTTCGAATCTTGTCGCCGGGAGTCACGCGCGAGCTGCGGCTGAGACGCGGATAGGCCCGCGCCCTGCGCCGCCCGGCGGTGATCGCCACCACTGCCTATTCGCCGCGCCAGGGGCTGAGCCGGGAGCGACGATGGCGGTATTCAAATTGACGCTAATACAATATTGCCTACGCTCCAACGTTGGGCGAAAGTGTGCGCCGAGAGGCAGGAGGCCATAGTTGGCTTTAGCTTAGACCTTGCCCAAATCACGAGAGAATACCTTGCAGCTCGTGAACCGGCTCAAGGCAGCAGCTTGTGCTTCAGCCTAGGCGGAAGATGCCAGGTGGATCGTCTCTTCCACTGTAACGTTGCGTGGTTGGGAAGCAATTCGGCAAGCCTTTTTACAGAACGAAGACAGGGATCTCGCTTGCGCAATACAGGAACTCAGCAATTACCCTGATGTTTGGCGACACCCATGAATACACCTGGGATTTCATTCACGAGGCCAAGACGCATCTGTCTCGTCTCGTCGACAGGGCGGTCAAAGCTGAATCCTTCATAATTGCGAAATCCGGCAAGCCGATGGTGAAGGTCGTTGCCATAGACGCACCTGCGGCCGGCGAAATGCGTCGCGTTGGGTTTATGGCCGGGCAGTTTTCAGTTCCAGACGATGTTGATCGCATGGCCGATGAGGAAATCGGGAAGCTGTTTGGCGGCGACGCATGAAACTTCTGCTCGATGCCCATCTTTTGCTCTGGGCGGCGGGCGAGCCCGAAGAGCTCCCGCCCCTCGCGCGGGTGACTGCGGCCCTTCGGTGCGGTGGGGGGTTGAAGTCAGCTATCGCCTCAGACCACCCATGAACGCCTTTACTCGAGCAGAGTCGACTTGGTTCCACCAGACGCCGTCGTGCTTCAGCGCGCTGGCGATGATGACCCCGTCGACAATGGCGAGGATATCGTTGGCGTTGTCCGGCGTCACGCCGCTGCCGACCAACGTCGGCAGGCCGGCGGCCTGCTTGATCATGCTTATGTAGCCCAAATCGGCGGCGTGGCCGGTGCGCTGGCCGGTGGCGATGATGGCGTCGGCGTCGAAGAAGACCAGGTCTTTGACCAGTTCCTCCACTGGGCGGTCGGCGACGATGGCGTGTGCGCCATGCTTGACATGGGCATCGGCGAAAATGCGGATGCCGTTGGCGCGCAGCCTGGCGCGGTAGCGTGCCGCACGGCCCGATTCGCCTTCGACAAAGCCCTCATTGGCGACATAGGCATTCGCCCACTGATTGACGCGGACGAAGCCGGCGCCGGCGGCGCTAGCGATCGCCAAGGCCGGGATGGCGGCATTGGCCAGCACATTGATGCCGATCGGCTTGCCGAGCTCGCGGCGGATGCGGTCTGAGACGACAGCCATATAGGCCGCCGTCTCCGGTCCGATATCGTCAGGCTTGGCGAAGGGGATGTCGCCATGGTTCTCGACGATGACGCCGTCGCAGCCGCCATCGAGATAGGCCCGGGCATCGTCGAGCCCGCGCTGGTAAATCGCCTCGATCGCCTCGCCATCATAGCGCGGCGCGCCGGGCAGCGGCGCCAGGTGAACGACGCCGATCACCACCTTGGTGCGGCCGAAAAGGTCCACGAGCGCGTCGCCGCCGGATTGGCCGATCTGGGTCATGAGAGCTCCATTTGATCGATGAGCGCCGCCATCTCGGAGGCGGAAGGACAGGATGCCAGCGTGCCCGGCCGTGTCACGGCGATTGCGGCGGCGGCGAGCGCCAGCTCCAGTGCCGAGGTGACCGGCATGCCCCGGGCAAGCCCGCCGGCCAGACAGCCGCAGAACACATCGCCGGCGCCGCTGGTGTCGAGTGCTTCGACGCGCGGCGCCGGCAAGCGAAGCGGTTCCGTCTGGTCCGGACCAAGCACGAGACAGCCTTCGCCGCCGAGCGTGATCACGACAATACCTGCGCCTCTGGCCGCCAGCGCCCGCGCGGCGGCTGCCATATCGCTCTGGCCGGTCAGGGCTTGCGCTTCGGATTGGTTGACCACCAAAACCTCCGCCAGTCCGAGATCGGGCACAGATGCCGCATCGATGGGGCTGGCGTTGAGGACGGTGCGCGCGCCGTTTTCCATTGCTGCTCGGAGGCAGGCATTGGTCGCGGCGAGGGGCAAATTTCCCTGGCAGACGAGCATGTCGCCGGGCGCGATCCAGCGGGCAAGCGCAGTTTGTTTTATCGGATCGAACGCTTCGCTGCAGGCGACGCCGCTGACGATAAAATTCTCGCCGCCTCCATCGACGACGATGGTCGAGCGGTCACTCGGCAGCTCGAATTGGCTGACCTCAAGGTCGGACAGCTCGTTGTCGAGGCGGCTCCTGATCCATGCGCCAGCTGGGTCCTTGCCGAGCGCCGTCCAGAACGTCACCTCTGCACCAGTCCGTGCTGCTGCGACTGCCTGGTTGGCGCCCTTGCCGCCGAGCCCGTCGGCATAGCTCACGGCATTCAAAGTCTCGCCCGCGGCCGGGAAGCGGCCGACGCGAAACATGGTGTCGACGCAGGCATTGCCGACGACGTGGACGCGCATGGCTCAGCTCTCACCGGTCGCCCAGCCCAGCATCTGTTCGAACAGGGTCTTGTAGCCTGGCCAGGCGATGAACTGCGGCGGCAGCCAATGCGGCCCGACATCGGATGTCCAGGCCACGGTGCGGCCCTTGCCATAGTGGCCGGTGACGAGCAGCGGCAGCGAGCCATAGTCCGACGACACGGTAGCCAGAACTTCCGCACCGTCCTTCAGCCTCACCTCGTTGAAGCCGAGCAGGATCGGCCAGTCCGAACCAAGGCCCCTGAGGATGGGATGTGTCGACCCTGGTTTCGGTACGGGCGCAAAACCTTCCGGAACCTCGACGCGGTCGTCATAGGCCAAGCAGTTCACAGGCAGCACGTCCTCGACCGGCGTCTTGCGGTAGCGCGCCCCGCCGTTGATGCCCTGGAAACTATAGTAGCCGCCGAACATCAACAGACCGCCGCCGCCGCTGACATAATCGCGCAGCAGGCGCAGGCGGTTCGGTGTCGGCTTCGAGTGGACCCAGGTGTCGGGATGCAGCAGCAGCGTGTTGGCGCCGATGTCGGATAGCACGACCGCGTCATAGGCCGACAGCGCCTCCATCGTCTGCGGAAAGCCGCGCTGCGCCTCATGCGCCGGCATGAAGGTGACGTCGAAATCGGTCGCCTTCAGCGCGCCCAGCAATTCGTCGGCGCCGGTGTGGTAGGTGACGGTCGGAAACTGGTCGAAACCCTTGATATGGGTCGCGGTCGACACCCAGGATTCGCCGGCAAGCAGGATCTTCTTCTTGGACATTTGAACTCCCGTGTAATTCCAGGCCGCTTAGAGCCGCGCGAATACGCTTTTCGGATTGGCGATCAGCATGCGGTCGATGGCCGCCTGCTCGACGCCGTGGCGTTTCAGGCGCGGTATGAAATGCTTCAGGATATAGCCATAGCCGAAGCCGCCGAAGCGCGTCAGCATGATCTTGAGGAAGACATCCTGCGACAACAGCAGGCGGTCGCCGAAACCGGCCTCGACAAGGGCGGCGATGGCGCGTGCGTTCTCCTCGTCGGAGGGCGATTGCGCGTCCTGGTCGGCATAGTAATAGTCCATGCCGATCATGTCGTATTCGAGGAACGCGCCGCGCCGGGCGAGGCTTGTCTGGTAGTCGGGGTCGTCGTGGCTCGGGTTCATGTGACAGAGCACGGTATGGCGGAGATCGGCGCCCTCGGCCTCGACGATATCGAGCACCTCGTGCGCCAGCCGCTCCCAGCCCGGCAGATGGATCGACAGCGGCACGCCGGTGATGCGCGAGGCGCGCGCCGAAGCTGTCAGCGACTTGCGCTCCTCGGCGGTGAAATCCTTGCTGACGCCGACCTCGCCGATCAGCCCGGCCATGATCGGCGGCTGCGTCTCGCCGCCGCCGACATCGTTGACGATGAATTCGGTCACCGCGTCCACATCCATGGCCTTCAGCCATTCGGGATGGGTGTGCTCGAGATAGAAGCCGGTGCCCATGACGATCTTCAGGCCGGACATGCGGCTGATACGGGCGAGCTTTTCGGGATCGCGGCCGATGCCGATATTGGTGGCATCGACGACGGTGTGGCCGCCCAGTGCGCGATAGCGCTGTAGCTCTGACAGCGCCAGGTCGGCGTCGTCGAGCGAAACGTTGTCGCGGTTGACGTATGGGTTCATGCGCAACTCGCCGATGATCTCGATGTTCACCGGCTGCTCGGCGACCGCCATGTCATCGGGATGGCGGGGGCATTTCCAGCTGCGCGCGCCATCGAGCAAGATGTGCTCGTGCATCAGCGTGATGCCCATCTCCTCGACCGGAACCGGGCCGAGCACGGTCATCACATGGCCGGTTTCGACCCCGATCGCCAGCCGCTGGCCGGGCACCGCGTCATCGAACAGACCGCCCATCGGCTCAACGGCTCCGCACGGCGCCGCGGAACAGGCGGAAGTTCAGCCAGATGGCGACCAGGATGATCGTTCCGGTGACAATCGGCGTCAGGAAAGGCGACAGATGCGCCAGGATTAGGCCGTTGCCGATGACGGCCACGGTCAGCGCGCCGAGCACCGTGCCAATGATCGTTCCGCGGCCGCCGAACAGGCTGGTGCCGCCGAGCACGACGGCGGCGATGACTTCCAGCTCGAAACCCTGTCCGGCATTCGAAGATCCCGATCCAAGACGGGCAGCAATGATGATCCCGGCAAGGGCTGCCGCGGTGGCGGAAATCACATAGACGAAGAGCGTCGTCTGCCGCGTGTTGACGCCGGCGCGCCGCACCGCCTCAGCGTTGGCGCCGATGCCGGTGACATAGCGGCCGAACGGCGTCTCGTTGAAGGCGAGATAGGCGATGGCCAGGATCGCCAGCGCGATCAGCGCCGGCACCGGCACGCCAAGGAACCAGGCACGGCCCAGCACGGTGAAAGCGCTTCCGGGCTCGATCGGGATCGAATAGCCGCCGGTGATCAGCAGCGCCACGCCACGGATCACCGAAAGCCCGGCAAGCGTGACGATGAAGGACGGGATGCCCTCATAGGCGACGAAATAGCCTTGCACCGCGCCAAGCAGGGCACCGAGCGCCAACATGGCGAGGATAACGACTGGCCATGGCAGGCCGAACTGCAAGAGCGTCGCCGACAGCGTTGCCACCAGCGCCAGTACCGAGCCGACCGAAAGATCGATGCCGCCAGTGGTGATGACGAAAGTCATTGCCGCGGCGACGATCAGCAGCGGCGCCGACTGCCGCAGGATGTTCAACAGATTAGGCGACGTCAGAAAGGCGTCGGTCGCCACCGAGAAGATGATGCAGACGACCAGAAAGAACAGCGCGATCGAGACGACACTGCCATTGGCGAGCAGCGCATCGCGCCAGGTGCCCTTGCGCACTCGTGAGGGCTGGGCAGCGTGGATCGCATCGCTCATGCCGGCGCTCCACCGCGATAGCCGTTGGTGGCGGAACGCGCACTGAATTTGCGGCCGACGATCAGATTGACCACGTCCTCGATATTGGTCTCGCCGATCAGCCGCTCGGCGACATTGCGCCCTTCATACATGACCTGGATGCGGTCGCAGACGAGGAACAGGTCCTGCAGCCGGTGGGTGATCAAAATGACGCTGACACCGCGCGCGCTGACCGCGCGGATCAGTTCGAGCACCGCCTCGACCTCGGCCACCGCAAGCGCTGCCGTCGGCTCGTCCATGATCAGCACGGCCGGCTCGAACGAGGCGGCGCGGCCGATGGCGATCGACTGGCGCTGCCCGCCGGAGAGGTTTTCGACCTTGAGCCGCGTGTCGGCAATGACGATACCGAGCCGATCGAGCATCTGGCGCGTCTCGTCGTGCATGCGCTTCTTGTCGAGAAAGGAAATGCCGGCGATGCGGCGGCGCGGCTCGCGGCCGAGAAACAGATTGCCGGCGACATCGACCGTGTCGCAGAGCGACAGGTCCTGGTAGACCATCTCGACGCGCGCCGCACGTGCGTCCGCCGGCGAGCTGAAGATCACCGGCTTGCCGTCGATCTCGATGGTGCCGGCGTCGGGAACCACAGCCCCCGACAGCACCTTGCTCAATGTCGACTTGCCGGCGCCATTGTCGCCGACCAGCCCCAGCACCTCGCCCGGCTTCAGCGTCAGCGACACATCATCGAGCGTCTGGATGGCGTTGTAACGCTTTGAGATGCCGCTCATCCGCACCCGATAGGTCTGGCCACTGCTCATCTGGGATTCCACGCGATTGCCAGGTATCCGCGGCGCAGCTTCAGGCGGCTCCGCGACTCGGTCGCCGACGCAGTTTACTTGAACATCGCGCGGTATTGGTCGACATTCTTCTTGGTCACGATCGTCACCGGGATATTGATGATCGGGTCGATTTTCTCGCCCTTCTTGAGCTTGCCCAACGCTTCGACCGCGGCCTTGCCTTCGCCTGCCGGATCCTGCTGCACGACCGCCACCACCCAGCCGTCGTCGATGCCCTGAACGGCCTGCTTGGTCAGATCCCAGCCGAACACCTTGACGTCGCCGGTGCGGCCCTGGCTGGTCACAGCCGAAACGGCGCCGAGCAAGGCGGGTTCGCCGGTTGCATAGAGCGAGTTCATGTCCGGATTGGCGGTCATCAGGTTTTCCGAAGCGCTCAACGCCGTCTCCTGAACGTTCTGGCCGTCGACCGTGTCCAGGAAGGTGACGGTCTGGCCGCTTTCGGTCACCGCCTTCTTGAACCCGTCGAGCCGCTGGTTCTGGATGAATGAATTGAGTGCGCCGACGATGCCGATCTTGGCCTTGCCGCCCATCTCGGTCTTCACATAGTCGGCGTAGAATTTGCCGATGTCCTCGCCGGCCTTGGTGTTGTCCACACCTATGAACGAAACGTTGTCGCCGTCGGGGATCTGCGCGTCGATGGCGATGACGGGAATGCCGGCCGCCTTGGCCGCAGTAATCGCGGGCTTGACGCCGTTGACGTCGATGGCGACCAGAATGATGCCGTCGACTTTCTGCGTGATGTAGTTCTCGATCGCGTCGTTCTGCGCGCTCGGCACATTGTTGGCGTTGAAAATGACCAGCTTGGCGCCGGCGGCGTCGGCTGCCTTCTGCGCGCCCTCGTTGATCTGGTTGAAGAACAGGGCCTGCTGGTTGATGTTGACGAGTGCGAACGTATCGGCAAGCGCCGATCCCATGGCTGCCGAGCCCATGGCAATGGCGGCGGCACAGCCGGCGAGAAGTTTGAACAGACGCATTTTCGGTTCCCCTTGCTTGCGGACCAGACCGGCTGGTTCCCGTTGGTGCTACAGGCACGAGGCAAGCATTCAAGAGACTTGAATATTTGTCAATCCAAATGAACGCTGAGCGTTGCTCAGAAAGTCGCCGGCGTGTTGACCCAGAAGATGCTGGCGCGTTCCTTGCCGATATTGCGGTAATGATGTGGCAGCTCCGACCTGAAAACGAAGGCATCGCCGGTGGCGAGAGCATGTCGCTTGCCGTCGACGATCAGTTCGACCCGGCCAGCGAGGACGTAGCCGACTTCCTCGCCGGCATGCTGAATTGGACCTTCGCTCTCGCCGTCTGCCTCGATGTGATGGATGTTGCATTGTAAGAGGTGGCCGGCCGAATACGGGATGATGCGTTCGAGCGAGATTCCCTCGCCGCGCCGTAACGCGTCGAGCGCGATCAACGGCCGCGCGCCTGCCCGGAACACGATCGCCTCGTCGTCGTCGACCTGCTCGAACATCCAGCCGATATTGGTGTCGAGAACCTCAACCAGACGGTGAAGCATGGGCAGGGACGGCGAAGCCTTGCCGTTCTCGATCTTGGACAGCAGGCTTTCCGAGCAATTCGCAGCCGCGGCCAGGCTCTTCAGCGTCATGCCGCGTGTCTGGCGGGCGAGGCGCAGCCGAGTTCCAAGTCTCGCGGCATTTACGGTGGCGTCCGCTTCCGACTCTGGCCGCCGTCGATCGATTTTATTCATCTGTTCGCCAACCATTCAACGGTCAAGGGCAACTATCGCGCGAGCAAAAGACCTCGGCCGACGATTTGCAAGTGCTGATGCGTCAAATTCGAGACTGCAGCCGTAGCTCCCGCATCTGGCGAATGCTGCTCCCGCATGAACCGTGCCGATGATCCCGCGCCAGTTATCCCCTATCGCTTGGCTGTCCATCGTGGTCGAAATCGCCAGCCGCTACCGCGTTGCGTCACGTGGCGAGTGGACCTGGAACAACAATGCCTGCAAGACGGCCACACAGCCAATCTACACAACCACGATCGTGCCGACACGATAAAATCTGGACTGTCACTGAATTCGCGGAGTCCGCCAGAAGTCACCCGCGGCAGCGCCCTATGGAGTTACGCCCAGGGCGCGCAGGCTCTTGGTAGCCGCGACGTACTCGATAAAATCCCTGGGGCAGTGGCGCACGGCTTGAGCTTCGACAATTTTGAAGAAAGTTCAACAGAATTAATGGACTAGCGCCTTGCGGATGTGAATTGCGGAAGCGATGCGCGGTTAATGCTTTAGAAGTATAGACACATCGACACGAGGTGCGAAGAAGCAACGCCAATACAGCTGATTGGTTACGACGTATTTATTTTCGCAGATATGGTATTGCCCGTCCGGGGATTCCTGTACACGGTCCCGTGGGATGGTGAAATTATGCGGCAAATAAGTGTAACCACCGTCTACCCTGGACCGCACCGAAGACCGAGGTACGGCGCGGCAATCAGAACCACCGCAGCACTTGAATTTGGTCTGCGGGTCAATCTTGTCTTCGTACCAATCATGGGCGTTAGCGGCTGTTGCGGCGGCGATACACATTGCCGTGAAGATGAGCCTTCGCATGGCATTCCTCAAGTATCTGGCAGGCGCTGCTTGTTCGGGTTTCCATGTATATTAGCGTTCCATTGAAAATGCCATTGGCCTCCGACCGACTTAACGCAGCTCCAGCAAGCGACGGTCGCAATTGAACGACCGCGTTGGGTCACGTCATGACACACTTGCACCGACCAAAGGTCCGCTCTTGTCGCTCCGGGTTTGAAAGCCGACCTTCTGCTCTGCGCCTCACAAATCGACCGTTCACCTACGAACCCCTGCCGCGTGAAAGCCGACATCCCTATTGAGGACATTAGGCGTTCCGGAACTACGGCAAGAGATCCGTCACAGCGCGCCCACTTCCGTCCATAGCCATAGGGAAGCTGGCATGTTCGTGGATGATTTTCCAAGAACCGGCGATGCGCCTTAGCACGATGGTTCGCCGGCTCCAGGAGTCGACCTTTGTGCCATCGGTCTTAATGCCAGTCATGCGCGATAGCCCGAAGGCCACTGCAAGATCGCCGTCGATTATGAGCTGCGGGTCAGCCATGTGAACGGTGACGCCGTTGCGCCAAGTTGCAAACCAAGCATTTATCCCTTCGATGTCGCGTGCCTGTTCGCCTCGATAGGCAAGCGGCGGCGGCAGATCGAAAACCACGACATCCGGGTCCATGGCATCGACGTTGGCGCGGGCGTCCCCCTTGGCAGTTGCGTCTTCCTGGCCCCGGATGACAGACAAAACTTCCTTTTCAGACATATCGTTGCTCCTTCATTTTCTGGAATGACGAGGCCGGGGCGATCAATCCGACATCGACACGCCACCATTCGTGACAAAACATGGCCGGTCCTAGCTGCTGTTGCATCGTGGTACCAAGAGTGATGAGCCCCTCATCTGCCGGACATCGCATCATCGGGGGCACTAGTGGCCCACCGCGAGTGCCAATACGACTAAGGGCCCGACCAGCAAGATGGCTGGTCGAACGAGATCAACCGCGTTGAATTGGGGCATGGCGGGTGGCGTCTTTAGTTCAAGCCGAGTTACCAACGCGGCATGAGAATTTCGATCATTGGCTTCACTCGTGCACCGGCATTATGCCGCGTGGTTCACGAGTTAGTCGGCGTGGATCGCCTCACTTCGACCCATGAAAAAAGACAGTTTGGTGCGGTGGAAATCGGCCAATGCCGTTCGGCTAGGATTGGTGGCCCGTGACGCCGTGTGATGTGGGCCAATCCGACACATATGGCGCTTTCCAGTTCAACTTCCGCTATTCGCCCCATGTGTCCAAAAGCCGACAGTCCGCTGTCGGCCCGAAACGGTCATTCCGGTGCCAATTTGCGAGAATCAGTGCGCGTGTGCAGGGTGGCGCAAGAAGGACGGTTCAGTCGAAGAAGCCCGCATCCTCTTCCCCGAGATACTTCCTGGCTGCTTCGGCGTCGATATCGAGGCCCAGCCCCGGCGCTTCCAGCAGGTCCACCATGCTGTCCTTCACGATCTGCGACGGCAGGCCGATTACGAGATCCTCCCACCAGGGGTCGGAGGCGCTCGGGTATTCGAACGCGATGTAGTTGGCGGGCAGGGTGGCGCAGACATTGATCAGCGCGCCGAGGCCGAGAAGGCCGTTCGCGGTGCCGTGCGGTGCCATCAGGATCGAGTGCATATAGGCGTGCTCGGCGACCCATTTGAGCTCGGCAATGCCGCCAATATCGGCAGGATCGGGGCCGATGATGCGCACCGCCTGAGTTTCGATCAGCTCCTTGAAATTGTGCCGCAGATAGATCTGCTCGCCGGTATGGATTGGCGTCGAGGTGGAGGTGGTCAGCTCCCGATAGGCCTGCGGATTGACCCACGGCACATAGTCGCCGGTCAGCATGTCCTCGAGCCACATCAAATTGTACTTCTCGACCGCGCGCGCGAACTTGATCGCATCGGGCAGCATCCAGCCCGGGCCGCAGTCGAGCGCCAGGCTGACCTTGTCGCCCAGCACTTCCTTCATCGCGATCACGCAGTCGAGCATGTGGTTGAAACCGCGCTCGCTGATCACGCCCTGATCCATGGCGCCGTGATAGCCGGCCTTCTTCTGCGTCACGCCGTAGTGAAAGCCCTCGATGGTGTCCTTCATGTCGGAGTGGAACGAGATTCCCTGCTTGATCATGAAGAAGTTCTGCGGCTGCTCCATCATCCATTTGACGTCAGCGGCGTAATCCTCCGGCCGGTCGCCCGTGCGTTTCTGGCGGATCGAGCCGTTATAGACGCGCACCTTGTCGCGCACCTTGCCGCCGAGCAGTTTGTAGGCCGGCACGCCTGCGGCCTTGCCGGCAATGTCCCACAGCGCATGCTCGATAGCGCTTACCGCCGCGCCATAGGGCTTGAAAGAGCCGCGTTGGCGGATCTTCAGCATCACCCGCTCGACGTCGGTCGGGTCCTCGCCGATTAGTGCCTCGCGGAAATGCAGGACCCAGGGCTTGAGATAGGTCTTGGTGAACTCGACTTCGCCCAGGCCATAGAGGCCCCCGTCGGTGACGATGCGGACGATGGGATGCCTGCCGATGACGGCGCAGCGGAGGTCGGTGATCTTCATGTTCGGTTGTTTTTCGCCTCAGCTCCAGGTGCGGTCCCAGGAATACTCGTCGTCCCAGTGATCCATGGGCTGCCAGATGCCGGTGACACCCGGCTGCAGATGCTGCGAGATCACCTCGTCGACGACGTCGTCAATCCCCAGGCCAGGTTTGTCCGGAACAGTGATAAAGCCGTCCTTCACGAGCGGCTTGGAAACGCCGGCGACGATATCGTCCCACCAGTCGACGTCGGCAGAGTGGTATTCGAGCGCCATGAAGTTTTCGGTCGCGGTCGCGACATGTGCCGCGGCCATTGCGGCGATAGGACTTTCGGCCATATGGATGGCCATGGCGACGCCGTGATCCTGTGCCATGTCGCCGATCTTC
Source organism: Mesorhizobium sp. M0815 (assembly GCF_040319995.1). Taxonomy (NCBI): domain Bacteria; kingdom Pseudomonadati; phylum Pseudomonadota; class Alphaproteobacteria; order Hyphomicrobiales; family Phyllobacteriaceae; genus Mesorhizobium; species Mesorhizobium sp. M0815. The sequence continues at coordinate 5,380 of NZ_JAMYOU010000049.1, read as the reverse complement.
TTGGTCTCCAGAATGCCCCCGCTGGTGAGCAGGTCTGGGTGGATAACGGAGAGGCCGCCGCTCTTGAGCAGAGGCTCGAAGCCCTCCTTAAGGTAGATGTCCTCGCCGGTGCAGATCGGCACCGTGGTGGCGGCCTGCAGTTGTCGGTACTGCTCGGTGTACTGCCATGGGATCACATCCTCGAGCCAGGCTGGCACGTATTTTTCAATCCGCCTGGCGAGGCGAATACCGTCCTGCAGTGAGATGTGGCCGACATGGTCGATGGCGAGCGGAACATCCATGCCGATAATTTCGCGAACCTCGGCAATGTACTGCTCTAGCAGATCGAGGCCCTTGTCGGAAAAGTGGAGGCCAGTAAACGGGTGGGGGACATTATGCAAATCATACGCGGCATTGCGGGCGCGCCGCTCCTCCGTGGTCTTGACCGGGCCACGGCCGGGGTGGACGCGGTACCCTTCAAGTGAGCCGGCAGGGGATACGACCGCACCGGGTACATCCGCGATCTGCATCAGCCCCAGATCCATCTTGAGGAAGGTGAAGCCAAGCGCCATGCGCTGCTTGAGGCGCTTGCCGGTCTCGGTGCCGCTCGGCACGGTCGCATCGGTATCGCAATAGAGGCGCACCTTCTCCCGAAACCGGCCGCCGAGCATCTGGTAGATGGGCACGCCATACGCCTTGCCGGCGAGATCCCACAACGCGATTTCGACCGCCGAGACGCCGCCGCCTTGCCGGCCGTGCCCTCCGAACTGCTTGATCCGGCGAAACAGGCGGTCGATGTCGCAAGGGTTCTCGCCAAGCAGCCGGCTCTTCAGCATCAGCGCGTAGGTGGCGCTGGCGCCGTCGCGCACTTCGCCAAGTCCGACGATGCCCTGATTGGTGTAAATCTTGAGCAGGGTTGAGGTGAACGGCGCGCCGACGATTTCGGCTACCCGCATGTCGGTGATGCGAAGCTGAGATGGCTTGGAGTTCGCGTTCACCCGATTGAGCGCCTCGTCGGCGCCACCTGTCTTTGCCATGACTTATCCTCGTTTTCGGCTTGTCGCCCCGCACCCTGGCCATAGAGTGTTGCTAGCCCAGCTCAATCTCGTGGGCCTGCAGATAGTCGCGGTCCATCTCAATACCGAGACCAGGCTTCGACGTCAGCTTGAGGCTGCCGTTCGAAATGTCGAGCGGTCTGTCGATCAGGTGATCGTATTTGCCCAGGTTCCACTCCGACGTTTCGAGTTTGTAGAAGTTGGGGACAGTCATCATCACCTGCGCTCCCGCAACCACATTGATCGGTCCCGCGGCGTCATGTGGCGAGACCGGGACGTAGTAGGCTTCGCAAAGGGCAGAAATCTTCTTGAGTTCGGTAATGCCGCCGGTCCAGGTGACGTCGGGCATGATGTAGTCGGCGAGCTTGTTCTCAAGTACCGGCACGAAATCCCACTTCGTGTGGCCGCGCTCGCCCCACGAGATGGCGGTATTGACCTTCTCACGCACCTGCTTGAGGGCGTTAAGGCTCTCGGGCGGGCAGGGCTCCTCAAACCAGTCGATCTGACCGGCTTCCTCGAGACTTCGACAGAGGCGAATGGCGGTGGGAACGTCGAAACGGCCATGCGCATCGATGAGAATGTCGACATCGGGCCCTGCCGTTTCACGGATCAGAGCCGTGAGTTCGGCGGCTTCGCGCTCGTCCTTGCGGGTCATGCTGCCATCGAGATAGCCGTCCCGCTGTTCGCGAGGCAGGCCATCGGCGCTGCGACCCTGGTGCGGGTACGGATCGAACTTGAGCGCAGTGTGTCCGGATTCGACGACGTCTAGAATTTCGCGGACCACGGCTTCCTTGCTGGTGAATTTGGCTTGGTTGGGATGGGTGTAGAGCGCGATTTCATCGCGTACCGGTCCGCCCAACAGCTCGTAAATCGGCTTGCCGAGGACTTTGCCCCGGATGTCCCAGAGGGCTATGTCGATGGCGCTCACGCATTCGACGGCGGCGCCGCGGCTTCCCATGTAGGTGAAGCTGCGGAAGATCTTGTGCCAGAGATGCTCGATACGCGCCGGATCCTCGCCTGTCACGGCGACGCCGATCTGCCGCAGGATCGTGCAGAGCGCGCGGTTGGCGAGCCTTGTGGTGGTGGTGATCTCTCCCCAGCCACTCACTCCCTCGTCGGTCGTCACTTCGACGAACAGGAACTCTCCCCAATAAGAAGCATCGGACTTGATCAGCCACGGCCGAATGCTCGTGATTTTCATCTCAACAACCTTTGTCTGAGAATGGTCAGCCTAACGAGGTTCTGGACTGGACATTCTATCCGGCCCGGGCGGCGTTGCGCGCACGCATCTGTTCGAGAATATGCCGGCCCGAGCCCTCGACATGGCGGGAGACGAGTTCGGCCGCCTTGTCGGCCTCTCCCGCCTTTACGAGCGCGATGAGCTCGCGGTGCTCGCGCATGATCGCGGCACGTCGCGCCAGCGTGAAGTTGAAACGACGGCTCACGGCTCGCAGCACTTCGCGATGCTTCCACCAAAGCTCGGCGGCGTGGCGGTTATAGTGCCGCTGGTACATCACGGTGTGGAAAGCGGTATCCAGCTCACTGTGCCTGAATGTGTCGGCGAAGTTGTTCTCTTCAATCAGGCCTTGGAGACGTTCGAGTTCGGCAATGTCCTCGCCGGTAGCCATATTCACAAACCATCGTGTCAGGGCTGGCTCGATCAGAACACCGATCTCGTAGATATCCCGGACAAAATCCTGATCAATGGGTCGGACGCGTGCCCCGCGGTTGGCGACAAAGATGACAAAGCCTTCGCCGCGCAACAGCTGCAGGGCCTCGCGCACAGGATTGGTCGAGGTGCCGTGACGCCGGGCGAGATCGGTGACCACAAGCCGTTCGTTGGCGGCGAGCCGTCCCTCGATGATGTCTTCCCTAATCAATTCATAAAGCGAGGCGCCCTCGCTGGAGGCTCCGATGGGATCGGTGCCCACAGGTGGCATAGCTTTGAAATCGCTTATTTCGGCCAAGGCCGGCTCCCTAACTTAATACATACCTTGCCCGATATCACACACGGCTTTCGCAAACAATGTACGATCCTGCGCGTTGACAGGCAATCCATGATCTGAAAACGTACCAAGGGATCGAGAGGATACATTGAGCATTCTCGCGATCGAAACGAGCAAGGACCGCTTTGCCTTGGCGCAGGGCGGCATGGGAGAACCAGGGAGGATACCTATGACGAGGATTACGCTCGGCAGTGCGATCCTGCGCGGCACTGTCGTCACTGCTTTGATGGCATCCCTGATGCCCACATCGGCGCTGGCTGCGCCACCGGTCGACCTCAGCAAGTGGTCGCCGGAATATGTGCGCTCCATCGCCGGCACACAGGATTTTGACACGGCGGCCGATTGCGCCAAGGTCACCCCGCTCGACTACAAGGGGCGGCTGACTTTCTGGTATCAGGGCGTGTTCGAGGGCGACCCCGACCTCCTGCGCCAGTACTATAAGGATTTCTTCGAGACCTTCCGCAAAACCTATCCGAACATCCAGCTCGAGGAACAAGCCCTCACCTATAACGACCTTCTCGACAAGTTCCGCACGGCGCTCCTGGGCAATGCCGCGCCGATGGCGGTCCGCCTGCAAATCCTGGGTGGTACCGAGTTCGCCTCAAAGGGCTATCTGGCGCCGCTCAAGCCAGAGGATGTGGGGTATTCGACCGAGGATTTCTGGCCCGGCGCCATGAAGGCCGTGACCTGGGAGGGCGTGACCTACGGCATTCCGACCAACAACGAGACGATGGCGTTCATCTGGAACGCCGACATCTTCAAGCGTGCGGGCCTCGATCCGGACAAGGCTCCGGCAACCTGGGAAGACGTCGTCAAATATTCCAAGCAGATCCACGACAAGCTCGGCATTGCCGGCTACGGCCTCGTGGCGCGCAAGAATGCCGGCAATACGCCGTACCGTTTCATGCCACAGCTGTGGGCCTATGGCGGCGGCGTCTTCGACGAAGCCACCGCGAATCCGACCTATGAGCAGGTCCAGCTCGATAGTCCCCAGAGCAAGGCGGCGCTGCAAGCCTCCTACGACATGTATGTTCGCGACAAGTCGGTTCCGGTTTCGGCGCTCACCAACCAGCAGGCCGATAACCAGCCCCTGTTCGTCGCCGGCCAGCTCGGCATGATGATCTCGCACCCGTCCGATTACAACGTCATGCTCGACCTGCAGAAAAAGGCGACGGGCACCGACAAGGACAAGGCGCAGACGGTCATCGACAACATGCGCTACGGCCTGATTCCAACTGGCCCCGACGGCAAGCGCGCCGTCGTGTTCGGCGGCTCGAACATTCACATCCTGAAGCCCGAATATGTCGAGGGCGGCAAGGTAGACGAGCCGGCTGCGAAAGCTATCATCTGCATGTGGACGAGCCCTGAATGGTCGCTGAAGATGGCCTACGCCGGCTCGAACCCGGGCAACCTTAACGGCTTCAAGACCAAGTGGATGAAGGAACGTCTGGACAACATCAAGTTCCTCGACGTCACCACCTCGATGCTGCCATACGGCATTCCGTTCCCAGCGCTACCGCAGGCCCCCGAGATCATGAACATCATCATCCCGGACATGCTACAGAATGCCCTGACCGGAGCAATGACCGTCGACGAGGCAGCGGACGACGCGGCCAAGAAGGTAAAAGACCTGATGGGCGGACTCTAGTCCAAGCCTGACCTACGACCTGACCGGCTGCGCTGCTGGCGCAGCCGCCTCGTTCCGAAGAATAAAGGCACGCCACAAGTGACGATCGTGACCGGCAAGGCCGAGGCTCGCCGAAAATTGCAACCTGGCAGGTCCGGCGCGCTGCGGAAGATCTGGGAGCATCGTGCGGACTACGCGTATGTGCTCCCAGCGATCGCCGTGATGCTCATCGTCATCGCCTATCCGATCTACTACACGGTCGAGCTGTCGTTCTTTAAGACACCGCCCGGTCTGCAGCTCCGTGACAAGACGTTCATCGGCTTCGACAATTACACGACCATCCTCACAAGTCAGGTATTCTGGAAAGTCACCTGGAACACACTGATCTGGACACTGGGGTCAACTTTCATCTCCTTTATCCTGGGGTTTGCCACAGCGCTGGCGCTCCACCGCGACTTCATCGGCCGTGGTGTCTTGCGCGCTATCCTGATCATCCCTTGGGTCATCAGCGCCGTCGCCGCCTCCTATATCTGGAAGTGGATCTACCATTCGGACTTCGGGATCATCGGCGCGGTGGGGGGGGGGGGGGGGTTGGGGGGCCCCCGGGCGCAATTGATGGACAAAGTGGGGCCGGGGGGGGGCGCCCCGGGGGGGGGGATTTTTTGGGGGGGGGTTGGGGTTTGGATGGTGGTTGTGTGTGGCGGGCGGGGGCC
>NZ_JAMYOU010000048.1:0-27095 GCF_040319995.1 Mesorhizobium sp. M0815 | reverse complement strand
TGTCAGGAAGATGACAGGCGCGATGATCATCTTGACCAGCTTGATGAAGGCATCACCCAGCGGCTTCAGGCTCTCGCCGGTCCCCGGATAGAAATAGCCAATTGCGACGCCTAGGGCGATGGCGGCAAGCACCTGCGCGTAAAGCTTGGCATAGAAGGGTTTGCGGGGCGCGGGACTCGCGCCGCGGACTTGTGCAGCTGACACTGTTTCTCTCTCCCTGACCGGATCGAGGTGGCGTGACTTCTCCCGGGCTTCTCCCTATCGCGGCGCTCCGGTCGAACGCTGCACCAACGCCGCCGCAATACCCATGCCAAATGGATCCGCATGACCTGAACTGACGTTGGGCTCGCCAATGATGGGATGAATGCGGTGGCACAAGACGGGAATGACAAGGCCGCCGTCCAGCACGCGCTTGATGTTCTCCGGCAGATTGCCGGTCGATCTCTCTGGCTTGCGGTTTTGCTGCACATCGTGGCGGGCTCCTCGGTTTGCCGACTTTGGGAAGGGCCGCATCGCTGGCACCAGGGCGCAGAATTGCCGTGTTCTTTGCCGCGCTCCCGCTGCAGCGACAGCTTGAAAGCGACGTCGAGACGTAGGGATTGACGCCGCTGGTGCTGACCGCGACGATGCGGTTCAGAAGTTCCGAGCACCGCCGAGAAAGCCGCGCTCGACCGCCACCTTCGCGCCTTCACACGCGACGCCGCCGCCTTATCTGCGTCATCAATATCGAGGAAATGGCGGTTGCCGCGACCGACCAGTGTCGTCGGCAGTGATTATCGCTCCCGCCCCTGGTTCGCAGGCGCTGGTGACTGGCACGGCCCGGCAACTCGGCGCGGTCAGCCGCTCGGGCACCGCATCGCCGGCGCCGTATTCTCTCGTTCAACATCGCCGACAAAAATTAGAACTGATGAATTCTATCATAGGCCGCGAGGTTTCCTTTCACGAATGAAAGAAAGCTCGATTGACTATCCCGCCTCGCTCCAGTCTTTTGAAAATCAACGTGTGGTTGCCCCCGTGCAAGCCGAGAACGTGGCCAAGCTTCGTGGAGGGAGAGCCAAGCGATGCGTCAGGGGTCGACCCGCTTTGTACTCGACCACACGGCGGTGGCACGAGTTCACGTCAGAGCATTTTCGCGCTTGCCCGCGACGTCGCGGGCGCACATGCCGCCGGCATGCATTTCATGGCGCGAGATCGAGGATCACATGCACCACAACATTCCCAAATCAGAACAAAATGCCAGCGAGTGCCGCATTTCGCTTCCGGATGCGAAAAGGGCTTACCCAAACTCCGAGACGAACACCGCGGTCCCTTTTGTGCCATCGCACGAGCACGCGCTTATCGGCATCTTCGAAATATCGAAAGTACTCACCGACCCCGCCCGGCTCGAAGTCACGTTGGCCAAGGTCGTCGATCTCCTGCCCTCGTTTGTGCAGATGCGGCACGGCATCATCGCTCTCTTCGACGCTGAGGGCGCACTGGACATCACCGTAGTCACCGGCTGCGACGAGAACAGCGATGAGCGCTCCCGGATGCGCCTGCCGCGCAAGGCAATCGATCTGATTGTGACGACGGACACGCCGCTCGTCGCCGAGAACATAGCGGTGCATTCGGCCTTCACTGCCGCTGACATAGAGGTGCTTGGGGCCTCCGACACCGTGTCCTTCATCGGCGTTCCCATTCGTGTTGATGGGAACGCCGTAGGCACGCTGACTATCGACCGTGCCTTGGACAGCAGGTCAATGTATCGGCTCGATTATGATGTCCGGCTGCTCACCATGATAGCCAACATGGTGGGACAGACAGTCAAGTTGCACCGCTTCTCCGCGGGCGACCGCGAACGACCGACGGAGGTGGAAGATCGGCTGCAAACGCAATTCTCTGATGTCAAGCACCCTGCACCGCAGCGCAAGAAGGTTCACGTCAAGGGAATGATTGGCGATAGTCCGGCGCTAAGCGCGCTGCTCGAGAAGATCGCAGTGGTAGCTAAGGCAAAGACCACGGTTCTGTTGCGAGGCGAATCCGGTACCGGGAAGGAGCTGGTCGCCAAGGCAATTCACGAGTTGTCGCCGCGCGCCAAGCGGCCCTTCATCAAACTCAATTGTGCAGCGCTGCCAGAGACAGTCCTGGAATCCGAATTGTTCGGTCATGAGAAGGGTGCCTTCACAAGCGCGTTCAATTCCCGCAAGGGCCGCTTTGAGCTCGCCGACAAGGGGACGTTGTTTCTGGATGAGATCGGCGAGATCTCGGCCTCCTTCCAGGCAAAGCTACTGCGCGTGCTGCAGGAGCAGGAGTTTGAGCGCGTCGGCAGCAACCAGACCATCAAGGTCGACGTTCGCGTGATTGCCGCCACGAACAGGAACCTTGAAGAGGCGGTTGCAAGGAATGAGTTCCGCGCCGACCTATATTATCGCATCAACGTGGTTCCCTTGCTGGTGCCGGCATTACGCCAAAGGCGCAGCGATATTCCGCTCCTCGCAGCTGAGTTTCTCAAGAATTTCAACGATGAGAACGGCCGTACGCTGACCTTCGATGCGCGTGCGATTGAAGTACTGATGAAATGTGAATTTCCCGGCAACATTCGCGAGCTTGAAAATTGCGTGCACCGGACAGCGATCCTGGCGGAGGGACGATCAATCGGGAGAAACGACTTTGCGTGCTCCCACGACCAATGCTTTGCCGAGGCGCTGCGGAAGAGCAGATCGGGCAAGGCCGCGCTGCAACCAGCGCCAATCCTCCCAGAGGCAGTGAATCCGGCCACGCCGCCGGATGCGGCCGCTCGTTCGGCCGCCACCACAGTCCCGCCTGCCGGAGCAACCCACTCATTGGGCGCGAGGACCACCGACGCCGAGCGCGTCATTGCTGCCATGGAAAGATGTGGCTGGGTGCAGGCAAAGGCGGCGCGCCTGCTTGGACTGACCCCGCGCCAGATTGGCTACGTGCTGAGGAAATACGGCATCGAGGTCAAGCGTCTGTGAAAGCATGACTCAGGCGGATTAGCTGAGACCGCTTAGCGGCTTGGCCCGCGCAGGGATGCAGATCCGCGTCCGCGTCAAGTCGATCCGACCGAGGACAGCCTGGCCGAATTCCCGTGGCAGCCGGCGTTGCGACCATCTTGTGAAAGGCGACGCTGCCATCGTCAATCCGTCCGCCATGTTGCTCTCGTTGCGAGCTCATACGGATGCCCCTGTGCGACTGAAACGGAGATAAAATATGTCCGATGCAAAACTGCAAGCTGTGCTTTCGTCTCTTCCGCAAGGGACGCGACAGTTAGATGCTCTGCCGTCCAACGGACCAGCGCCGGACGAAAGTTTTGTCAAGCTGAATACGAATGAGAACCCGTTTCCGTTGCCGCCAATCATAATGCAAAGTGCAGTGGCGGCCCTCAATCGCCAGTATCTGTATCCGGACGACGATAACATCAGCTTGAGGGAAGCAGCGTCCAATACCTATGGGGTATCCACGGATCAGGTCATCGCAGGCAACGGGTCGTCTGAACTGCTCGGACTCATCTACAGAGCTTTCCTCGCCCCTGGCGACAAGGTGGCGATGATATCGCCAGGGTTTTCGTTCAACCGCAAACTTGCCATGTTGCATGGTGCTGAGTTTCTCGAGATCGGATGTCAAACTCATTCGCTGCCAATGGAGCAATTGCTTTCCGGTCCGGCAAAAGACGCCAAGTTCATTCTGGTGGCCAATCCAAACAATCCGACCGGAACATTCCTCTCGATAAGCAATATCGAACGCCTCGTGGCACAATCGGATCGCCTGGTCGTCCTTGATGAGGCCTATGTCGACTTTGCACCCGATCACGGGCTGCGCCTCATCAACCGTTATTCGAACCTTCTGATCTTGAGAACATTTTCGAAGAGCTATGCCGCCGCCGGCATTCGCGTCGGTTTCGGTTTCGGTCACCCTGAGATTATTGGCAGGCTGCGCAACATCCAGAACGTCTTCAACATGAACGTGATCGGGCATGCGGTTGGTATCAGCGTGCTTGCGCATCGCGGCGCCTACGCAGAGAACCACAAGCACATCAGACATGAACGACAGCGAGTGACAGCCGCACTGTCGCAACTTGGATTTTCCGTAACGCCCTCCCACGCAAATTTCCTGCTAGCCCGTGTGCCAGCGGGACAGGACGGCTCATGGTGGCAAGCAGCCTTGGAAAGGCAAAAGATACTCGTTGCCTACTTTCCGGACAATGGTTTGGAACATTGCATCCGCGTCAGCATCGGCACAAAAGAGCAATTGGATGCATTTCTTGCTGCCGCTCGCGATATAGTTGGAAGCTTAAACATACCAAGCACCACGGGCAGGGGAGCGTCAGGCTCTGCTCGTTCGGTACGCTGACGCTAATCCGATATCACACATTGCTATCTTTAGACTTGCTTGGTCACCCAAGCACGACAACATTTTTCTTTAAAATCAGGGACAATATCGAGTGACAAACGTCTTTCCTTCAAACCTAGCCTTCGGCATCTTCGATCATCTGGACGAGGACGGCCTCGATATCGCCCGGCAGTACGAAGATCGCCTGATATTAGCAGAGGCGTGCGATCAGCTAGGGTTCTATGCCTATCATCTCGCAGAGCACCACTGTACCCCCCATGGGAGAGGTCCATCGCCGAATCTGTTCTTATCGAGCGTCGCCCAGCGCACCCGGCGCCTGCGTCTCGGACCCTTGGTGATGCTGCTTGCGCTTTATCATCCGCTGCGTGCGTTCGAAGAGATCTGTATGCTGGACCAGTTGAGCGGTGGCAGGCTCGAACTGGGCATAGGGCGCGGTGCTCTCCCGATCGAATTGGGTTACTTCGGGATTGGTGCGGACGCGGTGCCGGGCCGCTATGCGGAAGCCAGCGAAATTCTTGTTGAAATACTTGTTAATGCCATGAAGGTTGGCACGCTGTGCTATCAGGGCCGCCATTTTGAGCTCAATGACGTTCCTTTGACGCTAAGACCTCATCAGCGTCCACATCCGCCGACATGGGTCGCCGCCAATCGACCCGAGTCCGCAGCCTGGGCCGCTGCGAATGGAGCAAATATCGCGTGTGTAGGACCTTCCTCTTCTGTTCGCAAAACTACTGATGCGTTCCGCGCCTATCAAGAGGACAACACTGGCGCGGGCAATCGAGCGCCATTTATTGGATTGCTCCGCATGGTCGTGGTTGGGCGTTGTGACACACATGCCTATTCGCTCGCGGCACCTGCTTACGAACGATGGCTCAAGAGCTTCCAATTCCTTTACGAGCTTAACGCTATCCCCACTCCACCCAACCTGCCGCTGACCTTCGATGCGGCAGTCGAGAGTGAATTGTGCGTGGTAGGATCAGCAGCGTCTGTGCGAGAAGCTCTGCTCAGTCAGTTGGAAGAGGCAGGTGCTAACTACCTTCTTTGTCAACTGGCATTTGGGAATCTGCCGCTAGATGCTTCCCTATACACCGCGACGACCATTCAATCCGAAATCATGGCTCGACTTGGCTGACCATGAAATTCGCGGTCTGATCCGAAGGTAAATCGTTGTAACAGCGCTCCCTCACATTGCTCGAGCGTGCACGTGGTGGGGATTGGGGAAATCGTGAGGGAGGCCAAACTGACGACGAGCCGGCGGCACAGATTACCAGGTTTGTACGTTGGCCGGCATCTGGGCACGGTGTGAGACTGCACGATCCTAAGGAGATGATGGCCGAGCGCGTCACGATGCCGGCACGCATCTGCTCGTCGCGCTCGCGCTAGTCGTTGCCCATAGCCCGCCGCAAGAGGTTCTTCTCGACCGGGGCGGCGCCGGTGGCGGCTCCCGCATCCAGCTTCATCAGCGGCTCGGCGGTAGCAAAGCCGTCACTCGCTACGGCGCTGTTGAGGGCGCGCTCGCGAGCGGCTTTGCTACGCCGAGCGACACCACCTGGAGCGAGTTCGCCCGATGTCGCGGCGTGCACCGCGGTCGGATAACGACGCTGGAGGAAATCGTTCGCAGCCGGTCTTCACGATCCGCGCGAGTGCTTTGCATGAATGCTGCCTGCTTCCTCGTCTGCGGCGGCCTGAGTGTCCGCCGGCACGCCCGAAGTCAATGTCAGTACCACAAGGCCGCCAAGACGTCAGGTCTGGGAGCCGGCTTGTACGGTCGTATCGTGTTCTGGAATATCGTCAAAGGAGGCGTAGTTGAGATTGTAGAGTTTGGAATACAGGCCCCCCATGGCTATTAGCTGATCGTGGTTGCCAGTCGCAATAACTTGGCCATTCTGAAGCACGATGATGCGGTCGGCACCCCGGATCGTGGCAAGACGGTGGGCGATGACGAGGCCAGTGCGCCCTTCAAGCAGCTTTATCAGAGCCTTCTGAATCTGCATTTCCGTGTAGCTGTCGATGTTGGCGGTAGCTTCGTCGAGCACGAGGATCTTGGCGTCGGCGACGAGGGCGCGGGCGAAACTGATAAGCTGGCGCTGGCCGAGAGATAAGTTGTCGCCGCGTTCGCCAAGTTGGGTCTCATACCCGTCGGCGAGGCTCATTATGAAGTCGTGGGCGCCGACCGCCTTGGCGGCCTCGATCACCTTGTCGCGCGTGGCTTCCGTCTTGTGGTATCGAATGTTCTCGAAGACCGTCCCGGTGAACAGGAACGGCTCCTGCAGCACCATGGCGACCTGGCGGCCGAGCGATTCCTGGGTGAGATCGCGCACATCATGTCCGCCGACCAGCACTTGGCCCTGCTGAACATCATAGAAGCGGTGGACCAGGGCCATCGCGCTCGATTTGCCAGAACCGCTCGGCCCGACCAGTGCGACCGTCTCGCCGGGATTGACCCGGAAGGAGACATTTTTCAGCACCGAACGGTTCGGATTGTAGCCGAAGGTGACGTCCCTGAACTCGACCGAGCCGTCCATTTCGGGCGAAAGCACCTCGGCATTGGGTTTGTCCTGAACATCGATCTTGACGTCGAGCACATCGGTCAGGCGCTTGCCTGAGGCCATGGCGCGCTGCATGACCGAATATTGCAGGGTGAGTGAGCGGATCGGGTCAAAGAAGCGCTGGATGTAAAATAGGTAGGCAACCAATACGCCCACATCTATGCGGCCATTCATGACCATCGAGCCGCCGACCACAATAACGGCGGCCATGGCGAGGCCGGTGAGGCCATCGACGATAGGCACCATGACCAGTGCATATTTGGCAGCGATCAGGTGGGTCCTGAGGTTGGCATGGGCCTTGTCGTCAAAAAGGATGAAATTCACCTGCTGGCGGTCCATTGACTGGACGGTGCGCACGCCGTGAATGGCTTCGGCCAGCGCGCCGTTGACGACGGAATTAGTCTCGTGTGCGGCCATGAAGGCGTCGCGGGCACGCGGCAGCCAGACAATGCGGACGATCACCAGGACCGGCAGAACCGAGAGCGTCAAGAGGCCGAGGCGGAAGTCGAGCCACAGCATTACGAAAACGATGCCGAAGAGAAGCGCAACATCGCCTACGGAATATACCGAGGTTTCGAGGAATTCCTGTATGGAGTTGACGTCGCCTTGCAGGCGCGACATGAGGCGTCCGACCTCGGTCTTGTCCATGAAGGAGAGCGAAACCTTCTGCAGATGGCCAAACATGGCGCGGCGGATGTCGAACAGGACAGTTTCGGCCACTTTCCCAACCACGGTTTCCTGCATGTAGCCGGCAGCGAAATTGACCAAAATCGCCAAAACGAACGCGCCGACGGCCGCGAGCTGGGCTGAGCGATCGGTCCTTGCCGGGTTCATGCCCTGGTCGAGCGCGTAGCGGATGATCAACGGGATGAGAAGCTGCGTCCCGGTGAAGATCAGCATTGCTGCAATCGTGATGACTACCCTGGCCCGATAGGGACGGACGAAAGCCCAGATGCGCCGGAGGATGCTCTTGTCGAAAGCCCGGCCGAACATCTCCTCCTCGATGCGGTGCGAGCCGACAACCGCGCGCGGAGGGCGTCTACCGTCGTCACGTTCGGCTTCGACTTCGCCGGCGCGGCCCTGCGCCATCAGCGGGCGCCCCCACACTGGGTCATATTGTCATCACCCGGGCGCGTCTGGAGATCGTAAAGGGCCCTGTAGCGTCCCCGCTTCGCCAAAAGCTCTTGATGCTTGCCGCGTTCTACGATTTCGCCGTTATCGACAAAAAGGATCTGATCGGCATGCACAAGCGCACTCAGCCGGTGCGCGATGATGATCGTCACCCGATCCTTGGCGAAGCGACGCATCGCCGCGCGGATGCGCTGCTCGGTGCCGGCATCGATCGCGGCCGTTGAGTCGTCGAAAACGACGACGGAGGGGCGCAGCATCATGGTGCGAGCGATCGTGAGACGCTGGCGCTGGCCGCCAGAGAGAGAGACGCCGCGTTCGCCCACGACCGTCTCGTAGCCCGCTGGGAGCCCGAGGATGTAGTTGTGGAGCTGGGCGAATTCGCCAGCGCGTTCGATTCGCTGTCTCTTCGCCCAGGGATCGCCATAAGCGATGTTGTTCTCGATCGTGGTGGTGAATAGGAATGCATCCTGCTGTACGACGGCGACCGCCTTGCGAAGCGTCGCGAGGGTGACATTGCGTATGTCCTGGCCGTCCAGCGTGATGGCGCCACCGGTCACGTCATAAAAGCGGGGGACCAGATGAGCTATCGTCGATTTGCCCGAACCCGGCGGACCGACGATCGCGATCGTCTCGCCTCTACGGGCCTCAAAGCTGACGTTCTTCAGAATGGCGCGGTTTTCGGCGCTGGGGTACGCAAACGAGACATTGTGGAAGCGCAGAGTGCCGTCGCTTATCTCGAGCGGTCTGGCCTTGAGAGCATCCCTGATTGTGATCTCCTGGTCGAGGAGACCGAAAAGCCGCGAACCGCAGCTAGAAGCGCGGGCAAAGGCATTGACCATGAGGCCGATCTGGCGGACTGGCATTTGCAGGATTGTCATGAAGGTCAGGAAGGTCGCCACCGTTCCGACGCTTATCTCGCCAGCGACGAGCTTGCTGCCACCGATCCAGAGCACCAATCCCATTGCGAAAAAGAAGGACAAGGTCATCGCCGACGTGCTGGGCACGTAGATGTCAACTCGGTCGTGGGCGAGGTCGAGCGCGTTCTTGGAAGCGCCGTCGAACTTCAGCATCTCATAGGCTTGAGCCGCAAAAGCGCGGACCACGCGGATGCCTGCGAGATTTTCCTCCATCACGCGGCTTAGTACTGAAAGCCGCTCATGCAGGTCGAGCCAGGTGGCGCGCAGCCTAAGCTGTGTGGCCGATGAGCGCCAGGCGACAAAAGGCACGAAGCTCAGCGCGACCAGGCCGAGCATGGGATCGGTCGAGATCATCATGTAGGCGCCGATCCCGATCAGCATGGTGAGCAGGAGCACGCGAACGAGCGCGGTGGAAAAATACATCCGCACGCCTTGGAGATCGAGCATTCCGATGGTGATCAGATCGCCTGAATGGACCCGGTCGTGAAAGGAAAAGCTGAGACGCTGGATCTTGTCGTAGTAGGCGAGCCGCAGTTCGTACGCGACATGATGCCCGACGGCTTCGGCAAAATAGTTCTGCGCCATCGTGAAAAGGCCGCGTAGCGCGCTGACGGCGAGCAGCAGGAGAGCCGGGGTCCAGAGCGCTTGTCCTGCCGCAGTCCCCGCGACACCGCCCCCGATGGCTGTCTGGGTCTGGTCGACAGCCCGGCCGAGAAGCTGGGGAATGAGCAACTGGAGGATTGCCGCCATGATCGTCGAGCCCATGGCGAAGGCGACCTGCCAGGGATGCCGCAAATTCATACGCGTGATGCGCAACAGCGTACTCAAATCCCGGCCCCAGCGCGCCGCTTCCACATGGGTCAACGAATTCAGAGCGTTCGTTGCGCTGCCGATAGCATCACTGCTCACGGGTGTATTCCCGACTGCATTTTGCGCCTTCGAGGCAAGCCGAAGGACCAATCATCAAAGGGGCGCGCCATTGTTAATCCTGTCCACCACCTGCAGCAGTGCGCGTTCCTATAAGCCGAGCCGCGGCTTCACTTACTGGCATGTCGATCACCGTGATTCCGCTTGCCGCAAGGAAACGCGCTTCGTTTCTGGTCAGCGTTTCCGCGTCCATTACCGCGCAATGTGGACCTCGGGAGCGCTTCATGATCTGCCTGGCGTAGGTGCGCAGCATCTGATCGTTGAAGCGGCAGCCAACGAAGAAAAATCCACGGGTGATGCGCCGTTCCTTCACCACGTCTGGGATCGGTGTCTGGATATCGATTTCGGTCAGGACTTCGACATAGTCCGAATCTGCGACGAGAAAGTTTTGCGCCGGCCTAATACTCCCGTGAGGTGTATAGAGAACCGTCTTTGCCCCCGATCGGGGGTCGAGTTCCCTCCCGGACAAATCGTAGGTTTTCGTCCAAATGTTACCGATTTCGTTCGCGCGCGTGACGCCTTGTATCTCAACGACGTCCGTTCGGCCGGTCTCTACGAGAGCCGTGCGCATCGCGCCGTCGTACCAGCTGTCGACGATGAGGGAGAGCGGCAGCCTTGCGAGCCAGGCGTGAAGGAGGGTAGGCGCCACCGGCGCTGCGAATATGTCGGTCATCCAAGCTTGAAGCGTCCGGCGATGCCGGCGCTGTTCGATGAACTGCGCAACCGACCACATATTGGTGCGGATCCTGGAAGGGGCTGGCGCCCGTGCATTGAGTGCCGCGGCAACGACCTCGGGCGTATGCGGCACAGGCGGTTCCGCACAGTTGAACCCAAGAAGACCCGGACCGAGATAGGGGATCACCTCATCGGCGGCGAGCGCTTCCTTCGCCAGGTCATGCAGCTTTTCGGCAAAACTGTCCCGCACGATGACGAGGTGGCCCGATGTCAGGATCGTGTTCATGCTCGTTCCTCGCGACGCACCTATCAAGGGGCAGCATCAGTCCTCTTCGGAAACCTTCCTTGCCTCGACGGTGATCGGCAGACGCGTATCCCGTGGAAGATCGGGTAGGAGGAGCCGCCACCCGTTCCTGAGCGTCACAGTTCCGCCCCACAACTCTTCCTTCTCAAGCTTGATGATCGGCTCTTCGAGGTCCTTTTTGGGGACATACGCCGACAAGCCAGCATCGGTCCTGCGGATCATGACTTTCATCAGGCCGTCCCTTCATTGGTATTGTTTTCAGCACTGCAGGGCGCCTCGGCTTTGTCGAGGCTCATCAGTTCACGCGCTCGCATGCCGACGACGGTGCCACGGTCGATCCATTCGACCGCATAGATGAAGAATTGCTGGAGAAAGGTGCCAATGTCGCGCACATATCCCTCGTCGCCCTTCCGCACGAGATTTTCGCCGATCTCCCTGCCAGGATAGGTGCCGTCATTCTTTATGTGGCGAGTGGCACGTACCCGCTCTCCCGGCATGAATCGCGGAGGCCTGCGGATTTCGACCTCCTCTTCGCGTCCGAGCGACATGTCCGTTCCCTGATTTCCCTTGAGGCTGCAGATTGTGAACAAGGCGTTCCAGGCGTCCTGCGAAGGCATCCCCGACCATGTCGGCAGCCCAATGTTCGTCACGCAGGAACGCAGGTCTTCGGCACCGGGCATACCGAGGCACATTGCTGCGCATCGAAGACCCCCTCGCACTCGGTGCACTTTTGCGGCTCGATCACATAGCTCTCGCCTTTGAACTTGATCGCGCCAGAGGGACACTCGAATTCGCAGGCGCCGCATTGGGTGCATTGGGATGCGATGATCTTGAAAGCCATTTTAACTCCTGGTCCGAATGGATGAGACGCGCTCAGGCCGTCGCCGCGAGTGCGGGGGTCCCAGACGCGGCCGCGTAAATCGCGCTGATTGCGGTCTCGATATAGTCGTGGGCATATGCGTCGGTGGCTTGGATTCCAGCGTCGGCGAGCTGATCCTGCGGGCAGTTTCCGATCTTGGCGCACAGCACGACATCTATGCCCTCAAGCGCAGCGATGACGCCATCCAGGGCGGCTTCTCCGCCCCAGCCGCCGAGACAATACTGCTCGACCTTGCGATGCCCGACAAAGCTGATCCCTCTCGGCGAGGCTTCGTAAACCTGGAATTCCTTCGCATGGCCGAAATGTTCATTGACGCGGCCGCCGCCCTTGGTCGCCACCGCGAAGAGAAGGGACTTGCCGGGGCTCGCTGCCTTGACCAATCCGATCGCTTCTCTCCTAGCCGCCACGTGATCACGGCGCTCCTCCGCGACCAGCTCCCGATAGGCCTTGCGATTGCTGGCATCGTAGGTGACCTCGCCGGGAATCCGGTCGAGTGTGAATTCCTGGCCACGATCCTCACCGAGCAGGCCGACGGCATCTGCCCGGCACTGCCGGCAGTGGCGCATCAACTGGGCGCCGCCTTCGACACGATCCTGAAGAGCCTTCATCTCCATTGCGTTTGGGCCGCGTTGCCCGCTCAGTCCGTAGTGCGTGCCGTGCGCCGGGTCCGAAATCAGCGGCATGAGGTTGTGCAGGAACGCGCCTCGCTCCTTGACCCATCTATTCACCTTGATCAGATGCTCATCGTTCACGCCGGGGATCATCACTGAATTGATTTTGGTGAGGATGCCGCGCGCGGTCAGCATCTCCAGACCCAACATCTGCCGCTCGTGCAGGATCCGGGCGGCTTCGATGCCGACGTAGCGGCGATGGTCGTAAAAGATCCAAGGATAGATCTTTGCACCGACCTCAGGGTCGACCATGTTGATGGTGATCGTCACGTGATCGACATTCATGTCGGCAAGCTCATCGACATGGTCCGGCAGCGCGAGCCCATTCGTGGAGATGCAAAACTTGATGTCTGGGATTTCCCTGGCGACTCGTTCGAACGTTGCCTTCGTCTTCTTCCAGTCGTAACAGGCATCGCCAGGTCCGGCGATGCCGAGCACGGAAAGCTGCGGCACCTCGTTGGCGACCGCGATCACCTTGCGTAGCGCCTGGTCGGGCGTCAGCTTTTCGGAGACCACCCCAGGCCGGCTTTCGTTGGCGCAGTTATATTTGCGGTTGCAGTAGTTGCACTGGATATTGCAGCCGGGCGCGACCGCCACGTGCATGCGCGCGAAATAGTGATGCGCCTCTTCTGAAAAGCAGGGGTGATCCTTGATCTTCTCCCAGACAGCCGGATCCGTGTCGTCCGGCTTTATCGACGAGCCGCAGGACGAAGACGCGCAGCCACCGGCTTTCACGGTGGCAAGCAACTGGTCATCGAATGTCGTGCTGAGGCTCTCAAGCGAAATTGCCGGTGCGGACATCGAACGGCTCCGTTGCTGGGTGAATGTCGCAGTTCAAACCGCAAGAGCTATGCCAGCTCAAAGAGCGGTTTTGGTTCACGAATTGGCTTTCGTGTCGGATTCCGTCGGATTGCTCCGACACACCTTTGTCGGGCTTCCGACAGTGGACAAGCAAATCGGGTCGCGAAGGCTACCAGCCTTGGGCGTGAAGGGTGTGAGGGAGACTACTCCGGGCTTACGTTTGACGTCATCACGACGTCTAGAATTTCTTCACCTCGATGCCATGTCGGCGCAGCGCGTAGCCGATTTGCCGCGGCGTGAGGCCGAGGATACGAGCCGCCCTGGCCTGAACCCAACCGGCCTTGTCCATCGCGTCGATCAGCCGGTCGCGTTCCGTCAGACGCGGGGGACAAGCGGGATCGTTCGGATCGCCGGCCGCAAGGGGAGATACGTTGCCTGCGGAGGCACCGATGCGACTGGCCGGCAGCCGCAATCCGACCGGCCCTGCGTTGACCCGTGCGAGATCGTCGATGATAGTGCCGCCATTCGAGCGGTCGGCTCGCTTCCAGAGGAGCCAGGAAAGGCACTGGCTCTTCTTACAGGCGAAATCGGATGGCGTGATCGTCCTTGAACGCGCAAGTGTGGCCGTCCTTTGGACGCAGTTCTCCAGCTCGCGGACGTTACCAGGGAAGTAGCATTGCGAGATCAGGTCAAGCGCCGACGGCGCGAAGGCGAGTGCGCGATCGTTCTCCTTGTTGAATCGATTGAGGAAGGCGTTCGCAAGGCGTGGAATATCGCCGGGTCGCTCTCTGAGCGGAGCAGGATAATTGGCACCACATTGATGCGGTAATAAAGGTCGGCCCTGAACTCCCCTTTTATAACGGCCGTCTCGAGGTCCTTGTTGGTGGCGCATATGAGGCGCACGTCGACCTGTAGCGTTTTGGTGCCGCCGACTCGCTCCAACTCGCCTTCCTGCAAGACACGCAACAGCTTGGCTTGAAAGGCCGGCGAAATCTCGCCGATTTCATCAAGTAGCAGCGTTCCCTCATTTGCCAATTCAAAACGACCGGCGCGCTGGGAGATAGCACCCGTGAAAGCGCCCTTTTCATGCCCAAACAGTTCTGACTCCAGAACGCTTTCAGACAGTGCGGCGCAGTTCAATTTGACGAAAGACTTCTTCCTCCGACGTGAGAGCTTATGGATGGCTTGCGCAAAGAATTCCTTGCCGGTGCCGCTTTCACCCCGCAGTAGCACGGTGGAATTGGTACCTGCTACGACCGAGACGGTTTCGAGCACCTGCTTGAGTGCGGGGCTTTCCCCGATGATCCCGTCGATTTTGGCATCCGCATGCCGGGCAGGGTCGTACGTCCTCCCCTCGTTGGGCGATTTCTCCGGTCTCCATTGTTCATGGACAGACCGCTGACGATCTGTACTCAGGGTGCGATGGAGACGGATGGTCCGGCCGACAAGGTTGGCGACCATCGTCAGGAAGTATGTGTCCTCGTCGTCGCGAAAGTCGGTGACGCCGTCTCCGGCCCGGTCGATCGACAATGTCCCAAGGATCTTATGATCAGCCTTTAGCGGGATACCGATAAAGGCAATTGGGATGGTCCCGCTGCTCGAAGACGTTTGAAGGTTAGCCTGAAATAATTGGGACTTGCGGACGTCCGGTATGAACAGCGGCGTCCCCGTAGCGACGATTTGATCTGTTACGGCCTGTGGTATGACGCGGCGAGTGCCTGATTGAGGTGCGTGGGTATTGCCGGCAGTTGCGGCAATCTCCGGCTCTCCTTCAGCGTCCAGGACGACGATTGCTCCGTGACGCATCTGCAGAAACGAAGGCAGGATGTTCACGACATTGGCGAGCGTAATCTCCAGCTCGCTGGGGGCGGTCAGCACCTTCGATATCTCGTAGAGTCCCCTGAGCGCGATATCTGCTTGGGGCATGCTTTTGATGGGCGGTTCAGGGCGGGTATCCCGAGGTGCTACCTCGTCGACCCGATCTTGCGGTACGTGAGCCATGGAAACACCTCAGGGGTTGTCGTCCAGAGTGCTCCTCCTTTTGAATCTGAGTCTGAATTCTGAAAGCACAGTATTCACGAGCTTCTCTTTGTTGCGAGGCGATTCCATCAAAGATAGACTTGGCCTTGGTCCCGACCTCAGGTGTACCAAGATTGACCCTGTTGATACGGTGCGTGCGTCGGTCATCCGAATTTGAAGAGGACTCCGAAACCGCCGCGTGGATAGTTCCACTCGATCTCGCCACTGGTCTCACACAAAATCCGGCAGGTGCCGCACTCCATGCAGCCGTCGGCAGTGATCTCCACTTGACCTTTGTCGTTCAACTCATAACATTTCGCGGGGCAGACGTGGGTCAGCGCGAGCAGGTTCGCGCTTGGCCTCTCGTGCGGTCGCACTTTGATATGCGGACGGCCGGAATCCACCAAGTAGCGGTTCTGGTAAAGCTTGTCCTCGACACGTGACTTCGTCACTGGGATCGTCATTTCGTCTCCCCTCAGCGCCACGCCAATGCAAGGCGGACCGCGTCGCTGACCAGCCCCCAGCGCGAGCGCGCCTTGATGAAGGCCGCCGTGGTCGCCTTTTCCTTCTCGATCTTCGACGTGCCGTCGACACGCATGAAGTTCTGCGCGGCTTGCGACATCAACCGCGGATAAGCCGTGAAGTAATTGCAGGAATTGGTGTGGAGCAAGGCCGGCATGTCTTTGTATTTCCTTAGGTCCTTGACCACGAAGGACTTGTCCAGCATGGCTTTGTAAAGGGCGAGATTCCGTTTGGTCATAGGACCGTTGCGGCTCTTGACCTCGATGATTGCCTCAGCCGCGATGCGGCCGGAGGTCATGGCGAGGTTCGAACCCTCGCGGTGAATGGCGTTGTTCAGTTGCGCGGCATCGCCGACCACGACCCAGCCGTCGCCAAAGAGCTGCGGAATAGCCTTGTAGCCGCCTTCGGGAATGAGATGCGCGGAATATTCTTTCACTTCCGAGCCGGCGATCAGCGGCCGGATCGAAGGATGGGTTTTTAAGGCGTCGAGGAGGACGTAAGGGCTCTCGACCATCGCGGCGAAATCGGAGACGAGGCAGCCAATGCCCAGTGAGATCGACTCCTTGTTGGTGTAGAGGAAGCCGAGCCCGGCCATGCTGCGGGAGGTCGTGCCCACCGCCTCGATCACGCAGCCTTCATCGCCTTTGAGGCCGAACCGCTGCTCAATGACCTCTTCGGGCAGGAAATGCATTTCCTTGACGGCGAGCGCCACGGTTTGCGGCTTCGGCATCTCGCGCAGGCCGGCCCGCGTGCCAAGCAGTCCGCATACGCCTTCTGCGAGGACGACCACGTCCGCGTAGATGGCTCCGCCGGCCCGGTCTGTGCGGACGCCGATCACCCTGTCCTTGGCGTCACGGATGAGTTCCGTCACGGTCGTCTCGCACAGAACCGTCGCGCCGGCCTCGCGCACCTTACGCGAAAACCATTTATCGAACTGGGCACGGATGATCGTGTAGCGGTTGGGCTTCGCCTCATTGAAGTCGTCCGACCGATAGTGAATCCCGGTATGGGATGTGTCGTCCATCACCCAAAGCCGCTGTTCAACCAAATGCCGCTCGAGAGGCGCATCGTCCCGGAAATCCGGGATGATCTTCTCCAGCATGTTCGCGTACATGATGGCACCCTGGACATTCTTGGAGCCCGGATATTCACCCCGCTCCAACTGCAGCACCTTCAGGCCGTGGCTGGCCATGGTGTAAGCAGCTGCGTTTCCGGACATGCCGGCCCCAATAACAATGGCGTCGAATTGTTCCTCAATCATGTCCATCCCTTAGCTCGCAAGCTTGTCGCGACTGTGGGGCGACAGCCGCCGGGTGAAGGCTTCCGTCAGTGCGGGCAGGAAGCGGATCGCGTCGGTGACGATCCCGAGGTGAGCGAAATCGAAAATCGGCGCGTTCGGGTCGGTGTTGATGGCCACGATGAGATCCGCCCCCTCGACGCCAACCCGATGCTGGACGGCGCCGGAAATCCCGGCCGCTATGTAAAGCTTCGGCCGGATGGTCTTGCCAGTTTGGCCGATCTGCCGATCAGCTGGCATCCAGCCCTTCTGGACCAACGGGCGCGAACAGCCGTGCTCGGCGCCGATTGCTCGCGCGAGATTCTTCACAAGCTGCAGGTTCTCCGCCGCGCCTAGACCGAGGCCTCCCGCAACCACGACGTCGGCATAGGCAAGATTTGCCTTTGCCGACTGACTATCCGGCAGGAAGCCGAGGATTTTGGTAACGATCTCGTCCTCGGCTACCGAGAGCTTGTGCCGGATGACACGCCCGACCGGTTTATCCGCCCGCTGCGGCATGGGCATGACCCTCGGTCGCACTGTCGCCATCTGGGGGCGGAAATTGAGCGTATAGATCGTGCACAACAAGGAACCGCCGAAAGTCGGACGGGTGGCGGCGAGCGATCCGTCGTTATCCACATCAAGTTCGGTGCAGTCGGCCGTGAGCCCTGTCTGCAAGGTCGTCGCCACGGACCCGGCAAGATCCCTGCCGAGTGTGGTGGCGCCGAGAAGAAGGATCTCGGGTTTGTGGGCATCGACCAGATCCGTCATCGCCTTGGTGAATGGCTCGTTCCGATAGTCGGCGAGCAGCGGCGCCTCGACGATGTAGACAAGGTCGGCGCCATAAGCGAACGCTTCGGCAACGGCGTTCCCGATGGCCTCTCCCGGCGGTCCAAGCACGACGCCCGCAAGCTGGACCTGAAGCTTGTCTGCTAACTTGCGGCCTTCGCCGAGCAGTTCGAATGATACGGGATGGACCTGGCCGCGTTCGAGCTCGATGAAAACCCAAACGTGCCGGTAGTCCTTGAAATGCGCGGGCAGCTCCTTCTTTATGCCGGCACGGCCGGCGGCAGGGCGAGGGGTTTCTCGGTTCGCGGTCGACATCGTCTGCTCCTTGCCCTCTCACGCGCCGCCGTTGAAGGCGAGCTCATGTTCCAATGCCGGCTGGCGGGTGAAAATTGCCGTGATGAGTTCGTCAGCGACATCGCGCAAGGCCATCTCGGCGGTGTCGATTTTTGCCGCCTTTTCCGCTCGCGCAGGAGGCGCGAAAACGCGCTTGACCACCGTCGGTGAACCGCGCAGGCCGCATTTGGTGAGATCCTCAATGCCGGCGTCGGCCGCACTCCATTTCAAGACCTGGCTGCGCGCGGCGCACAGGGCGTCCTGGATCGAGCCCCGGCGGATCTCGTTTGTGCCTTCCAGCATGGTGATCAGGCAAGGGAGCCTGCTCTTCAGCATCTGTGTGCCGCCTTCGGAGCGGCGCTCAACCTTGATTTCGCGCGCAGCAAGGTCAATAGAGGCGATCTTCGCGACATAGGTCAGCTGCAGGAGTCCGAGGCGCTTGGCGATGCCGGGCCCGACCTGGGCGGTGTCGCCATCGATCGTCTGCTTGCCGGTGAAGACGAGGTCTGGCGTGCCGAACGTCTCGCCAACCTTCGCGATTGCCTGGGAAAGGGCGAACGAGGTCGCCAGCGTGTCGGAGCCGGCAAAATAGCGGTCGGTCAAGAGCACCGCTCGGTCGGCGCCGTAACCGAGCGCCTTGCGCAGCGCGTCCTCTGCCATGGGCGGACCCATAGTGAGCACGGTGACTTCGCCACCATAGGCGTCGCGCAGTCTGAGGGCTTCTTCGAGGGCGAACAGGTCGTAAGGGTTGATGATGGTCGGAACACCCTGGCGCATGATCGTGTTCGTCACCGGATGGACCCTTATCTGTGCCGAGTCCGGCACCTGCTTGATGCAGATTACGATGTGCATTGGCGGTTTCTCCAGGCTCCAGTCCGGATGCGGGCTTGGCGGTTCATCTCCTTGGGTTGCATCATTCGTGCCAACTGTTTTGCGCTGCCCCCAATTCCTAGAACTTCGCTTGGTTGCTTCTGAGGGCGCCGTGGTGATGACCGGATTTGTCGGCTTCTCGACATTGTCGCGTCGCAACCCGTGTCGCGGTCATTCCTGTCCGAACCGCTTCAGTACGGAGTCGAACGGGACAAAGGTGCGGCCCGGCGTGGCAGGTTTGTTCGGATCGTGGTCTTTGAGCACCTTGAAGACCCGATGGGTGAGCGGCGAGGAAACCGCGAAGTCCTCGTAAGCGCGTTCGAGCGTCGCGCGCACCCGCGCGGCAATCACCTGGTCGGGCAGACCGGAGAAATCTTCTTCGGCAAGGTATTGGCCCACGCGCTTCATGATATGGAGCCGCGAGACATTCAGCACCTTCGGATCATAGGAGACGCCAAGGACTGCGAAGAACTCCTCCGCAGCCGACAGGCGCTTCAGTCGTGCGAGGATGTCGGTGACATCGATGGGGCGGCTGTCAGCGGAACAATTCATTGCATTCTCCCTGGTCGGAAAACTGTGGTGTCGGTGGGCTCGCGCACGGCTGACCTGGACCCGCACAGCTCCGCGAGGGATGCCTCGCTGCACATTTCATCGTAGAGCTCGACCAGTTGAGTTGCAGTGACGGTCGATTTGGTCTCGGCCGCCTCGCGCCGGACGCGGGCCACCATCGCGGCTGCCAGATCCGGGTCGAGATCGCGACCGCTTTCGCTCAGCACATGGGCAATCGCAGTGGCGCCGGAATGCTTGCCAATGACGATACGCCGGCAGCGGCCCACGAGAGCCGGATCGAGCCCCTGATAAGTACGCGAGTCCTTCAGCAGCCCTGCGACGTGAATGCCGGATTCGTGGGTGAAAACATCGGCGCCCACGACCGGCTTAATGGCCGCGGTCTGCCGGCGGGAGGCCCAAGCCACCTGGGCGGCGAGGTCGGGCAATGCGGTCAGCTCGATGCCGGTATTCGCGCCGTCGAGGACCGCCATCGCGGCGGCCACCTCTTCCAGCGCGGCATTGCCCGCACGCTCGCCGAGCCCCAGGACGGTGACGGACGCATGGCGCGCGCCTGCGCGGATCGCGGCCAGCGTGTTGGCGGCAGCAAGTCCGAGATCGTTGTGCGCATGAAATTCAAGCTCGATTGGAGACTGCGGCACGAGCTGGGCGACAAGTTCGAAGGTCGAAAACGGGTCGAGAACGCCGACTGTGTCGGCTAGCCTGACGCGGCTTGCGCCGGCGCGTGCAGCCGTCTCGATGACGCGGGCGAGATGATCCCGATTGGCCCGCGAGGCGTCCTCGCAGCCCACCGCGACGAAGAAGCCGGCGGCGGCTGCGCGCCTGACCATACGTTCGATGACCTGGAGCGCTCCCGCCTTATCGAGGCCGAGCTTGGCGGCAAGTTGGATGTCCGACGCAGGCAGCGATAGATTGATGGCGTGGACGCCGCTCTCGATCGCTGCATCGAGATCCAGCGACGTCATCCGGCACCAGGCCATGAGCCGAACCGGGAGACACCGCGCGACCACGGCGCGAATTGTTTCGATCTCGTCGGCGCCCATGACCGGCGTGCCGATCTCGATCTCTGTGACGCCGGCCGCCGCAAGAGACTCGGCGATCTCCAGCTTTTCCGTCGTGGTAAAGGCGACGCCGGGCGCCTGCTCGCCATCGCGCAAGGTCGTATCGTTGAGAAAGACATGACGGGTCATGAACGGTAGCCGGTTCTGCTGCCGCTCAGGCATAGACCGGATTGACCGTCTTCGGAGGTTCGGTTACCCGGCCCAGAACTGGGAAAGCCACGCAGCTTCTCCACGATTGCCGGCATGACCTCGAGCACCCGGTCGACGTCCGCTTCGCCGTTGTCCCGCGCCAAGGAGAAGCGGACTGCCGCGTGTGGCGTTTTCATCGCGCTCAGGACATGGCTCGGTTCCAGAGAGCCGGAGGTGCAGGCGGAGCCGGAGGAACACGCGATGCCCACGCGGCTGAGGAGGAGTGGAATTCCATCACTTTCGACATGTTCGAAGGAGATGTTTGCGGTGTTGGGCAACCGTTCCAGGGGATCACCAGTGACACAGGTGCTTGGGATGCGCTGGAGAATCCCGCCCTCTAAACGGTCGCGGAGCGACTTTACCCGTGTGGTCTCGTCGTCCATGAATTTCAAGGCGAGTTCGGCCGCCATGCCGAGCCCGACTATGCCGGGCGTATTCTCGGTGCCAGCACGCCGGTTCTGTTCTTGGTGGCCCCCCTTGATCAGCGAGTGGAAATTGACGCCACGTTTTACGAAAAGCGCGCCGATCCCTTTCGGCCCGTGCAGCTTGTGGCCGGAGAGCGACAGCATGTCGATTGCGGTCGACTTCAGGTCCATCGGAAGCTTGCCGACCGCCTGCACAGCATCGGTATGGAAAAGGGCGCCCACTTCCTTGGCCAACTCGGCAAGCCTGGCCACGGGGAAGATCACACCAGTCTCATTGTTCGCCCACATTATCGAGACGATTGCCACCTGTGGGGTGAGGGCGGCCATATAGGCGTCGAGGTCGAGCCGGCCGCGGCAATCCACCGGGATCCTGTGCACCTTGACGCGGCGGGTCTTCTCGAGATGCGCGCAGAGCGTCAGCACGGCGGGATGCTCGACCGCGGACGTCACGATCTCGGTTCGGTTGGGCGCCGCCTCGAGCGCCGAAAGAAGCGCTGCATTGTCGCTTTCTGTCCCACCCGAGGTGAAGGTGATCTCATCGTCGAACTCCGCGCCGATCAGAGCTTGCAACTGCCTCCGCGCCTTTCTCACCGCCGCACTGACTGAGGCGCCAAGAGCGTGCGCCGACGAAGGGTTGCCGAATTGATCCCTAAAGAACGGCAACATCGCTTGCACGACCTCAGGATCGACCCGTGTGGTTGCGTTGTTGTCGAGGTAGACAGGTTTCATGTGCGATCCTCAGTTGACCGGAATGACGCGAGCGCGCGACCGCCTCATTGAGCCTCTGGCGTATGCCGTCGATGATGATGGGCCCGAACTGGCAGCCGGCGCGGACGCCCGAGAGTTGACGTAGACCGGATCGGCGTCGACATGGCCAAGTCCGCAGTCGCCGCCGTCAGCCCGCAGGTAAGGACGCCCGAACACGACAACGTTATCGATAAGCCGAATTTGGGGCAGCGGCGCGATTTGGGCGCCAGCAGCTTGGGTGCCACCAGGAACCGAACTGTTTCGGGAGGCGACGTTCTTTGCATCCTACCTGAAGCGATTGCCGGTCCCAAGATCGGCTTCGACCTTGCCTTGTTCTTGAGGACAGGGACATCTGTTGTGCCGGCCATATAAGCCTCCTCTGCCGCAAATGAGTCCGTCGGCGGCAATCGCTTCATGGACCCGCACAGGCGCTTCGGGCGATCAACTGAAGGACTTGCCGCAGCCGCACTTCTCGCGCGCGTTGGGGTTATCGAAGACAAAGCCGGAAGATTCGAGCCCGGTGAGGAAGTCGACGGTCATGCCGGCGACATGCGGTTGGGAGCCCGCGTCCACGAACAGCTTGATCCCATCTGTCTCGGTGATCGCGTCGCCCTCGCGCGACACGCTCTCCAGGCCCATTAAGTATTTGAAGCCGGCGCAGCCGCCGGCCTGGACCATGATGCGAAAGCCTTCGGCCGGCTCGCTGGCGCGGGAAAGAGCAGTCTTAATGGCGGCAACAGCGTTGTCGGTGAGCGTAATCATGGCTCCATTCTCCTCAGTCCGGGACCCGCTTGCGCATCACGTTGCATGCACCGTGCCAAAGCGAAAAAACGTTTCAACACAGCGCGGCATCTCTGACACTGCTGTGGTTCTTGTGAGTCCATTGCTGCGAAGGTGTCGGCCAACCGACACGTACTGTCGGGTTTGTCGGGTCCGCCACGCGGGATGTTGGGCCTGAGTTGTTGGCTGAACTCACATTAAACCAATGACCATTACAGAAGACTTCTTCTGAGCTTGCTTCGGCGCAATTGGCACGGTTTTTGAAGCTCCACTGGCGAGGCGGCAAGAGACTGCCGATCCACAATCGTGTCGTGGGTGCCCTCGCGATCGATGGGGCGAAGCAAGGGAGCAACATGTCAGGACTGGGTCAGACACGCTTTGTTTGGCGAAGCAGCGCCGCCTGTGGCATCCGAATGACCGATTGGCCGATTGCGACAACACCCACAATCGCTCACCACCGCCCGGTGGCCACCGACCAGCTCGATGTGATTCCATCGGCATGTGCCTGCTCGTGTCACTCGGGTCTCGCCGCTCCGATAGCACCCCCGGTTTTCGCGCGGGTGCGACGACGTGCGCACGCTGTCCAGCGACACTTTGTTCACGGGCCAGCAGCAGATCAGGGTCGAGCATTACGGCGCGCCCTATCGGCTGAAGATTCACCGGCAGGGCAGCTGATCCTCACACGTAGGTGGAAGCAGGGGTAAGACATGGACCAGCGCGAGAAACCGTCGCCGGACGAAATCCGGCGGGCGTGCGAAGACAATCCGAAAATCCGGGAGCATGATCTCGCCGCTCGATTGGGCATTTCGGAAGCCGAATTGATCGCGGCGCATTGTGGTCACGGCGCGGTGCGCATCGAGCCGCGCGTCGATGATCTGCTGACCGGCCTCGAAGCGGTCGGCGAGGTGATGGCGCTCACCCGCAACGAAAGTGCCGTGCACCAAAAGATCGGCGTTTACGACAAAGTGGTCACCGGCAACCAGCATGCTATGGTGCTCGGCGACGAGATCGACCTGCGCATCTTCCCGAAAGCGTGGGCGTATGGCTTCGCCGTCGAGAAGCGCGAGGGAGCCGAGATCCGCCGCAGCCTGCAATTCTTTGATGCCACCGGCGAGGCGATGCACAAAGTGCATCTCAGGCCCGCCTCGAACCTGCACGCCTATCAGAATCTGGCGGCAGAGCTCGTATCCTCCGACCAGGATCCGATCATATCGGTCGAGGCGAGCGGGGCGCGCGATAACGCAGTGAGTCCAGACCAAGCCGCCACGGTCGACGACCTACGCGAGCACTGGAGCCGGCTGAGCGACGTGCATCAGTTCTACCATATGTTGAAGACACTGAAGCTCAGCCGCTGCCAGGCGATGCGTATGGCCGACGAGGATAACGCCTGGCTGCTCGACAATGATGCCGTTGGCGCCCTGTTCCAACAGGCGGCCGAAGACGAGATGCCGATCATGTGCTTTGTCGGCAATCGTGGTTGCATCCAGATCCATTCCGGCCCGATCAAGTCGGTCAAGCAGATCGGGCCGCGGATCAATGTGCTCGACGAGACCTTCCATCTGCATCTTAGGACCCATCGCATCCGCGAGGTCTGGGCCGTGCGCAAGCCGACGAGGGACGGTCACGTCACGTCCATTGAAGCCTATGGCGCGGACGGCAAGATGATCATCCAGTTCTTCGGCAGGCGCAAGGAAGGCGAACGCGAGGGCAGCGACTGGCGGTTTCTGGCCGAGAGTCTGCCACGTGTTCCCGGTCCGACCTACAGGGAGGTGTAGAGTGCCGACAGGCCCTCGGATTGAACCGGCCGCCATAGGACTCGGCACCACGTTGCGACAGCGGCTGCGAGGTCGTAGCGCATACGGACGGTTAGGTGTGCACGCCGGAATTGACCGCATCGATACAGTCAAGCTCGTCGCCGGCCGGACTGCTGCGCACGAGTGCATCGCCGTCTGACCGAAAATCCTTGCAGCGCCTGCGAGCGATAAAACGCATACGCCATCAGCGCCGAACCGAAGCGCGGCTCGACCTTGTTGATATTTCCGATCATCGCGCGCAAGCGCCGTCGGGTCTTGTCGGACCGCACCCGATCCTTGCGCTGGATCGCGTCGTTGCTCAATCCGGGCCGTGCGAGCGATCTCCTCGCTCGTCGACCGGAAGGCTGTGCAGCAGCAGCCAAGCCGAACAGCCCGATGTCGCGGACTCGACAAACCGACCACGGATGTCGGTTGTCGGACGTTGTCCTAAGAATAATGGACAGGTGATCATCAGCGGCGGGCCCAGTGCAGGCTGGCATTGCTTGGTGCAGCGCCATGGGTACGCCTATCCGGCACGCGACTTGCTTCGACAATTTGATCAGCAGGGCATCAGCAGTGCGTCACGGAGCTCAGAGGTGATTGACCAACCTCTCAACCCTAGCGGGGATAAGCGGCGGCTTTGCTTCATGACCGCAGCGCGGCGGAGATGCCCCTTCTGATCGACTTCGCAACCGATCTCATCCGCGCTGGTGCAGGTGGGCTGTATCAGGCGACAGAATCTAGAAGGCGCCCGACAAGAGACGTGCCCATGCTGGAAATCGACTTTATGAACAGCGGTGCAATCTCAATCGAGCCATGAACGCCAATGTAGAGAAAACAAAATGGCGACCAACCCCGTTCCAGATCATGTCCCGCCCGAAATGGTGAGGGACTTCAGCCTGTTTACATCGCCAGGGATGCCACCAACACCCAACGGGGATCCACACGCAGCTGTCGCTTGCGTACATGACGGGCCTCCGATCTTTTACTCCCGCTACAACACGCAAGATGGCCGGGGTACCTGGGTCATCACCCGTGCCGCGGACCAGCGGAAGGTGCTGCAGGACGCAGAGACTTTTTCCAGCCATCGCAGCATCTTCTCCTCCATACTGGGTGAAAACTGGCCGACGATCCCGCTTGAGCTCGATCCACCGGCCCATGGCGTCTTTCGCTCACTGCTCAATCCGCTGCTTTCGCCAAAGCGGGTGAGGGTGTTGGAGCCGGCTGTCCGCGAGCAAGCGATCATGCTGATCGATAGAATTGTCGCATCGGACACAAGCTGCGACGCGATGAAGGATTTTGCCTTTCCTTTCGCGGTGAGCACCTTTCTTCGCTTTCTGGGGTTGCCCGATGACCGACTCGATACATTCGTCGGCTGGGGGAAAGATCTGCTCCACGGCGACGATAAGGAACGACCTGTGGCTGCCCGGACGATCGTGGCATTCATCGACGAACTTGCAGCCATGCGCCGCCAGGAGGCGGTTGACGATTTCATGACCTTTATCGTGCAGGCACAGGTCGAGGGCCGCCGGCTGACGGACACCCAAGTCCGCGGCATCGGCGTGCTTGTCTTCGTCGCTGGGCTCGACACGGTCGCAGCAGCTATAGGCTTTGACTTGGCGTACCTCGCGCGCAACCTCAAAGATCAGCAATTGCTGCGGAGCGAACCGGACCGCATCCCGCTCGCAACCGAAGAATTGCTGCGGGCCTATCCGCCCATTCAGTTGATCCGCGTGGCTACGAAAGATATCGACTTCGAAGGCGCGCCGATCCGGAAGGGGGACTATGTTTCCTGCGCCACGATGATTGCCAATCGTGATCCGGCGGAATTCGAATGCCCCAACACGATCGATTTGGAGCGGGAGGACAACCGCCACGCCGCGTTTGGCTATGGTCCCCACCGTTGCCTTGGCTCACACCTAGCCCGGCGGGAGATTGTCATTGGCCTGGAGGAGTGGCTGGCGCGCATCCCGGCTTTCAGGATCAAGAAGGGTACGGCACCCATAACCTCTGGCGGCCATGTGTTCGGGATCGAAAATTTGATCCTGGACTGGTCCTAGGCCCGCCCCGAGCCGGGGCACAGACAATGGAGGCAGCGCTATGCGCATCATCGTCCAAAATGCCAAATGCCAGGGTCACGCGCGATGCGCGGCGCAAGCGCCGGACATCTTCAAGCTTGATGACGAGGGTTACATCCTGCCTGGTGACATTGAAGTTGCGGAAGGGGAGGAACTGCCTGCGTCGCGAGGCGCGCGATCCTGCCCCGAACGCGCGCTGGAACTCGACCGTACACCGGCTGCGCGGGTTGAATAGGACCCCATTCAAGTCAGCACCTCAAGGCCGGAGACGCCCCCTGGGCAGTTACAGCTTAGGATCAAAACCGCCTATCAGTCGCGTCGGACTGGAGAGGGACAACCTATTGAGGCTCCACAACTAGGGTCAGGACTCATTGATCCAGAAGATGAAGGCTGCAGCGAATGCGATCGCCGACAGGAAGGTGTGAGCACATCGGTCGTATC
>NZ_JAMYOU010000047.1:0-27291 GCF_040319995.1 Mesorhizobium sp. M0815 | reverse complement strand
TTGCCAATGGCTGGCCAAACAGCGATATCGACGCCCTCATGCCATGGAATTACCAGCGCTGAACGGCCTCAGCTGCCCGCTTACGGATGACAAGATTGCGTAAGTATATAAGCCGAGATCTCACTAATTCGCCATTTTTCCAAAACAATTTTAATGAAACCAATACGATACGGCATGTTCCATAGCGAAACTTATGACGCTGTTTCAGGCGTCAGCGGTTGACCGTGCTGTGTCGGTTGCCGGCGTCACCAGATATTTCTCCCCAGTGCTCCTACGGGCAATGCCTGTTGTAGTCCTCGCCGTCAGCTTCGAATGGACTATCAAACCGCTATCCCACACTCCATGAAGGTTGGCGTCGCCGTCGCCAAAGAACGTGACCTTTACCCGTTGCCGCCATCGTCCGACTTGCCGTGTGGTGCGCTCAATGTGTGGAACGGTTGGTGGATATCTCCATCAAAATGCACCAAATCGCTTGAGTGCGTCTGCACGATCAAATGCCTCGGCATCTTGGTAGGACGGACGGTAATCATCTGCAAAGATCGCTGCCGTCACCAACGGGGCGCCGAAAAAAATACCTCGCACCTTTGCCTTCGCCGCTGGCGACAACCTGGATTCGGCCACCATGGCAACGATCGAGTGGCCTTCAGGCCCCCCAGGCCCTCGCCGGCGTGCCCAGGAGCACAGCCAGCGGCACAGAAGCAATGAACCGACGCATCTTGCCCTCTTCCCGAAACCGATTGGTTGCAAGTCTCCCGCGCTGGCGCGCCCGGTGCCGCCTATGGGCAAACCCACTGACCGTGCCTGAAGATGCAGGGAGTCGCCGGTCCACCGCCGCTCCGATCAGCCGCCATAGCTATGTAATTCGAGATCCGCGGCGTCGCCTTCGCGAACAATTGTTGGTCGGTGTTCGTCGGGTGCTTCAAATGCAACGTCACCACGGGATGGCTGTGGTTATCGCAAGGTGCCGATCCGTGGCGCTCGAACTCGGAAATGAGCTTCTCGTCGATCTCCAACCAGTGACTACAGTCACCAAGGTCGGCGAAAAGAACAACGTTAGGCTTGTTCGGGTCTGCTTTGACCATGCCGGTCAAGGTGTATTGCGGGCCTTTGTCGAGCTCGTCGAACATTGCTTTAGCTGAAAACTTGGATCGATCGGCCACCGTATCCCTCCCTCCCAAAAAATAGCCATGTAGATCGACCGGCAAGCACGATCTTGGCTACCAAGAAAAGTATACGCCATCAAACTAGCCAGCTTGAATGCCGATCGACTTCAATTGATACTGATGCCGTTCAAGTGTCAACTAGGATGGGGAAACACAATGGCGTCAAATTCAAATAAGCTTTGGTGTGCAGCTTCTTACGCTGCAATTGCGCTCTTGGTCTCAGGATGCGCCGCCGTAGATGCCGTCAGTCCCAGAGCCACGAGCTTCAACCAACAGGCGGCGGATGCGAAAAGCGATAGCATCCTTACGAACATTGTTAGGGCCGCCTATGCAGAGCCGCTTCAGTTCACCGAACTTAGCTCGACCGCCGGTACGGGAAGCGTATCGGGCTCGGTTGGCGCAGGCGTGCCGTTTCCCTTCCGGGGCGGGACCGGAGCTCTCCCACTTCAGACCATTACCAGCACTTTCAATGCATCAAGCACGGTCGGTAACACCTTCGCGGTGCAAAACATAAGCACCCAAGATTTCTACCAGGGGATTCAAAAGCCAATTCCCAAGCAGCTGATCCTATCTTGGATAAGCGAAGGGTTCGACCCGCGAGTGGTTATGAACCTCTTTGTTTCAGGCATTGAAGTCACCCAAAATGGGAAAACGAAGGTCATCCAAAACAACCCAGAGTCTTACAACGACTGGAATGCGTTCTATTCGGCTGTCAATCAGCTCGCTTTCAACAACCTGGACAGCGAGAAAACTTCCAGCACCACGCCGGTCAGTACTGACCTCACCCGGGCCGAAGCGAGTAAGGAAGCAGTTTTAGCTGCTCTAATCAACGCGCCCGCTGGCGCGCCCAGCTTTGAAAAGAACGGCAACAAGGTCCGTCTCGTCAAGCATGAAGCCGGTTACCGCTTCTGCTTTCGTGCGGCGCCTGGTGAGCCAAAATCGAAGACCGTCGAGTTGGCGGATGACACTTTTTTCCAGCTTTATCCCTCTGATTATTGCAGCGAAACGGCCAAGAAAAGCGATGACAGGATTAATATCCGAACACGCTCCGTTGAAGGAGCCATCTTCTACCTGGGCCAGATGGTGCGCAACCAATGGGGTATGGGAGGGTCGGGCCAGAATTTGTTCCAGATCCCGCACGGCGGCAATACCCAGCCTTATACCGTTTTCAAGTTGGACAAGGGCCTTCGGCCGAACAATTTGATCAACGTTTGGTACAAGGGGCAAGTCTATGGCATCGCCCGTGACCCTGCCGGCCTGAAGGATGGCTCCAGCCGTGTGCTGCAACTCCTGACCGACGCCCTAAACCTGCAAAGTTCATCGAAAGATGTACCGGCCCCAAGCATCATCACACTGGTGGGCGGCTAATGAATGGCCGTCAGCGCAGGGGTAACGAGGGAGCACTTGCGACCTTAAGGCCGTTACCCCCTCGCCTAGCCCTTAGGCGAGCGTGGCTTGCGTTTAGCGTCGCATCAGGCCGAGGGACTTGGCGAGCGCCGACCGGGTCGCCGAATAGCTTGGAGCGACCATCGGATAATCCTTCGGCAGACCCCATTTGGTCCGGTACTCATCCGGGGTTAAGCCGTGGCTGGTCGCGAGGTACCTCTTGAGGGATTTGTATTTTCGGCCGTCCTAGGCTAGAGGCTGACGAGTAGTCCGGGAAGACCGAGCGCTTCGGATTGACTGCAGGCTTCAGCTCGGGACTTGGCTGCTTGGCCTCGTGGACAACCCCCGACAACGCAGCGTTCACGCTCGCAATCAGATCGGGCAACGCTGATACCGGCACCGGATTGTTCCGCACATAGGCCGATACAACATCCGCTGTCATATGGATCAGATTCAAGTCATTGTCGTCGGCCAACCGCGTTCCTCCGCTGCCATCGTCAAGGTCTTCGTCACAGCAAAAATGCCCGGAAACCACCACCCTTGGGATTCTTGCACCAACATCCTCCGCCGCGATTACGTCGCCGCAAGTCAACCGGATCCTCTGCCTGGATTGCTATCGTCGCTGCAGGGAGAGTCTGACACCTAATGGCTTCGTAATTTTGGAATTGAATCTGTGGAGTCAGCCTGTACATTTGATGTTTTTTGGTGATATTTTTACTTAGCAATATAGGGATGCTTCATGAGCAAAGTTGCTGCCATCGATACTGCCGTTCGTATGCAGATTGCTGCCGACGGCAAAAAAATCGGTCTTATTGACACCTTGAATATCGCTCGAAGTGGCTATACCGACGCAAATGAGGTCTCGAAATTTCTGCTGGGCGTTTCCCGGAATCTGAAGCTTGATATGCCCTCTCGCACCTTCAGGTGGTCGACGCTCGACCCAGATAAGCTTCTATCCAAAAGGCTGGATATGGTTATCGGTTATATCGTGGAAAATACCGACATAACGGAGCCCTAAGATGCCCACTTTGGAAGAAGACGAAGAGCGCCAGTTCAAAGAAGATCCCAATGTCGAAGAGGAAACCTCGGGCTCGTTCCTGGAGCTTCCTGTAGTCTTGGACTCTACACCGGTAGGCGAAGCGCTCGACCAAGCGAAGCGACACAACGCGACCGCTGTCCTGCGCGACGACGGCACGAGTTTCTGGCTATCCACCACCAGAGATCTCCAGACAGTCGCGAATCGAGACCGTTTCGTTCCGCTACATAATATGCCTGCGGTCAGGTTGTCGGAACTGGGACCCAGACAACCGGCCATCCGCGTCTTCCATGCCGACAGCCTGGCTTATGTAGTGCAGCAGTCTGATGCGGCGTCATTCGACTCGCCTTCCTATCAGGCTTCGGCGGAAGGGTACGTGGCCATTCTTGCGATGCCGGACGATTTGTTCGATCTGAACCGCATTGTTCGGCGCCAGTGGCGATGCCCAGTCGATGGCGAGAGCTACGATCTTAGTGGCAAATGTCCGACACACCGTAGAGACCTCGTGGAAGCCTAGCGGAACCGGTACTATGTTCGGTCAAGCTCTCGACAAGATCGACACGTGGCTTGGCCGATCATTTCTGCTTGCCAGATATTTTCCTTGGCTCCTCTTCTGTGCAGCCAATCTTCTGTTTGCTTCTGCCGAGTTTCCGGCTGTGCGCAACTTCCTATTCGAAGAATATCAAAAGGCGGCGAGCGATACCCTAATTGACCTGCTTATCCTCCTGATCGCAGTCGCTGTGGTGGCATTCACCATATCGCCGGCCATCAGACCAATTACCAAGATGTTGGAAGGACAGGGGGTGTGGCCCCCAGTCGCCGAATTGCTCTTCCTGCGCCGCTCGGTGGAACGCCAAAGGCTCATTCGACTGCGCGAAGCCCTCTTCCAAAGGCGGGCCGCACTTCCAAAAGTAGACGACTTGGCAGACGCACTAGGCAACGCAAGGGAAGCTGGGGCGAAGGTGCGCGTGGTGGCGGACACCGCAGCCATCACAGCCGCCGAGATCGAGACACGCAGGCTTTGGGCGCTGCTCTACCTTAATCAGCCCATAAGACAGGACGATTTGACCAAGACGACAAAGGCCCTGTCCAGAGCCTTGCATCGCAATTGTGCCGATGTGCTGTTTCTTGAAGACAGAAGCGACGCAGCTGTTGCTTGGGCCAAGAGGCTAAGCGCAACTCAAAAAGAATTTATCGAGGTTCTGGCTCCTTATGCAATAAACGTTGCCCAGAGCCAGGAGGCCATAGCTTTAGACACTCAGCAGAGCCTCTATGGCAAGGCCGAGCTCGCGCCTACCCAACTCGGCAACGACGTCGCCGCGCTACGCAGCTACTGCTATACCCGCTACGGCTTCAATTTCGATTTCTTTTGGCCGCGCCTGCAACTCGTCATCAAGGATACCCAGTTGACAGACAAACTCTCGGTGGCAAGGGTTCAAGTCGATTTTTCGGTGCTGTGCCTGACGCTGACGGCGCTGTTCTGCGCAACCTGGCTATTCATTTTAGCTGCTTGGGGGAAATCGCTGATCACGTTGGGAGGTCTAGTGGCCTTCGGACCACTCGCCATCCGGACGTGGCTGTGGATGGTGCACGAAAGTTTCGCCGACTATGCGGAGCTAGTTCGCGGTGCCATAGATGTCAGCCGGTTCGACCTGCTGGGTGCTTTGCGTCAGCCGATGCCGACATCCCTTGCAGAAGAGCGAAAGCTATGGACCGCGACGTCGCGCTCCCTCATGCTCGACGAGCAAGACATCAAGGTCGCCTATGAACACCAAAAATCCTAGAGCGGTGCCAGACCAATGAAACTGCGAGCGTCGGAAAGTGCGTTGGTCAGAGTCAGTGTGTCGCGACTACTGCTAGCCTTTGCTTACGTGGCCTCCGTAGCCATTATCGGGGCCATGGTCTACCATCGCACCTCTCCCCCGGAGCCAAAAGCTGCTAGGGACTTTGGCCGTAACCACCAGCTTCGACCCGGCGATCTCGAAACGGAGACAACCTCCCCCTTGATGGGCAAGTATCTCGTAACCGATGTTAATCGAGGAGACGCAATCAACAATTTACAGGTCGCTGATGCCCCGCGCAGTGGCCTGGGCGTCACGAGCCTTGCCGCCCTCGTAACTGTGACTGCTGACGCAATGCGCAAGAGAAACATTGTCGTAGGCGGTCGTCCATGGCTTTGCCTGAATAATCAAGCTATCGCCGCAACAGACGAAGTACTGATCCTGAACTGCGACGACAAATTATGCACGGCGGTCGTAAGGCTAGCGCATCCCCCCGCAGCGATTACGACCGCAGGTTCGCTGGCCGACGCCTGGTTGGACACGGATCCGAAGGGATGTGGGATTCCACCGTAGATCGAAATGTCGCCGGACGAAGGCTGGGCAACGGCTTTTTATACAAGCAGACTCGAGAGGGCCGCGCGCCTCTCTCCCGACTAAAGCAAACAAGGGCGTACAAGGCGGAAGCACCGAAATGCCCGCCAGCGGGACCAAGTCGGTTCGGTGCTGGAGAAAGTTCGTGGCCCTGAAACCGGTTCAACAGGGCGGCCGTAGGAGCATCAGCAGAGCGCCGCCGCAGGCGGAATGCTGGACCGACCGCCCCCGGCGGGGGGCGCTGCTTGCGCCGGGGCGTCTGAACGCTGATCAGTTTCGCTACGCTGCGGCTGCACTTCCAGAATGGCAGTATTGTAGGGAGTGAAGTAGATCGAGCATCCATTGCTCTGGATGCCTTTCGAGCACGTCGACAATTTTTAATGCTGTCTCCATGCTGACCTGGCATGCGAACGGTGGCTCGACACCGACACCTCGGATGCCAGCATCCGCAACCGCCTCACCTGGCTGCGCTGGTGGGCGTGCCATGAAGAATCTCCCAAAACAGAGTTATAGACCGTGACGACCTTCCGGTCATGAGTATTGCCTAGCTGGTCGCTCTACGAACAAGCCTGGAGCCGAGGTCCGATAGTTTTGCGGTCTAAGAACTTCGGTTACATGAAAGTTACATTCCAATAATCGGATGGACCGTTATTTCGTACAACTAGTTGTAATAACTGGCGCACCCGACGCGATTCGAACGCATGACCCCTTCCGTCAGCGCCAAATTCTGAGCCTTTTCTGGCGTTCGGCCAGAAAAATGCTGTTTATGCTGCGCGCCTCTGCGAGCCTCAATTGTGGCTTCGATGGCGTAGCCTGGCCTGGCCACCGGCAGCATAGCGGCTGGGTCGGGGTAGACGGGATGGACGGCGAAACAATGCAAAACATTCCTGACGGAGCGGCCAGCCTGATTGAAGCTAAGGGAAATTTCTCAATTGATGTTGATGGGAAACCACAAGAGGTGCGGCCTATCGACAGTTTTCAAGCTCTCGGCGCATTCCGAGGTGTAGGCACATCAAATGGAAAGCTGCGGTTTGTGGGGAACCAAGAACGAAAGGCGTCTGAACCCAACGAAGTTCGAGAGCAGCAAGCTTACGGAACAGCTAACCGTGCTTTCGCCGGTATGGCTGATGTTTCTAGGCTTGTTGGTTTTCCCCCTAAGATCTGCACTTCGCAAAGGGACTAAATTCTATGGGGTAGCCGAGATAGTCAGGGGTTGACTGCATAGAGACCCGCTGGCCGGCTGCTGAACAATCTGTGGTTAAGCAGAGCTATAGAGTTCTGGTCGGTCCCTGCACCGTTTCGGTCCAGCCGAACGGGACCCGAACTGGGGGGTAAACGCGGGCCGACACTGCGTTGTAAGCTTTGCAAGAATACGAAATTTCACCCCTTACTAATTAATCTAGTTGACTCGCGGAGCTGTGTGGGGATTCATTATGGCATCTGAAGTCATGCCTAAATAAAAAGCGGCAGCGCAAATCGCGCTGATCTGAGGGGGTTGGCTATGGGAAATGAGAACTGGCTTTTGCGCGGAACGGATGGCCGCGGTCCGGCCGGAGCGCAGTATAAGACATTCTCCGCTGAGTTTGATTCAGAAAGAAAGGCACCAACGCGCCTGATAGATCGAGTCCGTGATGCTTGCCAGCGCCTTGCTGGATCTGGCTGGCGGGAAATGATGAGTTGTCACGGCCTTGATATCCAAGCGGAAAATCTTGCTGAGGAACTAGCCAAGCCGCTCGGCGTCGACCGAAACACCGACGGCTTCGAGGATTTCGCGCTGGAAGGAGTCCGCGGCATCGAGCCGGGTCAGCCAGCGCTAAGTTTGCTCTTCCATGCATTTGCGTCACCCCGGGTCGTAAGCTATCGCAAAGATGGCCAAGACGTGCCTTTGACTGATTTTCCGACGCAGGCAGAGATCGAATTTATCGAGAACTACGTCTTTGGTGTGGCGCCTCCTTCGATGGAGGACCTGTTCGTACGCACTGGTGGTGTTCATTTGGCCATCGTTGTGTTTGCAGTCGAATATCGGCCAGGCATCGACACCGTTCACCGTAAACATGCCGACATGTGTTACTCGCGCTGCGGCATAGCGCGCGTTGGAACCACAGGTGCAGAATATCTGCCAAAGGCCAGGGGCTATCTGCCGTTTTTCGGGAAGGATCCAAACGCTATTCGCGTTTTGCCGTGTCGCTATGCCCCCTATATCGCCGCGCTGATGCCAGGCAAAAAAGGCAGCCACGGGCCCATGCGGTTTCTCGAGGAGGATCCCAAGCCGGTCGCTGCGTCAGCTACTCGAGAACTCGACGCCGGAGCGCCTCCGGCGCCCCCTGCCCTGCAGGCGCGCAGCATCTCCGATGAAAAACGCAACTTCTGGATTCCGGTTCACAAGCTTTTCGATGGACAGGAATGCGTCCTCGGACGCAGCATTGCTGTCCGGCTCTCCGCAAATCACGTCAATGAAAAGATCAGGCGCGCGCATCTCTTCTTTGGGGCCAACGGCCACGACGCTGGGTGGTCGGAGAAGGATACTAGCGCGCCGCCCTTCATCTTCTCGGACGGAATTGCGGCGTTTTCGACGGACAGCGATAACGGAAACTGGCTCTTGTGCCCCGCGCCCCACAATCCGATGGTGCAACCGGCACAGTATCGAGGAAAGCCGCTGACATTTCGTGTGCCCGAAAGCACGGAAGGCTCGGCCTGGACAATCTACCAATCCAGCCTGAATCTTAAGTTGAAAGCGAGCGGAGCACGCGCGGCGCCGGAGTATCTTCACGTCCGGCATGCGATCGATCGCAATGGAAAGGAGACCGATCTCAACCAGTCCAAGGATCTCATCGAGAAGATCACGAAGGGCGGCTATCATGCGCGCCACTACGTCGACTTCGCCGGTGACGGATGGATTGATGTTGAATGCGAAGAGCTGGCACTGGAGGTCCCTCGCCGCCTTCCCGCTTATTCAATCGTGTCCACACCTGATTTCTTTCCTAAGGTCAATCAGTCAGATCTCATGAACTGGAGCGACCAGTCGGTTCCGCCGGTCCTGCTCAATATTCTGTGGCCTGAAAATCCGGGGAAGCCAGAGGCGTTGTCGGACCAGCGGTATGCCGCAAACCTGGAACTCTCGGGCGCCGGTTTTGATGCGAATGATGATACCATGACCGCGATCGTAGGCATTTTCGGGTCTGGACAGGGTCAATTCGCCCGCCTGCATCGCTCAATGCCTGGACGAGCGACGACCCTGCCGGATGGCGCCGCGGGCGTGTTCGCGCCGGGATGGGATGTCTCCTATGACCGAACTCAAGAATCGGACCCAAGTGACACCGGCGTGGGCTTGTCCCCGGGAACAACGTTCCTCAACACATACGGCCTTGGATCGCCGTTCGTCGAAGACAGCAAATTGTGCGCGGCACTTAGCTCATTCTGGCCAGCTGTCGCGCCCGATATCACCCGCACCTTTGGGCCGGTCACAAGATATGCAACCGCCACTCCGCTAACGGATGACGTCATCGGCATCGACGGATCGCCACCCTGGGACGGCATCATGGGTCCGGTGGTCGATGAAGCCAAGAAACTTGTTGATTATCCTTCGCTAGCCTATGGCGACTATGTGGAGGTCGCCCTGAAGGACGGCTTTAGTATGAGCGTCATCGGACAGACCTCAAAGGAGGAGTATGTCGGAAGGACGATCGCGATGGCGCGCGTCTACGCGGCCTTGCAGGCAACCAGCCGCAATGACAAGGCCAAATGGTCCCTACTCTCATTTCAACGGGCTACGGACACGGACCCCGACCTGCAGGCGGCTTTGACTGTCACCGGGCGCAGCGTCAACCGGTCGTACCTCTATCGATTCGTCATGTTCAGGCACGACGGCAAAGTGATCTCCAACAAGGTGAAATTCAACCGAGTTCTCGTGCCTTTTGTAGACCCGGTGCTTCTGTTCGCTGATCCATCGATCGTTCTCCATCAATTGCCAGACAAATCCTGGAAGGTTCATGAACTGCGCCGTTGACAGCGCTGGAGGGTGCGGTGAGCGCTTCGTCGGACGTCCTTATCCTGGGTGGAGGCCCTGCCGGTAGCGCGGCGGCAATCTGGGCGGCGCAATGCGGGCTGTGCGTCACTCTAGTCGAACGGTCTCCGTTTCCTCGCCACCGACCAGGGGAGACGCTGCACCCGGGCATCGAGTCCGTCCTCGACCAGCTCGGCGTTTCTGCGGAGGTTTCCGCGCACGCCGAGATCCGCCATCAGGGCCAAACAATTTCTTGGCGAGGCAAAACCTTCTCCTCCGATTTTGGAAGCGATGCCGACGGACCATGGCGCGGCTACCAGATTTGCCGCGAGCGGTTCGATACGATTCTGTTAGATCGCGCACGAAGGCTCGGTGTGACCGTCTGGCAGCCAAGTGCAGCCACAGAGATGCCGATTCTTTCGCGGGGTCGCGTAGAGGGCTGGGCGTGTCCTGGACCGATGGGCGCCCGGTTTGTCGTGGATGCTTCGGGGATGCGCGGCGTGCTTCGTAGAGCCTTGGGTCTCGCACAACTGGAAGCGTCTTCGCCCTTGCGCTCCTATTATGGATACGGCGTGGGCGATGACGATTGCCAGGAGACGCCGCCGAGTCTTGTTGGAAATGACCGCGGTTGGCTATGGACCGCGAGAGTAGGAAAACGACGGTTTCATTGGACTAGGATGAACTTCCGACCTGGCGGTGACGATCGAGGCTGCCCCCCCTCTCTCCGAGGCGTTCACTGGCAGGGACCAATCAGGGGGGCGGACGTCACCTGGAGGTTTGTTCCCAATTGCGCAGGTCCCGGATACTTCATCGCAGGTGATGCCGCAGCGGTGCTCGACCCGGCTTCTTCGCACGGTGTCCTGCGCGCTCTGATGTCCGGTATCATGGCCGCGCATGTCGCCTCTACAATCGTTAGCGGGCAGGTTCGCGAAAGCGACGGCATAGCGTCCTACCGAGACTGGCTGAGGGCCTGGTTCGAACACGATGCACGCCATTTGCGCGAACTCTATGGGACTGCTCTCTCCGCCGCACAACCAGACTTCTCGGACAACCTTTCCGGAAACAGCCGGAAACCCGCGCAATCTGTTGCCTAACAAATAAGCAGCACCTGCCCCCCTAGGGCAAGGTTCATCGAAAGGGGAAGACATGGCCAAAACCGTCATAGCAGAAATTCGAAACAGCTCATTCCCAACACTGGTCATCCCACCGCAGACCTATGTAGTTTGGACCAACCGCGACCCGTATCCGCACGCAGTCGAAACCCAGCGAACCGCCGAGGTGTATTTCAATCCGGGCGCTCTTCAGCCCGGTGAAACATCAAGCCCGGTGTTCTTCGATAAACTCGGTGATCATCCCTATCTTTGCCGGTTTCATGAAGGAATGGAGGGCGTTGTCACGGTCAAGGAAGGCGCGTCAATCGATCAAAAAGGCAGTGGAGATAGTGCCACAGGACACGCCGGTCATGCTGGCCATGTCGGTCACGGCGGACTCAGGCATCTG
Source organism: Mesorhizobium sp. M0815 (assembly GCF_040319995.1). Lineage (NCBI taxonomy): Bacteria > Pseudomonadati > Pseudomonadota > Alphaproteobacteria > Hyphomicrobiales > Phyllobacteriaceae > Mesorhizobium > Mesorhizobium sp. M0815. The sequence goes on along the minus strand of NZ_JAMYOU010000047.1, from coordinate 15,831 downwards.
CATGGCTTCGTGACCGGGGGGCGAAGTGGTAGCCGGCTCTACATGACACACACGCCGGTGATTGCAGATCCGCGCCATTGCTTTCAGATCATCCTCCAGGGAAGCTTCGCCAATCCCGATCATGTGGCCGCGTATGAAGCCATGCGCGCTGAAGGCGGGGGCTACGATCGGCGTGTTCAGATCTTCCACAGCCATATTTCCCTCCTAGACATAGCCAACGGCACGACTAAGGACCTTCCGCAGTCCACAGTGGAGTACTATCCCGACTTAGATCACCCTGATGACGGCGTCGTGGTAAAGGGTTTGCCCGAGGAGGCGACACCTGTCCGGATCGATCGTGTGATCCATTTCCATCGCTTCCAGCCAGACACCGACTACCCAGACGGTATGGCTTACCTGGTCTATGGCGACGATCAGGACGTGTTCATCGACCACTTCATCACGCGAGCTCCGAACTTCCATTCGGTTGCGAAACTCAAGACCAAACCGGATTTCTGGACAAAGTTTGACGGAGATCCAGTCAAAATTCTTGTACCTTCGAAGCGCATCCGGGATGTCTCTCCGAAGAACGTTGCTCGTGTCGGATTCGTCGACAACGCATTCCATCTTTATTGGCTGTTACCGCCAGGTGCAGGCGCCAACCAGGCACAGGATCCCTTGAAGCGACGCGACGGTATACAACCCCTCTACGACGTGGTTTTGGAGGACGGAAAACCAAGCCAGATTGAGATCGGCACCTTCGTCCATTTCGACATCCGGCTGCTGAACTATGGCGTGCTTATCATCGGCGAGAACTAGCTGCAGTTGGCTGGCTAGATCGAGCCGTCGTCATCTTGACAGGCGCCCGTCGTGATAGGGATGCCTGCCAACAGCTTTCCTTGCTAAGCAAGCCTGCATACTCGAGCGCCTTCATTGAAGCCAAATACGACAGGAACTCTTTCGTCGTCATGTAGGTATAAGGCGCTCTGGGCTGTGGACTGCCCGGACCAGCGGCGATGAAGCCAAGCCCACGAAGAGTCCGATCGTATCGCGGCTGACCTCCTTGCCGAAGAACTGACCGAGTTCACCGCGGGTAGTCGGTTGCAATTAAGCGATGCACTCAGCAGAGGTTTCCAGACTGTGAGAGGGCGTTCGTTTCTGACCCAAAACTGTAAGATTTTCGACTAAGCCGCGCGCCTCCGCTAGCAAAAGATTGCCTCGTCGATAGTGTGTCTCGCGATGCGCTCTCCCGACGCGAACTCCCGATGGCGAATTAACGTTTCCGACGATCAAAGTTGTCCCACAGCGTCACCGGACGTCCCAATCTCTTTAATAAGAACGCGGAATTCGGGTGGAGGAGTAAAACAGAAAGTTCGAAAAGCTTCCAAGAACCCTAGGCAAACTGGACGCCGCGGCGGATAAACATGAACGGATATCACAGCGAACATCCGCGTTGGAGAGGTCACAGCCTTCGGCAGCAGTGCGCCCGAAAAGGGCTGTCGGCGGGTCCCTCGTGGGAACGAAAAAAGAAGAGAAGCAGAACTTTTTCGTGTGCAATTTTTGCACACGAACACTCATAACCAACTGATATTATTTATCTATCTTCCCCATCCATGGGGCTATGACCAGTCTATGTGATTGATATTGCTTCATTGTTCTATAGTCTCAATTGGTTAACTTGCACCGATTGCAGACAAATGTACGACACAATGCGACGCTTTTCGCCACGTTTCGATGGCTGAGTGCACGCGGAGCACACACGAAAAATGTGGAGCTGCTATTGATGCCGCCATTGATTCATGGACCGCAATTGTATCGCGTATGCACCAATATTTGCGAATGGGACGGCTCAGCTGTCACGCCGTTCAAATTGTCCTTTATCCATCTCGCCGCTGAGGCCAATTCACTGACAAAGTCGTGGGAGATGACGTAGTCCATGATCCCGGTTTCAAGCAGACCGCGGGAATGGTTCGTCAACTCGTGGCCCACGAATACTGTCTGATCAGCCTTACCTGCGGTCTCCAACGCCTTCGCAACGCCGCGATTTGCGCCGGCGACGTTGTAGATAGCCGCTGGGTGTCCATTCACTTCGAAGTAACGGGTCAGTTGCTCGCATGTGCTCTCCGGCCGATCGTCCGAAATCACACGTTCTTCTATCTTGAGATAGGGAAAATCGGAGCGCAGGACTCTGCGAAACCCCATCTCGCGCTCCTGTTGACACCGGAATGGCACGCTCATGACAATCAGGATGCTGTTGCGTTCCTTGGGTAGGGCATTGCCGATCAGCAGGGCAGCTACGCTGCCAGCGGCATACTGGTCATTGCCGATATACGCACTGCGTCTGGAACTCGGCAGATCGGTGGTAAGGCAGACGACTGGAATTCCGGCGGTTTGCAGTTTTCTTATCGCACGGTTGATAGCGGGATGTTCTCGAGCGATCACAACAACACCATCACCGCCACTGCCTTCCTGTTCCAGTTGGCGTGCGAACGAGATCGGTTCCAACTCGCTTGTGGTAACGTAAACGCCTTTGATCTCCACCCCCGCAACTGTTCGATTGACCTCCTCGGCCGCGGAGGCGATCGCGGCGTTGAACGTTTCACCGGAATCACAAAATAGCCGGATCTGAACAGGCACATCACTGTCGGCGGTGTCGTTTCTCAGTTTTTCCAGCGCTCCTAGAACACGCGCCCTTGTTCGTTCGCGCACGCCACTACGGTTGTTCAGAACCCTGTCGACCGTCGCAGACCCAACCCTGGCCAGGCGGGCGATCTCATGAACAGTTGGGCCTCTCCATGTCCGGTTTGGCGGGTGATCGACCAATGGAAACTCCTCATCATGATGTCAAATACATCATCGAGGAAGTGGCCGCTTCTTGCAACTGCAATGTTTTGAAGGGCTTGCACTAAAATTGTGCGCCGCAGCGGAAGTTGATGCTAATGCCATCGCAGATTGGCTATCATCCGCCTTGAATGATGTGACCTCAATCGGAATAGTCACATCGACTTAACGGAGGGAGGAGCCCCCATGAACTTGAGAAAATTAGCGATGCTTTCTGCCGTGTTGGCCGCCGGCGTCGTTGCTAGCGTGGCCGATGCGCAGGACAGCGGCAAGCAATACCGCTTCGTCATGGTCTCTCATATCGGATCGAACGATCCGAACATGAATTGGCTGACGTTGTCGCTCAAGGAGTTCGAGAAGAAGTACCCGAACGTCAAGACCGAGTACATTTCGACCAATAATTACTCAGTTCAGGAGCACGTTCGTCTTCTTGAGCAGGCGATCGCGACACATCCAGATGGCATCGCCGTTCCGATTGTCAGCTCGGACGCTTTTGAGGGGCCTTTGCGCAAGGCGATCGAGGAAGGCATCCCGGTTGTAGCCTTCAACATTCCCGACAGCCGGCCTGCAGGCGAGCGCATTCCCTATCTGACCTATGTCGGCGGCGACGAGTATCTCACTGGCAAGAAGCTGGGCGAGTACGCGATCGAGCAGGCGAAGGAGGGCAAGATCCCGACGCCGAAACACATCGTTTGCGCCAGCCATGATTCTGCCCACCAGGGTCTGAAAGCGCGCTGCAAGGGCATGAAGGACGCTATGGAGGCGGTCGGCGCCAAGTTCGATGAGCTGTTTATCGGAGCGGAGCCCGCAACAGCTCGCAATACGCTGCAATCGTTCCTGCAGGCCAATCCCGACACGAACTACATCTTTACCGTTGCCGGCTGGTCCTCACCTTGGGCCTGGGGTGTGGCAAACGAAATGAAGCTCGATCCCGATGTCGACGACAAGGGCATGACGATCCTGACCGTGGATGAAGGTCCAGTCTCGATTGAAGGCGTGAGAGCGGGCCACGTGCTGGCGACCAACAGCCAGGGCTTCTGGCTGCAGGGCTATGAGCCGATGGAGTGGCTCTACTGGAACAAGGAATTCGGGTACGCCCCTCAGAGCGATATCCTGACCGGCCCCGTCATCATCAACAAGGACAATGCCGATCAGTGGGCCAAACAGGTTCGCACCGTGTTCGGCGACAAGGCGTACGACGAACAGAACACCTGGTAAGGGTTCCTCCCGAGAGGGGGCGGCCGAATTCCGCAAGGGTCCGGCCGCCCCTATTCGTTTTCGCGGTCAATGCCGCGCGCTGAAACCGGCGAGTCCAAGTGTCATGAAATATCTTGTGCGAAGCCAAGGCTTCGGCGCGATTGTCGGCGTCACCGTCATGCTTATCGTGTTCACCCTGATCGACTTTTCAGGCTGGTGGACCATTCAGACCGTCTCCAACGTGACGCAGTTCGCGTCCATCCTCGCCTTCGTGGCGATGGGCCAGGCCCTTGTCATCATGACCAAGGAAATCGATTTGTCGGTCGGTTCTGTCTATGGGCTGACGGGGGTAGCCTTCATTACCCTGGAACCGACCCTCGGTGTAGCTGGCTCCCTGATCGTCGCGATCGGCATTGCCGTGCTCGCCGGGTTTCTTCAGGCTGTCGCCGTCGTCAAGGGACAGTTGCCGTCCATGATCGTCACGCTGGGCGGTCTCTTTACCGCCCGCGGTATCATCTATGTCTGGACGGGTGGATCTGTTCACAATTTTTCGCCGCCGGCACGCAGCCATCCCCTTACCCGCCTGCTCGGCGGCGAACTCTTCGGCATCGAAGCCGCCACCTACTGGCTGGTCGTGGTCGCGGCAATCCTCAGCCTTCTGCTTTGGACGACGCCGTTCGGTAACCGGCTTCTGGCAACGGGAGGCAGTCTGGAAAGCGCTGAATCTCGCGGTGTGCGCACTGACCGCGTCAAGATCGCCGCCTTCATCCTTTGCTCATCGCTGGCTGGCTTCGCCGGGATCCTGACCTTGTGCAACCAGCCGCAGACCCATGTCACGCTTGGCGAAAACATGGAGCTTGAGGCAATTTCCGCCGCGGTCATCGGCGGCTGCCTGCTGACCGGCGGACGCGGTTCGATCCTCGGCGCCATTCTCGGAGCGCTCATCGTCGTGAGCTTCCGCTACGAACTGATAGCACTTGGCGCACCGTCTTCCTGGTACGTCAGCTTCGTCGGCGTCGTGCTCATCGTGGCGGTCATCTTCAACCAGAAACTTGCCCGTTTCCTCGGGCACAGCGTTTGATGCGGGAGGACGCTCAAATGACGAAGAATCACCCCCTTATTCAGGTCAAGAACGTTGACCTTCACTTTGGCGCCTTTCACGCGCTCAAGCACGTGTCGGTGGACTTCCGTGCCGGGGAGCTTGTCGGGCTCGTCGGCGACAATGGCGCCGGCAAGACAACGTTAATCCGCGTTCTTTGCGGCATTTACGCGCCGACGTCCGGAGAGGTCTTTTTCGACGGCAAGAAGGTCGAGAGGTTTCACCCGAAGCTCGCTATCGACCAGGGTATCGAGACGATCCAGCAGTCCGTCGGACTTTGCGACAATCTATCGATTGCCCGCAATTTTTACCTCGGGCGGGAACCGGTAAAGCGCATTCTTGGCATTCCCTTCCTCGATTTCAGCTTGATGCGCGAGAAGTCCAGCCGGGTGATCCGGCAGTTCGGCCTTCGCGAGAACGTATCTGCCGACGACGAGGTGGAACGCCTTTCCGGCGGAGAGCGTCAGTCCGTCAAGATCGGTCGGGCCGTCGAGTTCAAGAACCGTGTCGTCATCATGGATGAACCGACGAACCACCTGTCGGTGCGCGAGCGCGAGCACGTCAACGAGCTGGCGGTCCAACTCAAGGAGCAAGGCCTGCTCGTCATCTATATCACCCACGACATCTTCCAGGTGCACAAACTCGCGGACCGCATAGTCATTATGGAAAACGGCGAAAAGGTCGCCGACGCTTCCACGGATTCCATGACCGCCGAGGAGCTTGAAGAAGTCATTCGGCAGGGTGGCCGCGTGGTCGAAAGGCGGGAGACTATCTGATGGCAATGTCAGTCGCCAAACCCCTCATTCGGCGTCATGCGGAGATTGGCATCTTTCTGATCGGCGCGATTCTGATCGCGATATTCGCCTCAACCTCGGACGGCAGATGGGCCAACGTCGACAATATCGGCACGATCCTTCAGGTGACGGCAACGCTGGGGCTGATGAGTCTTGGCGTTGCGTTGGTCATCGGCACGGGAGAGATCGACATTTCGGTCGGTTCGACGTTCGGCATGGGCGCGCTGGCCTATCTCTGGCTCGCCGCGAACGTCGATCCCTCGATCGCCGCCTTGGCCGCGATTGTTGTCGGCGCCGCAATCGGTCTTATCAACGGTCTGCTCGTTACCCGTACGGAGACGCCGTCCCTCATCATCACGCTCGGCACGCTGATGATCTTCCGCGGCATTGCCATCGCACTGACGGAAGGATTCTCGTTTTCGATTCCCTATGCGGCTCGCAAGGGATGGACGTACTGGATTCTCGGCGGAGGTGATTTCCTTCACTTCAACACCGCGCTGTACTGGTTGATTATCGTGCTCGTCATTCTGATGGTGATGCTGAAGGCAATGCCTTTCGGCAACCGGCTGCTCGCGGTCGGCGGTTCAGTCGAAAGCGCGCATTCCCGTGGCGTCCGCGTCGATCGGATCAAGCTTTCGGCCTTTGTCCTTTGCGGCACGCTGGCGGCCCTTGCGGGAACGCTCGAGGCAGGCAAGCTCGGTTTCGCGGACGGCTCCATGGGACGTCTCATGGAGCTGCAGGCCATCGCTTCCTGTGTGCTTGGCGGATGTCTGCTGGCCGGCGGACGGATTTCGCTTCCAGGAGCGCTCATGGGAGCCTTCGTCCTGTCGTCCATTCAATCCTACCTCGTCGTCAACGGCGTGCAGCCTCAATGGTTCGTGCTGCTTCTGGGCGTGATCGTTGTGCTTGCGGCTTATGGAGACAAGTCTCTTCGCCAGTGGGCTCTCAGAAAATAGGGACATTATGAATGTCGATCAGAATAGCGATCATCGGCGCGGGCATCATGGGCGCCGACCATGCTCGGATTGTCGCCGAAGACCTGCCGGGGGCAAACCTGCAGGTCGTGTGCGACGCCTCACCGGAGCGGGCCCAAAAAGTGGCAAGGGATTGCGGCGCGACTGATGTGGCCACGGACCCCGTGGAAACCATCCAACGCAGCGACGTTGACGCGGTGCTCATTGCCAGCCCGGACGAGACCCATGCGCCCCTGTCGCTCGCCGCGATCGAAGCAGGAAAGCCGGTCCTGTGCGAAAAGCCGTTGTCGCAAAGTTCGAAGGAGTGCCTGGACGTGATCGACGCGGAAGTGTCGCGCGGCCGGCAGTTCGTCCAGCTCGGTTTCATGCGCCGCTTCGATCCATCTTATCGGGACATGAAGGCGTCGCTCGACGACGGCTCGCTTGGCCGGGCGATCATGATGCATAACTTCCACCGGAACGTGGAAGCGCCGGCGAACTTCACCGGCCAGATGGCGATCACCAATTCCGCGCCGCATGAATTCGACATCGCGCGCTTCATTCTGGGCGCCGATCATACTGCGATCTCGGTTTTTCAGCCGGGAGGCGTCGACGCTTCGACGACTGGAGCGCCGGTCTTCATGGTTCTCGAGACAGACAAGGGTCAGCTCGTCAATATCGAGATCAACAACAACGCCGCCTATGGCTATGACGTGCGCGGCGAGCTCGTTGGCGAAAAGGGATCGATCTTTCTAAATGTGTCCGCCCCCACGCGGCAAAACGGCGCTCTCATGGTCTACGAGCGCTATGCACCGGATTGGCGACCCCGTTTTGCTGAAGCCTACCGGCTCCAGAACAAGGCTTTCCTTCACTTCGTTCGAACGGGGAAATTCCCGGCCGTTGCCTCAGACGCTTGGGATGGCTACTGCACTGCTCGGGTCGCCGAAGCCGGCGTTGAGGCCCTCCAGAAGGGTCAACGCATCACTATTGGGAGGGCGGAAAAACCAGCCCTGTACAACCGGTAAGAGGAAAGAGATATGAAACTGGGCTTCGTTTCCGACAGCCTCGGCGGCACGACATTCGATGCACTTCTCGACCATGCCGCACGCCTTGGCGTCTCTGGTGTCGAGGTGAACACAGGCGGCTGGTCGACCGCGCCGCATTTCGACCTGAAGACGATCAAGGCGAGCCCGGATGCGCGCCGGACCTTCGCCAAAGCCTTCGAACGCCGTGGCCTCGAAATCATTTCGCTCAACGCCAACGGCAATCCGCTACATCCAACGCAACCCGAACAAGGTGAATGCCTGAAGGACACAATACGCGTCGCCGGCGAGATGGGAATCACGACTGTCTGTACGATGTCTGGCCTGCCGGCGGGACGCAAGGATGACCTCATGCCGAACTGGGTAGTCTCCTCTTGGCCGCCGGAGACGCAAGAGATCTTGCGCTACCAGTGGGAAGAGAAGCTTTTGCCTTTCTGGGCGGAGATTGCGAAACTTGCCAAGGAATGCGGGGTCGAACGCATCGCGCTGGAACTTCATGGAAACCAGTGCGTCTACAACGTTCCGTCGCTTCTAAAGCTCCGAACGGCTGTCGGTCCCGTCATCGGTGCGAATCTCGACCCGTCGCATCTGTTCTGGATGGGCGCGGATCCGCTCGTTGCGGCCGAAGCACTCGGTGAGGCCGTCTATCACGTCCATGCCAAGGACACGATGCTCAACACTCCAGTGCAGGCGAAGACCTCTCTGCTCGAAAACGGCTCACTGATGGACATCCCCTCCCGCAGCTGGTCTTATATCACGCTCGGCTTCGGCCACGGCGAGCAGTGGTGGCGGCAATTCTGCTATCGCCTGAAAATGGCCGGGTATGACGGCTGGCTCTCGATCGAACACGAAGACGTTCTGCTCAACAGCCTGGAAGGCCTGGAAAAGTCGATCGCGCTGCTTAGGGCTGTCATGCCCGTCGCAGCGAGTGATTTCAGGCTACAGGCCATATAATGGGCGACACACGGTATTGCGTTTCACGACCACCGGTCATCCTGACCTAACCATTTCCCCGGCGACTCGGCGTTGCTGGAAGCGACCGTTCTCCGCACATCCGACCGAAGCAACAGACACCTCGCAATCCAAAGGCCGGTGTGTTCGGAAACCACGAGCGGATTTCTAGCTTTCGCAAAACCCACCGCACGCAAGTTGCTTCGAGGTCTCGGACAGTTGGTCGTGGGCGACCGAGAACCGTGGGGTGGAAACGGCCACCGCCTCGCAGAAACGAAAATGGAAGAGAAGCAGAACTTTCGTGTGCAGTTTTTGCACACGACATCCAATAACTACCTGATTTTGCTCACGTGTTTGTCCAATCCATCATTGGCGCCACCGCAAGTCTGTGGCGTAACATATTCATTTCATTATCTTCTTAATGTCTCTGTCAGACCAATTTGGCGAGGATGCCCGCCCAAACGTAACCGAATTTACGATTTTGCCGCCGCAACTGAAAGCCCCTCAGCTACATCAATCTTTCGCTGCACACGTAGGGCGCACGAAACCGGTGAGCAACGTCCGCTCCGCCACTGCGCATCGCGCTGCCACGCTGGTCGTGTCTGACGATCGAACGCGCCGTGCCTCAGGTGGATTGGCGGATCACCAGTTCCGGATCGATCAGCGTCACGATCGGCGTCGGTAACGGCTTGCCGATCATCGACAGGATCCGCTCAACCGCATGGCTGCTGACCTCGGCGGCGGCATAGTTGATCGATGTAATCGGCACCGAGCTGAAGTCCGCCGCTTCGGTGTTGTCATAGCCGACGATCGCCAGTTCGCCGGGCACGGAGACGCCCTGCTCGCGACACCAGCGCAACGCTCCAATGGCGAGCGAATCGGTCGTGGCAAACAGCGCCGTCGGCCGCTGCTTCGGCTTCATTGCCTCGCCGATCGCCTGAAAACCGTCGGTCGCCGAATGGCCGCCGGGCTTGACCACGACGAGCGCATCGGCGGGAAGCCCTGCCTCGGTCACGGCGCGAAACGCGCCGTCATGCTTTTCGCTGTTGCCGAGCAGCTGCGCCGCGTCGAGCATGGCGATGCGACGATGGCCGCGCTCGATCAGGTGCCGGACCGCCTTGTAGCCGCCGCTGCGGTCGTCGATCGCCACCACGTCGAGGCCGGCAACCGGAATATCGGCAAGCACCAGTGCGGGATATCCGACCTGACGCACCGCGCGGATGTGGTCGAGCCGGTCGTGGTTGGTCGGATAAATGAGGATGCCGTCGACCTGCCGCGAGCGGAACACGTTCAGCGCACTCCACTCCTTGGCGGAATCGTGGTCGCTGGCGGCCAGCATCAGGGAATAACCACGCTGGGCGAGCTCCCTCTCGAGGAAACGCGACACCAGCGTCAGCGTCGGGTTCATGATGTCGGTGAGCACCAGCCCGATCGTCCGCGTCTCGCGGCTGACCAGCGCCTGCGCGATGGTGTTCGGAAAATAGTTCAGGCTCTGCGCGGCCGACTGGATACGGTCGCGCGTTTCCTCCGGAATTCGCAGACTGCCGCGCAGCGCCAGCGAAACGGTGTTCGCCGAGTAGCCGGTGGCCACCGCGATGTCCTTCAGTCGGGTACGGGTTCTCTGCAAGATCTCGTCACATTGGCCATGTTGCCTGAGAGGACTTAAGCCGGCAGCAATCCCTCTTCGCGCAACCGTTTCAGACCCTTGTACTGAAGGCAATCGGCGTGCATCTCCATCAGCTCGATGCGATTGCCGTCAGGATCCTCGATCCAGGCCTGGCGGTTGCCGTCGAGCCCGTCCTTGATCTGTGCGGTCAGCTTGATGCCGTTGGCCTCGATCGCCGGGCAGAAGCTGTCAAGATTATCGATCGTCAGGCACATGTGATTGACGCCGTTGGCGTTCCAGCCGGGAGCGCGATCGTTTTCCGCGCCGGGAAATATCTCCAAGAACACCTCTTCCGTGATCCTGAGATACACCAGCCAAGTGCTGCCGTCCTTATTGTGAAGGCGCAGCATCTCGGGAAAGCCGAGCTTGTCCCTATAGAAGGCGAGGCTGGCGTCCAGGTCCTTCACCTTGATGGCGGCGTGGCCGAAGCCGGTGATCCCTTTCATGACGTTTTCCTCCCGATAGGTCGAATTTCGTATGAGCGTTAATATCGCCTTTGCTCCCCGCCGCGCGCTTTGTCAATATGAATTCTCACCCGCCAAAGCGCGGGTTTGCTGCGCTGCAGCGTCGTTTTCTCGAATGCCCGGTGCCATTTGATCCCGATTTGCTTGTCACTGTTGACAGAGCGATATCGTCATGATTGGTTTAACGCTAATATGAAAATTGCCAGAGCCGCGATCGGCTAAGGCAGGCCTTCGAGGGAGGAACCCGAATGGCGCTCAGGTGGAGCAAGGTCTCGCCGCAGCTTGCGCTGATTCCTGCGCTCACTGTCACCCTGGTGGCCTTCGCCGGCGCCATCGGATGCACGATCTGGATGTCGTTCACGCGTTCGCGTCGTTTCCCTGACTACGCGATCGACCCCGCAGTTTGGGCGCGCCAGTATGACCGGCTTTTCAGCGACGGCGTCTGGATGACCTCGCTCCGGAACGTCGTCGTCCTGGCGATCGGCAGCGCGCTCGCCATCGTGCTGGGTTTCATCCTGGCCGCGATGATCGAGAAGGAAAAGCGCGGCGAAGGCTTCTTCCGGACGATTTTTCTCTATCCGCTCGCGGTGTCGCTGATCGTCACCGGCATCGTCTGGCGCTGGATGTTCAACCCGGCCCTCGGTGTCCAGAACTTCCTGCACCAGCTGGGCTGGGAAAGCGCCAATTTCAACTGGCTGGCCGATCCTGCCACGGCAATCTACGGCATCATTCTCGCCTCGATCTGGCACGGGCTCGGCTTCTACATGGCGCTGATGCTGGCCGGCCTGAAGTCGATCAACACGGAAATCTGGAGCGCCGCCAAGCTCGACGGCGTGAGCTTCTGGCGGCTCTACGTCGAGATCATCATTCCGATGCTGAAGTTCACGTTCCTGACCTGCGCGATCCTGCTGTCGCTCGGCGTGGTCAAGACCTACGACATCGTGCTCGCCATGACCAATGGCGGACCCGGTACGTCAACCTGGACGCCGGCCTATTTCGTCATCAACGCCTATTCGACCCGTTCCAACATCGGTTACGCGTCCGCCTCAGCAGTCATCATGCTGTTGATCACGGCTGCCGTCTTCCTGCCGCTGATGCTGGTCACCGCCTGGCAAGTCCGCCGTCGCCAGGCCGCCGCCGTATGAATGCCGTGTCCGCTTACGAGACATCAGCGGCCGCGCGCATCGGCGGGCGCGTCTACCCCCGTAGGCGCCGCCGCATCAAGGGAGCGTCGATCGCCGTCCTCGTGTTCCTCGCCATGTGCGCGGCCTTCATTTCGATCCCGCTCTACGTGGTGATCGTCACCTCTTTCAAGACAATGGACCAGATCGCGCTCGGCGAGGTCTTTTCGCTGCCGACCACCTGGACATTCGAAGGCTGGTGGAAGGCCTGGGCAGAAGTCTGCTCGGGCATGACGTGCGAGGGTGTCAGGCACGGATTCTTCATCTCGCTCGCCATTCTGTTCCCGAGCCTGTTCCTGTCGATCGCCCTGGCGTCGGTCACCGGCTACGCGCTGGCTCTGTGGAACGTCCGCTGGGCTGGCCCCTTTCTGTTCGTATTGTTCATGTGCGCCTTTGTGCCGTTCCAGATCATCATGATCCCGTTGGTCGCCCTGACCGCCTCGCTCGGCATCTACGGCACCATTTGGGCGATCGCCGTCATCCACGCCGTGCTGGCGATGCCGCTGCTGACGTTGATCTTCCGCAATTTCTACAAGGACGTGCCGCCCGAGATCATCAACGCGGCGATCATGGATTCCGGTAGCTTCTGGCGCATCTTCGCCGAGATTATCCTGCCGATGTCCGGCAACATCATGATCGTCGTGCTGATCCTGATGATCACCAGCGTCTGGAACGACTTCCTGATCGGGCTCACCTTTGGCGGCATGGGCGCCCAACCGATGACCGTCATCCTGGCCAACACCGTCATCACGGAGCGCGGCGAGGTCCACTACAATGTCGACATGGCCGCAGCTTTGCTGACGGCCATCCCGCCGCTGGTGGTCTATTTCGGGCTCGGCAAATTCTTCGTCCAGGGCATCACCGCCGGAGCCATCAAGGGATAGCCGTGCCGAAGGTCGAATTCAAAAATATCGTCAAGCAGTTCGGGCGCGTCACCGTGCTCGAGGATCTCGACCTCACCGTCAATGACGGCGAGTTCCTGGTGCTGCTCGGCCCGTCCGGCTGCGGCAAGACCACATTGCTTAACCTGCTTGCCGGCCTGCAGGAGGTGACCGCAGGCTCGATCACCATCGGCGGCCGCGATGTCACCGATCTCGATCCCAAGGACCGCGGCCTGGCCATGGTGTTCCAGTCCTATGCGCTCTATCCGACAAAAACGGTGCGCGGCAACCTGAAGTTCGGCCTCTCGGCGCAACGGCTCGACCGCGGCGAGATAGAGCGGCGTGTCGCCTGGGCCGCACAGCTGTTGCGTATCGAACCGCTGCTCGACCGCCGTCCGGCGCAACTGTCCGGCGGCCAGCGCCAGCGCGTCGCCATCGGCCGCGCGCTGGTGAAGAATGTCGACGTGTTCCTGTTCGACGAGCCGTTGTCCAACCTCGACGCCAAGCTGCGCACCGAGATGCGTCTGGAGATCAAGAAGCTCCACCACGACCTCAAGAAGACGGTCGTCTACGTTACCCATGACCAGGTCGAAGCGATGACTATGGCGACGCGGATCGCTGTAATGGACGGCGGCGTCATCCAGCAGATCGGCACGCCGGACGAGATCTACGAGCGGCCGGCCAACCTCTTCGTCGCTCGTTTTGTCGGCTCGCAGCCGATGAACGTCTTCGAGACGACGATCGATCTCACCGGCAACCGCGTCGTCGCGACCCACCGGTCGACCGGCGTCGAGATGGACCTGTCCGACTATTCCTTCATCAGGCAGCCGGCCACGGGCATGAAGGTGCTGGTCGGCTTGCGGCCGGAGCATTTCTCGATCGGCAGGCCGAATGGCGGCAAACCGGCCGCCATCTTCGACCTGCCGCTGCGCTACAGCGAAAAGACCGGTAGCGACGGTACCGCCTTCTTGGCGGCCGCCGACGAGCTGCTGGCTGTGCATGTAGACCATTCGCAGATCGGCGCGCTGCGGGACGGCGCCAGCGTCAGAGCGATCTTTCCGGCCGACCGGTTCAATCTTTTCGACGCCGAAACTCGGAGTCGGATTTAACATCAATAGGGAGGAAACGATGTCCAGAAGACTGACGTCCAAGAGACTGCTGGGCGCATTTGGACTGGCGCTGGCGATCGGCGCCGCGCCGTTCGCCAGCGCCGCCGCCACCGAGCTCAAACTGTTCCATACATGGTCGAATGAGAGCGAGATCGGCGCGCTCAACGCGATCGTCAAGGCGTTCGAAGCGAAAGGTAATAAGATTACCGAGATGGCCGTGCCGCACGAGCAGGCCGGCTCCAGCCCGCTGGTCAGCCTGATCGTCGCCGGCACACCACCCAATTTGTTCATCAACTCCGAGCCTGGCCTTTATCGCGATCTGACCAAACGCGGACTGGGCGAGCCGCTCGACGCCTATTTCGACAAGATCGGGGCGACGCCGAATTTTCCCGAAACGGTTTTGAAGTCAATCAAGGTCGACGGCGAGATCCGCAAAATCCCGACCGGCGTCCATATCGACGGGATGATCTACTACAACAAGAAGGTCGCCGCCGAGGCCGGCGTCGACCCGACCAAATGGGCCTCGCTCGACGATATGTTCGCCGACATGAAAAAGGTCCAGCAGGCCGGCTTCACCTTCATCGGAGTGGGCGGCAACACGTTTCAGGCCGGCTATCTCTTTCATGCCCTGGTCGCTGCCGTCGCCGGCCCGGACATATACAACCGCTTCTATGGTGAAACGCCTGACAAGACTGTGTTCGACGAGAAAGGCCTGCGCGACGCGATCGACATGTTCCGCAAGATCACCAGCCAGGCCGACGCGGGCTGGGTGAACCGGCAATGGAACGAGACGACCAGCACGGTCATTTCGGGCAAGACGCTCATGCAGATCCATGGCGACTGGATGAAGGGTCAGTGGAAGGCCAACAAGAAGGTGCTCGGCGAGGATTTCGGCTGCATCAACATTCCCGGCACCAAGGCGCTATCGGTGACGGTGGATGCGTTCGGCATCCTCGGCGGCCAGCCCGATGACGTGCTCAAGGCAGAGCTCGACTTCGCCGGTACCGTCGTCGACCCCAAGATCAACGCCGAGTTCGCTTCCATCAAGGGATCGAGCCCGGTGCGCCTGGACGTTCCGACCGACAAGCTCGACGCCTGCAACCAGCTCGTCCTCGACTCGCTGAAAAAGCCCGGCTTCAGCGTCCAGAATCCTTTCAACATATCCGACACCGACTGGCTGAACTCGGTGTGGAATACGATGTACACATTCCAGGGCGACCCCGACATGACGGTCGACGACGTCATCGGGGATTTCCGCAGCGAATACGCGGCGGTCTTCCCGTAATATTGGTTGAGTCCGCGCCGCCCACCTGCCTCGCGAGTTCGTCGAAGGACGATACCCTCTCCCGTGAACGGGGAGAGGTTGATCGATCATTTGGCCAACTCAACGCGCCGCCACTAACCCACGGGAAAACATTTTGCGCAACAGACGGCGGGGGCAACCCCTGCATCCATTGACAGTCGTCATGCTCGGCTGGAGAATGAAGAAGGTCAACGGCGATAGCCATGCGGGAAGGCAATGGTCCAACCGCCAGATACCGGACACCGTCCTGGCAGCGTCGTCGCGGTCATCGTCATTTGTTTGATCAGATAGTGTCCTGAAGGTTCTGCAAAAAGTTTTGGAGAGAGAACGGCGCTTGCTCTGAAGGGCGAGCGGCCATGGCACGGTGGTG
>NZ_JAMYOU010000046.1:7500-27913 GCF_040319995.1 Mesorhizobium sp. M0815 | reverse complement strand
CGCGCCGCACTCGCCCTAGCGGCGCGGGCGGCGCGCGCGGCCGGCATCCCCGCGCTGACCGCAGAGGTGGAGAGCGCATCGCTGGTGCTGGAGACGCCGGCGGCACGCCTTGTCGCCCGTGGCGAGGAACGGCCCCTTCTGCTCGACGAAGTCGAAGCGCTCCTGGCGTCGGGGGCGCTGGTGGTGGATGCATGCCGCAATGTCGTGCGGGTCGCAGACACCGCCATCTCGCTGGCGACCCGCCCGGTGCTGTTCGCTGTTGCCCGCGCGCTGGCCGAAGCCTGGCCGAGGGACGTGGCAAGATCGACGCTTATTGCGCGCGCTTTCCGCGGAAAGGACGCGGACGAATCACATCGCGCGCGGTTACGGGTCGAAATCGGGCGACTTCGCGCGGAGCTTCGGAGCTTGGCCGATGTGAGCGCGACGAAGCGGGGCTTTGCCCTGGCGCCACGCCGCGCCGGCGAGGTCGTCGTGCTGGCGCCGCCCGTCGAGGACGATCATGCCGCGGTGCTCGCCTTCCTCGCCGACGGCGAGTCGTGGTCGAGCTCGGCCTTGGCGATTGCGCTTGGAGCCAGTTCGCGTACCGTGCAGCGGGCGCTCGAGCAGCTCGCCCAGTCAGGCAAGGTGCAGTCGTTCGGCCGCGGGCGGGCGCGTCGCTGGATGACCCCGCCGGTACCGGGTTTCCCGACAATCTTGTTACTCCCCGGCCCGTTGCCGGGCTACTAGGGTGGTATTATGAAACGATCCTCAGCCGAAATCCTCCGTGAATATGGACCCTTTCCGGGTGTCGACCACGTCGACGGCGTCACCTTCGACGGTGAGCATGTCTGGTTTGCGTCAGGCGACAGATTGAACGCCTTCGATCCGGCGAGCGGCAAAGTAGTGCGCTCGATCGATGTCGCGGCACACGCCGGAACGGCCTTCGACGGCCAGCACCTCTATCAGATCGCCGAGGATCGCATCCACAAGATCGATCCGAAGAATGGCCAGGTGCTGGCGTCGATCCCGGCGCCCGGCAATGGCGGTGATTCCGGGCTCGCCTGGGCCGAAGGAACACTCTGGGTCGGGCAGCACCGGGGCCGAAAGATCCATCAGGTCGATCCCGAGACAGGGGCAATCCTTCGCACCATCGTTTCCAACCGCGTCGTCACCGGGGTCAGCTGGGTCGATGGCGAGCTGTGGCATGGCACCTGGGAGGGTGAGGAGAGCGATGTCCGGCGGATCGATCCTGAAACGGGAAAGGTCCTGGAGAAGCTCGATATGCCGCCAGGAACAGGCGTGTCGGGGCTCGAATCCGATGGCGGTGACCAGTTTTTCTGTGGCGGCGGAAACAGCGGCAAGATCAGAGCTGTCCGCCGGCCCAAACGAGGCTCCGCGGCCAGGATTTGAGTTTTCCACCTTCTCGGCCGGCCCTTTTGGCCGGTTTGGTTAGCCTAGGCTCGCGATCAATTTTTCGAGCAGGCGTGCCAGCATGACCTGCTCCGGGCGTATCAGGCCGGAAAGTATCTCGTGCTCGTTGGCAACGTGCGCGGCAACCGCCTCGTCGATCAAAGCGAGGCCCTTCCGGGTCAGTTGTACGACGATGCCGCGGCGATCGTCGGGATGTGGCCCGCGCTTGATCAAGCCGGATTTCTCGAGCCGATCGAGGCGGTTGGTCATCGCGCCCGATGTCACCATCGTCGCCTCGTACAGAGCGGTCGGCGTCAGCGCGTATGGCGGCCCGGAACGACGCAGCGTCGCCAGCACATCGAATTCTCCGGATTGCAGTCCGTAACTTGCAAACAGCGGCGCCAGCCGCTCCCGCGCGATCAACGAGGCAGCCTCGTTCAACCGTCCGAGCACGGCCATCGGCGAGACATCGAGATCCGGCCGTTCCTTTTTCCACTGCTCGATCGCTTTTGCTGCGCGATCCATGTCTCTCACCGTTATGTATCTTGACGTGAAGAATCTTTACCTTATCGTACCTCAGCTTGTGGTATCGGCCAAGTGCGAACAGGCGATGGGACGGCGATGAAATTTCTCTGGGACTCGGCGCTTGGCCTTCTGGTCGTCACCGGTGGACTGCTCGGCCTGACGCTGCCGTTCGGCAAGATCGCGACGGCGGCCGGCGTCCCCGCCATGGTCTGGGCCTTCGTCATCTCGCTTGGCGCCGGCGGCGTGCTTTTGTGCGCATTGCTGCTCAACGGGCAGCGCATGCGGCTTTCGCCGCACAGGCTGCGCTATTTCTTTGTCACCGCGGCCGTCTCCTACGCAATCCCCAATCTGCTGATGTTTTCAGCCATTCCGCATCTGGGCGCCGGCTACAGCGGCATCATGTTCACGCTGTCGCCGGTCGTCACGCTGGTGTTCTCGATGCTGCTCGGGGTCAGGCGCCCGACCATGCTGGGCATCGTCGGCATAGTCGTCGGTTTCGTGGGCGCAGTCATGGTGGCCGTGACGCGCGGGGAAGCGGGCCATCCGGCCGAATTTTTCTGGGTGGCGATGGGCCTGCTCATCCCGGTCAGCCTCGCCGCCGGCAACATCTACCGCACCGTCGACTGGCCTGAAGACACCGGCCCGATCGAGCTTGCCGTCGGCAGCCATCTGGCAGCAGCCTTGATGCTGCTTGCCGGCATTCTGGTCCTGCTGGGCGGCAATGCATTCGGCTCGCTCGGCGGCGTGCCGCTGGTCGCTGCGGCACAGGTGGCATCAGCCTCGGCGATGTTCGCCTTCTTCTTCCGCCTGCAAGCGGTCGGCGGCCCGGTCTATCTCAGCCAGATCGGCTATGTGGCGGCGGCGGTCGGGCTGTTTGCCGGGACGCTCTTCCTCGGCGAGCGCTATCAGTTGCTGACCTGGGCGGGTGCCGTCATCATCACCGCCGGCGTGTTCATCACCACCAAGGCGCAAAGCCAGAAGACATAGGGGCCAGAAGGCGTAAGCTTCAGACGGATACCTTCTCCGCCAGCACCATGTAGTTGACGTCCATGTCCTTCGACCGCTGCCAGCGATCGGCGAGCGGGCTGTAGCTGACCCCGGTGCGGTCGATGACGGTCAGGCCGGCGCCGGCAAGCGCCTTTTCGAGTTCCTCGGGGCGCACCAGCTTGCCGAACTGGTGGGTGCCGCGGGGCAGCCAGCGCAGCACATATTCGGCGCCGATGATGGCCAGGCCCAGGGCCTTCAGCGTGCGGTTGATGGTGGCGACGAACATGATGCCGCCGGGCTTGACCATCTCGCCGCATTTGGCCAGGAACAGATCGACATCGGCGACATGCTCGACCACTTCCATGTTGAGGATGACGTCGAATTTTTCGCCAGCGTCGGCCAGGTCTTCCGCGGTCATGGCGCGGTAGTCAACGCTCACGCCGACTTCCGCCGCATGCAGCTTGGCCACTTCGATGTTGGTGACTGAGGCATCGGCGCCGACCACTTCGGCGCCAAGCCGCGCCATCGGCTCGCACAAAAGCCCGCCGCCGCAGCCAATGTCGAGGAAGCGCAGGCCTTCGAACGGCCGTGCCGCACGCGGATCACGGCCGAAGCGGGCCGCCACCTGGTCGCGGATATAGGCAAGCCGGATCGGGTTGAACTTATGCAGCGGGCGGAACTTGCCGTTCGGGTTCCACCATTCGGCGGCAAGGGCGGAAAATCGTTCCACCTCTCCGGCATCGATCGTCGATCGTCGGGGCTCTGGCATGGCGTGGTCTCCTCGGACGCTAGGAAGTCGGGCGCAAGGCTGCGAATGTCAAGGCGCGAAATTCACCGCCGGCAGCGCGATGCGCGTGATGCCTGACAGCACCGCCTTTTGCCGGAGGCAATTGTGTCAGCACATGTCAGTTGATGGTGTGCCGGAAGGAAACACCAATGCCCTGGCGGACGAAGCAGAGACATCGTGTCCGAAGGAGTGCACAATGATGCGAACGGTTGCTTCCATTCTTTGGCGCCGGCTTGACCAGGAAGGCCACGACGCTTGCCTGCTGTCGGAAGCGAGTTCCGGGTGGAACCTCAGGGGACACGCGCTTTTCGTTCAGGACGGCAAGCCGTGCAGCATCGCCTACGAGGTGGACTGCGATGCCGGCTGGCATACGCGCTCGGCGCGTGCCGACGGCTTCCTCGGCACGCAAGAGCTGCATTATAGCATCGACCGGCTTACCGAGCGCCAATGGACGCTGAACGGCGAGCATCAAGCTGAAGTCGACGGTCTCATCGATGTCGATCTCGGCTTCACGCCCGCCACAAACCTTTTGGCGCTCCGCCGTTTTGCCCTCGATGTCGGCACGGCGACGCCCGCCCCGGCGGCCTATCTGACATTTCCCGACCTGAGGCTGACGCACCTGGAACAGACCTATCGACGCGTCGATGCAGCACACTACGCCTATGCCGCGCCGCTGTTCGGCTACAATGAGATGCTGGAGGTTTCGCCGCTCGGTTTCGTCCTCGATTATCCGCGCCTGTGGAGAGCCACAGCACTGTAGGGCTGAAGCGAGCGGCATTTGCCAAGAAGCGGTGCAGGCGTGACACTGCGCTCGTGTGTCGCCTGGCCGGCAGCGGCGGCATGCCTTGCGAAACCGCGATCATTTGGCTAAGGAGGCCGCGCATTGAGCGTCCGGCCCGGTCGGACGCATTTCCGCTTTTCGGCCCTCGGTCCGGCATTCAGTCAAAGGCATTTCGCTTCCATGGCGCGCATCGTGATGAAATTCGGCGGAACGTCCGTCGCCGACATCGCCCGCATGCGCAATGTGGCGCGTCACGTCAAACGCGAGGTCGATGCCGGCCATGAGGTCGCCGTCGTGGTCTCGGCGATGGCCGGCAAGACCAACGAGCTCGTGCATTGGACGCGCGAGGCCTCGCCGATGCACGATGCGCGCGAATATGACGCCGTCGTCGCGTCCGGCGAGCAGGTCACCGCCGGCTTGCTGGCGATCGCGCTGCAGAATATCGGCGTGCATGCCCGCTCCTGGCAAGGCTGGCAGATCCCGATCAAGACCGACAACGCGCATGGCGCGGCGCGCATTCTCGATATTGACGGCGCGTTCCTGATCAAGCGCTTCGGCGAAGGCCAGGTGGCGGTGGTGGCCGGTTTCCAGGGCATCGGGCCGGACAACCGGATCGCAACGCTCGGCCGCGGCGGTTCCGATACCAGCGCTGTCGCCATCGCGGCGGCGGTCAAGGCCGACCGCTGCGACATCTACACCGATGTCGACGGGGTCTACACGACCGATCCGCGCATCGAGCCGAAGGCGCGGCGGCTGGCCAAGATTTCCTTCGAGGAAATGCTCGAAATGGCCTCGCTGGGCGCCAAGGTCCTGCAGGTGCGCTCGGTCGAGCTTGCCATGGTGCACAGGGTGCGTACCTTTGTGCGGTCGTCCTTCGACGATCCCGATGCACCCGGAATGGGGGATTTGCTCAATCCGCCGGGAACGCTTATTTGCGACGAGGAAGAGATCGTGGAACAGCAGGTCGTCACCGGAATTGCCTATGCCAAGGACGAGGCGCAGATATCGCTGCGCCGCGTCGGCGACCGGCCGGGCGTCGCCGCCGGCATTTTCGGGCCGCTCGCCGAGGCCAACATCAACGTCGACATGATCGTCCAGAACATTTCCGAGGACGGCAAGTTCACCGATATGACCTTCACCGTGCCATCCGGCGACGTCGACAAGGCGCTTGCCGTGCTCGAACGGCTGAAGGCGACGATCGGCTACGATGTGGTGCAGTCGGAAGCCGGCATGTCAAAAGTCTCGGTCATCGGCATCGGCATGCGCAGCCATGCCGGCGTCGCCGCCACCGCCTTCAAGGCGCTGGCCGACAGGTCGATCAACATCCGCGCCATTACAACGTCCGAAATCAAGATTTCGATCCTGATCGACGGTCCCTATACGGAACTAGCAGTTCGCACTTTGCATTCCGTCTACGGTCTGGATAAGCAGTAGCAGATCGAAAGTCTTGGAGCGGCCTTTATGCGTCCGATTGGACGCACGGCGCTCTAATTGAGTTGTTGCGTTTGTGCCGCTGTGCAGGGCAACCTGCACCGGCTGAAATGCTATTGGAGAAGAAGCCGCGATGCGTGATTCGGCCAGTGGCCCGCGCGTTTTGCTGAAACGGCTCCGCGAGCTCATGCAAGAGCCGCTGGAGCCGCAGGAGCGGCTTGACCGGATCGTGCGCGACATCGCCTCCAACATGGTTGCCGAGGTCTGCTCGCTCTATGTGCTGCGCGCCGATTCGGTGCTCGAGCTCTACGCCACCGAAGGCCTGAACCCGAACGCCGTCCACCTGGCGCAGCTCAGGCTGGGTCAAGGCCTGGTCGGCACGATCGCGGCCTCGGCGCGGCCGCTCAACCTTTCCAATGCACAGGAGCATCCTGCCTTCGCCTACCTGCCGGAGACCGGGGAAGAAATCTACAATTCCTTCCTCGGCGTGCCGGTGCTGCGGGCAGGGCGGACGCTCGGCGTCCTGGTCGTGCAGAACAAGACCATGCGCCATTATCGAGACGACGAGGTCGAGGCGCTGGAAACGACGGCGATGGTGATCGCCGAGATGATCGCGACCGGCGATCTGGAGCGGCTGACGCGCCCCGGCCTCGAGCTCGATCTGCGTCGCCCGGTAAGCTTTACCGGCCTGTCCTTCAATGAAGGCGTCGGGCTTGGCCATGTGGTGCTGCACGAGCCGCGCATTGTCGTCACCAACCTGTTCAACGAGGACAGCGAGGAGGAGGTCAGGCGGCTCGACGCGTCCCTCGGCTCGCTCAGGCTCTCCATCGACGACATGCTGGAGCGCCGCGACGTCGCCTTCGAGGGCGAGCATCGCCAGGTGCTCGAAGCCTATCGCATGTTCGCCAACGATCGCGGCTGGGTACGCCGGCTGGAGGAGGCGATCCGCAACGGCCTGACGGCCGAAGCGGCGGTCGAAAAGGTGCAGAGCGACATGCGTGCCCGCATGCTGCACATGACCGATCCGTATCTGCGCGAACGGATGAGCGATTTCGACGATCTCGCCAACCGGTTGCTGCGGCAGCTTATGGGGCGCGGACCGGAGGACGTCGCGGCCTCGCTGCCCAAGGACGCCATCATCGTCGCCCGCTCGATGGGTGCTGCCGAGCTGCTTGACTATCCCAGAGACAAGCTGCGCGGACTGGTGCTGGAGGACGGCGCGGCGACCAGCCATGTCGTCATCGTGGCCCGTGCGATGGGCATACCGGTCGCCGGCCAGATGAAGGGCGCCGTTTCCATGGCGGAAAACGGCGATGCCATCATCGTCGACGGCGAGGAAGGCGCGATCCATCTGCGCCCGCAGCCCGACCTCGAGGCGGCCTATGCCGAGAAAGTGCGCTTCAGGGCGCGGCGGCAGGAGGTCTACCGCGAGCTGCGCAAGAAGCCGTCGGTGACCAAGGACGGTGTCCAGGTCGATCTTCTGATGAATGCCGGGCTGGCGGTCGACCTGCCGCAACTGGCCGAAGCGGGCGCGGCCGGCATCGGCCTGTTCCGCACCGAGCTGCAATTCATGGTCGCCTCGACCTTTCCGCGCGCGGAAGCCCAGGAGCGCTTGTACCGTGACGTGCTCGAGGCGGCGCGCGACAAGCCGGTGACGTTCCGCACCATCGATATTGGCGGCGACAAGGTGCTGCCCTATTTCAAGGGCTCGATCCAGGAGGAAAATCCGGCTCTCGGCTGGCGGGCCATCCGCCTGACGCTCGACCGGCCAGGATTGCTGCGCACCCAGATCCGCGCGCTGCTCAAGGCGTGCGGCGGACGCGAACTGAAACTGATGCTGCCAATGGTGACGGAACTCGGCGAGATCGCGCAGGCGCGCGAGATCATCGACCGCGAGGTCCGGCATTTGTCGCGCTTTGCCCATCATTTGCCGACCAGCCTCAAGGTGGGGGCGATGCTGGAGGTGCCGTCGCTGCTGTTCCAGCTCGACGAGTTGATGAAGGCGGTCGATTTCGTCTCGGTCGGCTCGAACGACCTGTTCCAGTTCGTCATGGCGGTGGACCGCGGCAACACCCAATTGTCCGACCGCTTCGACCCGCTGTCGACGCCGTTCCTGCGTGTTTTGAAGCAAATTGCCGATGCCGGGGCTCGCAACCAGACGCCGGTGACCTTGTGCGGCGAACTTGCCGGCAAGCCGATCTCGGCGATGGCGCTGATCGGCCTTGGCTACCGCTCGATCTCGATGTCGCCGGCATCGATCGGCCCGGTCAAGGCGATGCTGACGGAACTGCCGCTCAGCGAGTTGGAAGCGTTCTTCGACGACAATCTGATGGCGCCGGCGCATGGCCTGCCGATGCGGGCGCTGCTGCAAGCCTTTGCCGACGACCGCTCTATACCGCTATAGACTTCGCCATGATCAACCTGCCCCGCGACCGTATGGATCAAGTCGTCAAGCGTTTCGACATGCTCGAAGCGCAGATGTCGGCCGGGCCAGCGCCGGACGCCTATGTCAGGATGGCCTCCGAATATGCCGACATCCAGGAGATGGTGGCAAAGATCAGGGCGCTGCGCGCCGCCGAGCGCGAACAGGCCGATCTGGAGGCGATGCTCGCCGACAAGGGCACCGACGCCGAGATGCGGGCCTTGGCCGAGGCCGACCTGCCAGGGGTCAAGCATCACATCGAGGCGCTGCAGAAGGACATCCAAATCCTGCTGTTGCCCAAGGATGCCGCCGATGACAAGAACGCCATCCTCGAGATCCGCGCCGGCACCGGCGGCGACGAGGCGGCGCTTTTCGCCGGCGACCTGTTTCGCATGTACGAGCGCTATGCCGCGGCGCATGGCTGGCGTTTCGAGACGGTGTCGGCCAGCGAGGGTGAGGTCGGCGGCTACAAGGAAATCATCGCCACCGTTTCGGGCAAGGGCGTCTTTGCCCATCTGAAGTTCGAATCCGGCGTGCACCGGGTGCAGCGCGTGCCGACGACCGAGGCGGGCGGACGCATTCATACCTCGGCGGCGACGGTCGCGGTGCTGCCGGAAGCCGAAGAGGTCGACATCGACATCAGGGCCGAAGACATCCGCATCGACACGATGCGCGCCTCGGGTTCCGGCGGCCAGCACGTCAACACCACCGATTCGGCCGTGCGCATCACCCATCTGCCGACCGGCATCATGGTGGTGCAGGCGGAAAAGTCGCAGCACCAGAACCGGGCGAAGGCCATGCAGATCCTGCGCGCCAGGCTCTACGACCTCGAGCGCAGCAAGGCGGACGAGGAACGTTCCGAATCGCGCAAGTCGCAGGTCGGCTCGGGCGACCGCTCGGAACGCATCCGCACCTATAATTTTCCGCAGGGTCGCGTCACCGATCATCGTATCAACCTGACGCTCTATAAGCTCGACCGGGTGATGATGGGCGAACTCGACGAGATCATCGACGCGCTGATCGCCGATCACCAGTCGAAGCTGCTCGCCGATATCGGCATCGATGGCTGACAGCCTGCCCGGCACGCTGGCGCCGCTGTTGCGGGAGGCGCGAAACCGTCTTGCCGCGGCCGGGATCGCGGATCCGGCGCTCGATGCCAGGCTGATCGTCGAGCATTTTTCCGGCACGACCCGCACGCAGGCCATCGCCGATCCCGAGCGAACGGTCGATGCGGGCGTGAGGGCAGCGATCGAAGCCGCCTTGCGGCGGCGTATCGCCGGCGAGCCGGTACACCGGATCCTTGGCTATCGCGAATTCTACGGCTTGCGCCTTTCGCTTTCGCCGCAAACGCTGGAGCCGCGGCCGGATACCGAAACGCTGGTCGACGCTATAGTGCCCTTCGTCAAGGCAATGGCGGCACGCGAGGGCGGCTGCCGCATCCTCGATCTAGGGACCGGTACCGGTGCCATTGCGCTGGCGCTGCTCAGCGCCGTTCCGGCCGCGACCGCCACCGGCGTTGACATTTCGCAGGAGGCGCTGGCCACAGCCATGCGTAATGCCGGGGAATTGGGGCTCGCCGGCCGGTTCACGCCGCTCAAATCCGACTGGTTTGAAAAAGTTTCTGGCCTGTACCATGTAATTGTCGCAAACCCTCCCTATATACCCTCAGACGACATTGGAAATCTGCAGGACGAGGTCCGCGGTTTCGATCCACGCCAAGCCCTCGATGGCGGCGTGGACGGTCTGAGCCCCTACAGGAAGATCGCCGCGGGAGCGGTAGCGTATTTGGAACTCCAAGGCAGGATTGCGGTCGAGATCGGCCATACGCAGCACCAACAGGTTACGGAGATATTCTCCGCGGCCGGGTACCGTTCGGTCGGGGTGTTTCGTGATCTCGGCGGAAACGACAGAGTTCTTGTGTTCGAACGGTGGAAGCCGTGATGCAGTGCGAAAAAAGCGCTTGGCAATACCGGGGAATGCGGCTAGGGTCGCCTTAACCGGATGAGACGAAGCAGGCAGTGCTCTTAGCGATTCGGTTTTCCTTGGAAATAGCTGCCTTCTTGCGCAAACGACGCCCAAGCTTCGTGCGGGAATCGTCCGGCAAGTGAAGTAACCGGAACAGGATGGCACGTGGCGCCAACGCAATTGATGCGGGCGAACGCCGGTGAAGGAACGAAACGGCTGGCCGCATGAGCGCCTCCGTTCGTGAAGAGTTTTTCGAAAATTTCAAAGTGAAGAGAGTCTAATGAGGCCACAACAGCAAAACAGGCGCATGCGCGGTCGCAACAACAATGGCGGCGGCGGCAACAACAATAACAACAACAACCGAAAGGGGCCGAATCCCCTGACGCGCAACTATGAGAGCAACGGTCCGGACGTGAAGATCCGCGGATCGGCTCAGCAGATTGCCGAGAAGTACGCAACCCTTGCCCGTGACGCGCAAAGCTCCGGCGACCGGGTGATGGCGGAAAACTATCTCCAGCATGCCGAGCACTATAACCGCATCATCGCAGCCGCTCAGGCACAGATGCCGATCCAGAACGCGCAGCAGAATCGAGACGATTTCGACGATGACGGCGACGAGGATCGCGACGAGTTCGACAATGCCGGCAACAACAATGCCAACGAGGCCTCGGCGTCGGCCAATCACGGTGCCGGCCCGCAGCCGGTCATCGATGGCACGCCGGCCGAACTGGCTCTGAACCAGGAAAACAGCCGCGACAATCGGGGCGGCCGCGATAACCGTGACGGCCGCGACAACAATGGCGGACGCCACCGCGACCGTCGCCCCAATGGCGGTTACGGTCAGAACGGCCAGCGCGGCGAATATGGCGCGCGCGGCGAGCAGCAGGGTGGCCAGCGCGTCGAACAACAGCCACAGCGCGACGAGATGCCGGCGCAGGCGGAGCCCGTGCCGGCCGCTGAGCCGGTCTTTGTGAGCGAGCCCGCACCGCAATTCGAAAACCTTTCGCCGGCGGGTCTCGCCGCCCAGGCCGAGCTCAACGAAGCTGCTGCCGAAAACAGCCCGGCCCGCCGCCCCAGGCGTCCGCGTCGTCCGCGCCTCGATGTCGAACAGGCAAATGGCGGCAACGACAATGCCGGCCCTGACAGTTCCGGCCCTGACCGTGCCGAAACTGGCAATGTCGATGCGGCGCCGGCTGAAGATGCCGGCGGTCAACCTATTATTGCCGACGTCGAGAATTGATCGAAGAAACGTTCAGGCGATCTTAGCGCATCCTTTACCCTGGACGGCGGAGAGAAATCTCCGCCGTTTTCCTTTTGCGCGCTCGGAATATTATGCGTTCGCCAGTGTCGAGGCGTCTTGAGGGTCCGTGGTTTGCGTCCCATATCTTGCGTGAACAGGATCCGGCTCGAACGGGCGGGTCCGTCACCGCAATCTGATCCGGTGCCGCGAAGCGGGCCGGTGACGGAAGGAGACAGGCATGAATCTTGAAAAATATTCCGAGCGCGTGCGTGGCTTTATCCAGTCCGCGCAAACCATGGCGCTTTCCCGCAGCCACCAGCAATTCACCCCCGAGCATATCCTCAAGGTCCTTGTCGATGACGACGAGGGCCTGGCTGCGTCGCTGATCGAGCGCGCCGGCGGCAATGTCCGTGACGTCAAGCTCGGCGTCGAAACGGCACTGGAGGCAATGCCCAAGGTCGAGGGCGGCAATGGCCAGCTCTACTTGGCGCAGCCGCTGGCAAAGGTGTTCTCGACCGCCGAGGAACTGGCCAAGAAGGCCGGTGACAGCTTCGTTACCGTCGAACGGCTTCTGCAGGCGCTTGCCATGGAAAAGTCGGCCAAGACCGCCGACATCCTGTCCAAGGCCGGTGTCACGCCGCAGGCGCTGAACCAGGTCATCAACGACGTACGCAAAGGTCGCACCGCCGATTCGGCGAGCGCCGAGCAGGGCTACGACGCGCTGAAGAAATACGCGCGCGACCTGACGGCGGACGCCCGCGCGGGCAAGCTCGATCCGGTCATCGGTCGTGATGACGAAATTCGCCGCACCATCCAGGTGCTGTCGCGCCGCACCAAGAACAACCCGGTGCTGATCGGCGAACCCGGCGTCGGCAAAACGGCGATCGCCGAAGGGCTGGCGCTGCGCATCGTCAATGGCGATGTGCCGGAATCGCTCAAGGACAAGCAGCTGATGGCGCTCGACATGGGGTCGCTGATCGCCGGCGCCAAATACCGCGGCGAGTTCGAGGAGCGGCTGAAGGCGGTGCTTTCCGAAGTCACGTCTGCCGCCGGCGGCATCATCCTGTTCATCGACGAGATGCACACCCTGGTCGGCGCCGGCAAGGCGGATGGCGCCATGGATGCGTCGAACCTGCTGAAGCCGGCGCTGGCCCGCGGCGAACTGCACTGCGTCGGCGCCACCACGCTCGACGAATACCGCAAGCATGTCGAGAAGGATGCGGCCCTTGCCCGCCGCTTCCAGCCGGTCTTCGTCAATGAGCCGACGGTCGAAGACACCGTCTCGATCCTGCGCGGCCTGAAAGAGAAATACGAGCAGCACCACAAGGTGCGCATCTCGGATTCGGCGCTGGTCGCGGCCGCTACGCTGTCAAACCGCTACATCGCCGACCGCTTCTTGCCGGACAAGGCGATCGATCTCGTCGACGAGGCCGCCTCGCGGCTCAGGATGCAGGTCGATTCGAAGCCCGAGGCGCTGGACGAGATCGATCGCCGCATCATGCAGCTCAAGATCGAGCGCGAGGCGCTCAAGGTCGAGAAGGACGATGCCTCGAAGGACCGGCTCACCCGGCTTGAGAAGGAACTCTCGAACCTCGAGGAGGAATCGACCGAGCTGACCTCGAAGTGGCAGGCCGAGAAGCAGAAGCTCGGGCTTGCCGCCGACCTCAAGAAGCAGCTCGACGAGGCGCGCAACGAACTTGCCATTGCGCAGCGCAAGGGCGAATTCCAGCGCGCCGGCGAACTTGCCTATGGCAAGATCCCGGAACTCGAAAAGCAGCTGAAGCAGGCTGAAGCCAGGGATGGCAAGGCCGGCATGGTCGAGGAAGTGGTCGGCCCCGATCACGTCGCTCATATCGTGTCGCGCTGGACGGGGATCCCGGTCGACAAGATGCTGGAAGGCGAACGCGACAAGCTGTTGCGCATGGAAGACGAGGTCGGCAAGCGCGTCGTCGGCCAGGGTGAGGCGGTGCAGGCGGTGTCGAAAGCGGTGCGCCGTGCGCGCGCCGGCCTGCAGGACCCGAACCGGCCGCTCGGCTCGTTCATGTTCCTCGGACCGACGGGCGTCGGCAAGACCGAATTGACCAAGGCACTGGCCAGCTTCCTGTTCGACGACGAGAGCGCCATGGTGCGCATCGACATGTCGGAGTTCATGGAGAAGCACTCGGTCGCCCGGCTGATCGGCGCGCCCCCCGGCTATGTCGGCTATGAGGAAGGCGGCGCGCTGACCGAAGCGATCCGGCGGCGGCCCTATCAGGTCGTGCTGTTCGACGAGATCGAGAAGGCGCATCCGGACGTGTTCAACGTGCTGCTGCAGGTGCTCGACGACGGCCGGCTGACCGACGGGCAGGGCCGTACGGTCGACTTCCGCAACACGCTGATCATCATGACGTCCAACCTCGGCGCCGAATATCTGGTCAATCTCGGCGAGCACCAGGATGTCGACGTGGTGCGCGACGAGGTGATGAATGTGGTCAGGGCTTCGTTCCGGCCGGAATTCCTCAACCGCATCGACGAGGTGATCCTGTTCCACCGGTTGCGCCGGCAGGATATGGGCCGCATCGTCGAAATCCAGCTCAAGCGGCTGGAAAACCTGCTTGTCGACCGCAAGATCGCGCTTTCGCTCGATCAGGAGGCGATCGACTGGCTGGCGGCCAAGGGCTATGATCCGGCCTACGGCGCGCGGCCGCTGAAGCGGGTGATGCAGAAGGAATTGCAGGATCCGCTGGCGGAAAAGATCCTGCTCGGCGAGATCCTCGACGGCTCGACCGTCAAGGTCACCGCCGGGTCCGACCGGCTGAACTTCCGCTCGAAGCCGGCGGTCGTGGCAACCGAGGCGGCCGCCTGACTTCAAGCCAAAGCCTGTTCCATCCCGATGGAATCGGGATGGGCTCCTCTCTTCTTTTTTGACCATGATCTCATGGTCTACCATCATTGGCGGGGCGCAGATGACGCTGGACGATTATAACAGCTTCTGCGCCTCGCTGCCTTCGACGACCCATGTCGTGCAGTGGGGCGGCGCCCATGTCTGGAAAGTCGGCGGCAAGGTGTTTGCAATCGGCGGCTGGAGTGAAGGCAAAGAGCCGTTCGTCACCTTCAAATGCTCCGATATCGCCTATGACGTGCTGAGGGAACAGCCGAGCCTTCGGCCGGCGCCCTATCTCGCCTCGCGCGGCATGAAATGGATCCAGCGCCAGACAGGCGAAAGCATGGATGACGAGGCGCTGAAGGATTATCTGCGCGAAAGCCACCGTCTCGTCGCGCTGAAGCTGACGAAGCAGGCGCGCAAGGAATTGGGACTCATTGCCGGTTGATCTGCCAGAAATCCGCCATCTTCATGCCCGGTTCATATTGGAACCTTATCGTACGCAAGTGATTTGCTGGCGAAGGGGTTCGCGACCACATCGGCCCGAAATCGAGTTTTGATTTTCGCAAAGCACGATGCGGAGATTTAAAGCGTTAGAGTGTCCTTAAGCCCAAAAGGACGCGCGGCGCTCTTGAGAGACAATGCCGGCGGCGGCAATTACGGACCGGAGAATTTTGGCCACCATGTTGCGCACCATCTTTACCCTTTCAGCGCTTGCTGCCGGGCTGCTGGCTTCGAATACGATGGCATCGCCGATAGTGGATACTGCGCCACGGGTGGGTCGTGCTGCCGATGACGGCGGCATTCTTGTCGCCCAGAACGGCAATCTCGACATCTATTACGACGCCAGGGGAAACCGCGTCATCGTCGATGCGGAGACCGGCAAGGTTATCGCCATCCAGCCGCCGCAGACCAGGCTCGATCGCCGTGCCTTGCGCCGCGAGCGCCTGCGCAATCTCGGACCGGTCGAAGACGACCGCTATTATCTTGACGATCCGGAGGACACGGCGCGGTTCCGTCGCAGGCGGTTGGAAGACGAAGGCAGGGTCATCGTGCCGCCGGCTGACGAGTACGACCCCTATGGCGACAATTCGGCAGAAGTCTTCCCCGAAGCGCCGCGGGATGACGGCGGCTATGGCAACAATTTTCCGGAGGAAGCGCAGCCGGTGAAGCCGCGCACCATTGAGCGCCAGCCGCTCAATGAGGCTTCGATCGAGCCGGTCGAACCGACAGTGCCGGGCGAGCAGGCGGCCTTGCCGCCAAGCACTGGCGGCAAAACGGCGGTCGACCCGTCGTTATCGCTCGGCGCCCGCCAGGACGTGGCGGCGCTGCAGGTGCTGCTCGACCGTGCCGGTTCTTCGCCCGGCGTCATCGACGGACGCTTCGGCTCGAATGTCGACAAGGCGCTTGCCGCCTATAATGAGATCACCGGCAGCAATCTGAAATCGACCGATGCGATCGGCATCCAGGCCGCCCTGGCGCAATCCGGTGGCGATGCCTTCGCCTCCTATACGATCACGCCCGAGGATGCGGCCGGCCCCTATGTCGCCTCGATACCGGAGGACTACAGCCAAAAGGCCCAGCTCGACCGCATGGGCTACACGTCGGTGCCCGAGGCGCTGGCCGAGCGCTTCCACATGGACGAGGCCTATCTGAAATCGCTCAATCCGGACGCCAATTTCAGCCGCCCCGGCACCATCATCAAGGTCGCCAATTTCGGCAGGCTGGTGGCGACGCCGGTGGCGCGCATCATCGCCGACAAGGCCAACAAGCAGGTCCGCGCCTATGATGCGGCGGGCAAGCTGGTCGCGGCCTATCCGGCGACCATCGGCTCGTCGGACACGCCGTCGCCGTCCGGCACCCATGCGGTGTCGCGTGTCGCGTTGGATCCGAATTACACCTACAACCCGAACATCAATTTCAAGCAGGGCGAAAACGACAGGATCCTGACCATCCCGCCGGGGCCGAACGGTCCGGTCGGCTCGGTCTGGATTGCGCTGGACAAGCCGACCTATGGCATTCACGGCACCCCGGATCCGTCCAAGATCGGCAAGACCGAAAGCCATGGCTGCGTGCGGCTGACCAATTGGGACGCGCGCGAGCTGGCCAAAATCGTGTCGCCCGGCGTGACGGTGGAGTTCGTCGACTGAGTTGAGCGTTTTCGCTCCACTCACCCGATGATCTTGCGCAGCAATCGCGCGCGTGGCGCCGCCGCATAGATCAGCTGCACCACCAACATGAAGCCGACGCTGAGCAGCGGGCTGACGAGGCAGAGTGCAGCGCCGATCGCCCACAGGATCTGCGCCTTGACGATGCGCAGATAGACCGTTCGGGTGGTCTCCGCATCGACGCCTTCCGCCAGGAGGCCGTTTTTGTCCGCATAGCGCCAACTGGCGAGCAGCGTCAGCCCGAGCATCAAAAGATTGAGCCAGTAGACGAGCACGGCGGTTCTGAATTCGAGGAAGTCGGCCAAAAGATCGGTCGAGAACGGCAGCAAGGCGATGAAACCGAGAAAACAAAGGTTCAGCGTGGCAAGCCGCCTGTCGGACTTCGCGATCAGCCCGTGCTGCGCCTGCTGGCCGAACCAGAAGATGGTCAGCGTCAGGAAGCTGAGCGCATAGGTCAGAAAACGCGGCGCCAGTGCTGCGACCGCGGCGATCAACTCGTTTTCGGAATGCACCGTTTCATGCGCTGGCACCCTGATCTCGAGAACGATCAGGGTGAGCGCGATGGCGAACACGCCGTCGGTGATGCCGACGACGCGCCCACGTCCTTCCGCCGAGGGTTCGAGCGGTCGTTTCATGCGGGTATTTTCCCCCTTGCCAGTCGCGCTGCAAGAAGCTTAGCACGGCATCGGCCGTTTGCACCCGCACTGGCGTGGTCCTGCCTGCATGGCCAGGTTCGGGCTGGTTTCAACGAGAACAGCCTGCTGGCCGGTTGTCGCTGGCCCCCCGGCGGTCTAGGTAAGGCAGCATGCACACGCCAACCAAAGTCGGTACCGGCGCCGTTCCCCTGACCGGCTCACTTCCGTCCGATACGTTTTGCCCGCAGGCGCAGCGGCGGTTCGTGCTGATCGCGGCGATCCTGGCTTCCGCACTCGGCTTTATCGACGGATCGGTCCTGGCTATTGCGACGCCGGCGATCCGCGTCGACCTCGGCGCCAGCCTCGCCGAGGCGCAATGGATTTCCAATGCCTATGCATTGACGCTTTCAGCCCTCATTCTCGTCGGCGGCGCCGCGGGCGATCGCTTCGGCCTGCGCCACTCCTTCGTCGCCGGCATCGTCCTGTTCATCGCCGCCTCGCTTGCCTGCGCGTTGGCGCCTAACCCGGCGGTGCTTATTGCGTTTCGGGCTATCCAGGGTGTTGGAGCGGCCGTCATGGTGCCGGGCAGCCTGGCCATTATCGCCAAAGCCTATCCGAAAAAGGAACGCGGCCGGGCGATCGGCATCTGGGCGGCGGCATCAGCGCTGACGATGGCGCTCGGTCCGGTGCTGGGCGGCTTCGTGCTGTCGGCCTTCGGCGACGGCATCTGGCGGGCGATCTTCGCCATCAACCTGCCGCTCGGTCTTATCTCGATCTATCTTCTGCTGGCCAAGGTTCCCGCCGACGCGCCGGCGGAAAAGCGCAGCCTCGATCTCGGCGGCGCAGCACTCGCCATATTGGCGTTCGGAGCGCTCGCTTACGGCCTGACCTCGATGAGCGGTGACGGGGAGGGGCTGATGTCCGGCCCGAGTATTGCCGCCGGCGCAGTTTTGCTCGTCGTGTTCATAGTCTTCGAACGCCGGCGGCGCGAGCCGATGATCGACCTATCGCTGTTTCGGATTGGGGCGTTTGCGGGCGCCAATGTGGCGACCTTCTTCCTTTATTTCGCGCTGTCGGCCAATCTGTTCTATCTGCCGATGCTCATGATCGCCGGATGGGGGCTGAGCACGGCCGAGGTCGGCTTCATCTTCCTGCCGCTGTCGGCATTGATCGCGCTGCTGTCCGGGCCGGTCGGCCAGTGGTCCGACCGCATCGGGCCTCGCTTTCCGATCGCCAGCGGCAGTCTGGTGGTGGCTGTTGCCTTTGCCGGGCTTGCCTTGCTGGCCTATTGGGGCATCCACAATTTCTGGTTGGGGGTGTTCCCGCTGATGGCGCTGATGGGGTTCGGCATGGCGCTGGTGGTGTCGCCGCTCTCGACCGCCATCATGACGGCGGTCGAGGACAAGGATACGGGTGCGGCCTCGGGCATCAACAACGCCGTCTCGCGCATCGGCGGCCTGATTGCCGTGGCGGCGATGGGATCGCTGGCGGCCTGGGTCTACGCTGCCGTGCTCGGCACCGGTGCCGGCATTCCGGGTTTCGGCGAACCGGCGCCCGCCGGCCTGGCGCCCGGTCTCGATGCGGCACGGCTTGCCGCCAGCGACGCGGCATTCGCGGCCGTTGCCGCAGTGACCGCGCTGCTTTGCCTGCTTTCGGCAATCACCGCCTGGATGACGGTTTCCGGCGAGCGGCTGCCATGGGCGCGCGACACGGCGAATCAGCAGGGCTGACGACGAAAACGTCGGCTCAGCCTTCGATCTTGGCGCTCGCTACCTTCAGCTGATTGCTGTCTTCCTGCTTGAGCAGGTCGTCGATGCGTTCGCGCTCGCGCTTGAAGGCGACGAGGTCGTCGCCTTTCAGCGTTTTGCCGACCGGCAGGCGGACGCGCATCGAATCGACCTTGGTGCCGTTGACGATCAGTTCGTAATGAAGATGCGGACCGGTGGAGAGGCCGGTTGAGCCGAGATAGCCGATAACCTGACCTTGGCGAACGCGAACACCCGGCTCGATGCCCTTGGCAAAGGCGCTCTGGTGATTGTAGGACGTCTCGTAACCATTGGCGTGCCGCAGGATGATCTGCTTGCCATAGCCGCCAGCCCAGCCGGCCTTTTCGACGACGCCGTTGCCCGCGGCAATAATCGGCGAGCCCACCGGAGCTGCCCAGTCGGTGCCGGTATGCATTTTCACATACCCCAAAATGGGGTGGCGCCTGGCACCGAACCCCGACGTAAACCTGCCATTGGGCAAGGGATTGCGAAGCAGAAACTGCTGGGCGCTGCTGCCGTTTTCCTCGAAATAGTCGGTGCTGCCGTCCTGCATCTGGAAACGGTAGAAATTTCGCGTCGTGCCGCCGAAAGTCGCGGAGACGTAAAGCAGCTCGGATTCGTCGGACGCCTGGTCGTCGCCATCGGGCTGCGAGAACAGCACCTCGATGCGATCCGTGGGACTGAGGCGCGACTGGAAATCGACACCGGATGCCAGCAACTTGATCAGCCGCTGCGTCATCGCCTTGGACATGCCGTAGGAATAGGCGGTGCGATAGATGCCGTCATAGACGTTCGGTAGATTGCCGCGCACCACGGGCGCAGGCGAATCGTCGAACGCCGTCAGCAATTCGGGATTTGGCTCCGGCTCCTGCGCCGGCACGTATTGGTCGCGGTCGTCGAGCGCGATGGTGACGATGTGCTGGGTCCTGTCGTAAACGCTGGTGCGAACGATCTTGGCGGCGTCGCCATGCACCTCGAGCCCGACGCGCAAGACGGTTCCGGCTTTGAGGGCGGTGGCATTCAACAATTTGGCGATCGCCTCGGCCATGCCGGTGGCGTCCTCGCCGGTATAGCCCGAATCGGCGAAGGCCTCGCCAATGTCGAGATCCTTGGTGAAGGGGATGATTTCCTCGGCGAAGGCCGGCGCCTGGTCGTCGACGGCGGCGCGTGGTGACACCGAGACGTTTTCCGGGACGATCTTGACGTCATAGGAGCCGGCCATGCTCTCGGCGAAGCCGTCACCGAATCGCTGTGGGTCGACATAATGCAGGGACGCGACCTGGATGGCGCCGTCGCTCAGATCGGTGCCGGCCTCGCGTACCACCTTTTCCACCTCGTCGGCAGAAAGGTCGCTCTTTTCGTCGAAGGCCGCCGTCTCGATCGGGAAATCGACGGTCTTCAAGCTCATCTCGCTTTCGACCTTGGCGCCATAGATCTGGCTGGCGGTGGCGGCT
>NZ_JAMYOU010000046.1:0-2500 GCF_040319995.1 Mesorhizobium sp. M0815 | reverse complement strand
GCTCCTCCTTATAGACCGTACCCGAAACCGACACTGGTGGACTGGTAGAGTATACCAA
The DNA here is from genome assembly GCF_040319995.1 of Mesorhizobium sp. M0815. Classification (NCBI taxonomy): domain Bacteria; kingdom Pseudomonadati; phylum Pseudomonadota; class Alphaproteobacteria; order Hyphomicrobiales; family Phyllobacteriaceae; genus Mesorhizobium; species Mesorhizobium sp. M0815. The sequence goes on along the minus strand of NZ_JAMYOU010000046.1, from coordinate 2,442 downwards.
GGCGCTTGAGAGAACTATGCTGAAGGAACTCGGCAAATTGCACGCGTAACTTCGGAAGAAGCGTGACCCTTTCATGCGCAAGCATGGGAGGGTGGCACAGACCAGGGGGTAGCGACTGTTTATCAAAAACACAGGGCTCTGCGAAGTCGCAAGACGACGTATAGGGTCTGACGCCTGCCCGGTGCTGGAAGGTTAAGAGGAGGGGTGCAAGCTCTGAATCGAAGCCCCAGTAAACGGCGGCCGTAACTATAACGGTCCTAAGGTAGCGAAATTCCTTGTCGGGTAAGTTCCGACCTGCACGAATGGCGTAACGACTTCCCCGCTGTCTCCAGCATAGACTCAGTGAAATTGAATTCCCCGTGAAGATGCGGGGGTCCTGCGGTTAGACGGAAAGACCCCGTGCACCTTTACTATAGCTTTACATTGGCATTCGTAGTGGCATGTGTAGGATAGGTGGTAGGCTTTGAAACCTGGGCGCCAGCTCAGGTGGAGCCACCCTTGAAATACCACCCTTATCACTATGGATGTCTAACCGCGGCCCGTTATCCGGGTCCGGGACAATGTATGGTGGGTAGTTTGACTGGGGCGGTCGCCTCCTAAAGAGTAACGGAGGCGCGCGATGGTGGGCTCAGAACGGTCGGAAATCGTTCGCTGAGTGCAATGGCATAAGCCTGCCTGACTGCGAGACTGACAAGTCGAGCAGAGACGAAAGTCGGTCATAGTGATCCGGTGGTCCCGCGTGGAAGGGCCATCGCTCAACGGATAAAAGGTACGCCGGGGATAACAGGCTGATGACCCCCAAGAGTCCATATCGACGGGGTTGTTTGGCACCTCGATGTCGACTCATCGCATCCTGGGGCTGGAGCAGGTCCCAAGGGTATGGCTGTTCGCCATTTAAAGCGGTACGTGAGTTGGGTTCAGAACGTCGTGAGACAGTTCGGTCCCTATCTGCCGTGGGTGTAGGAATATTGAAAGGATCTGTCCCTAGTACGAGAGGACCGGGATGGACGGATCTCTGGTGGACCTGTTGTGGCGCCAGCCGCATAGCAGGGTAGCTATATCCGGACGGGATAACCGCTGAAGGCATCTAAGCGGGAAACCCACCTTAAAACGAGTATTCCCTGAGAACCGTGGAAGACGACCACGTTGATAGGCCGGGTGTGGAAGAGCGGCAACGCTTGAAGCTTACCGGTACTAATAGTTCGATCGGCTTGATCGTTCTCATTCCTAATGCCCATTTCTGGCGGCAATCCTTGGATTGCGCCGAGATGGATGGCACAGAAAACAGCTTCTCGAGCAACGTGCGTTTTGCCGACCTGGTGGTTATGGCGGAGCGGCTGCACCCGATCCCATTCCGAACTCGGCCGTGAAACGCTCCAGCGCTGATGGTACTTCGTCTCAAGACGCGGGAGAGTAGGTCGCTGCCAGGTCTGCCAAGCGCACGTTGTTTAATCTTCTCCTTACGAACAGGCCCGCCAACGGGGCTCCGGGCCGCGCAAGCGGCCCTTTCATTTGGCGGAAGCTTGAATTCAGTGAGCCAAGGCTTACTTCTAGGGTTGACGCGGGGTGGAGCAGCGCCCCATCCGCCCACAAAGGCCGAAGGCCTTGAGGACGGACAAACAAAAAAGCCCGGGCTGCCCGGCCGGCGGTCGCCGTGAAGTTGACGCGGGGTGGAGCAGCCCGGTAGCTCGTCAGGCTCATAACCTGAAGGTCACAGGTTCAAATCCTGTCCCCGCAACCAAAGTACGAAAACGGCCCGCCTTGTGCGGGCCGTTTTCGTTTGCTCTGAAGTGCAGCGACAGGATACTCAGCGTTCCGGAGCCAATTTTTCGCGTATGTGTTCCGATCCACCTCTCATACGTCGGGCGAATGGCCGATCGGGATTTACGACGCGCCAAAAGGGCGCGCTGCCGTCTTGACTGATATGCACCAAGTGCCGCCGCACAGTCACTGGGCAGCAGGCGTCTGCTCCGTATTTTGCCGCGAGCTTACGTCGTAACTCTGCAAGGTCCGACAAGTGGCCAGGTCGCGCAGCCCGGAGCTCGTCTGCGACCATGTTCTCCGTTGGGATCAGCATGCTCTGCGTAAGGTTTTTGCCTTTGAGTCGCGTTTTGACCACCGGCAATTCGCTCATAATTCACCTCCAGGAACTCCCCTACTGAAGACGAATAAGAATGCCGCAATCCGACAAATCTCGGAGTGATTTGATTGGGCCGTGGCTCGAACCTACGGTTTGAGGCCACAGCCATGAACCCACAAAGACGCCTCCGGCCGGACACTTACCAACGAAGCCGACACAGCGGGACACCGAGGCAGATCCTGTCCGCACCAAATTCCTCGCAATGCAAACATCAAAACAGTTGTGTGCGTCAAGTTCTGCAAAAATGGCGTGGCAGTAGCTGTGACGTCGGCGTGTCCGCCGCGCAGCCCCCGTGTTTAGCG
>NZ_JAMYOU010000045.1:0-28405 GCF_040319995.1 Mesorhizobium sp. M0815 | reverse complement strand
AAGCTCCTCGGCTCCTTGCTTCAGTGTCAGTATGTCTCGCTCATCACCTCAAGCCGCGCCAGATGGGGTCAGCTTGGCGCTTACGGAAGAAGAAAGTAGACGACGAAGTGATTGTTCGCCTCATTGATAGGTTGTCCGTTTAGCCCGCACTAGGCTGTGTCAGAGCGGGGCGGTTAGAATGCCGGCGTGACAGGCCAGTGAAAAGGCCATTCTGATCAACGACAGTTTCGATTGTTCGTGAGGCCGAATTCGCACGAAAATGGACAAAAGTTGAAACCAGAACCCCCAGGCCATGGTCTATCAAAGACCGAGGCCAGTGTTAGCGGCAATCAATCTTCGACCATCTCAAAATTGGAGCCGGAGATGTTGCGAACTCGCCAGTTGTGGCCTGCATTAGTCAATTCTGTGTTTAGCCACTTGGCAGGAGGAAGCTCTAGTCCTGCCATCATACGAGAAGTTATGCCGTCGTGGCTTAGGACGTACAGTCCGGCAAATTGCCGGACGATTTCAACGCGATTGGCGATTAGGTCCTTTTGAGCAGCATCCTTATCAACGGCCTTCGTCGTCGCGCTCAATCTCTCTTCAACTTCGGCCTGCAGTTTCGCGGGCACAGTAAGAAGTTTCGACACAAAGAAAATCGCCGCCAGCACCGTTGTCATACCTACGGCCGCCACAAGCTTTACTAGCGCTCCGGACATATCGCCAAGGAAATACCAAGTGGCAAAAAACACAGCGAAAAGCGGAGCCAGAGTAACTAGAATGCGCTCCCAATTGTTCCATCTGACCGATGCGAGACTTTCCCGCCAGGCGCGCTTTGCAATGGTCTTCCAGTAGGTCTTGGTCATTGCCGGTTCATAGCAGAATCGAGTTTCCAATTCAAACTGAGGGCAGATAGGCGTTCAGCTTGGGAAGCTAGCCCTTTCGACCCGATTCCAAGGACTTGCCTGTAAAACAGGCGGAAAGTCGCTTGTATGATATCAACGGGTTACGGCGGGATTGTAAAACCGTCGCGGCATCAGCACCGGTACTTATTAGTCTCGGCGATGAAGCACGTGAACTCGCGCTCGACCTCGAAGGCCGCCTCGTCTCTTGTGGCGGCGGTTCCTCGTCTCTTGTGGCGGCGGTTCCTCGCTGCCCGCGGCGCTGGCGCGCCTCGTCGAGGCCCTTGCGCGTCAGGCGGCGCGCGACGCTTATGAGCGCCGCCAGGAGAACACCCATGAAACGAGCGGCACTCTATGCCCGCTATTCAAGCGACCTGCAGACCGACAGGTCGATTGAGGACCAGGTAGCGCTCTGCTCGGACTATGCCGCCAAGCAGCAGCTGACCGTCGCTACCGTCTTTCACGACCGCGCCCGCTCCGGCGCCTCGATCATGGGCCGCGACGGCGTGCTGTCGATGATGGACGCCGCGCGCGACGGCCTGTTCGACGTCCCCATCGTCGAGGCGCTTGACCGCCTGTCGCGCGACCAGGAAGACCTCGCCGGCATCTACAAGCGGCTCACCCATCTCGGCATCGAAATCCGCGCCGTGCATGACGGCCGGGCAGACATCGTGCAGATCGGCATCCGCGGCCTGGTCGGCGCGCTATATCTACAGGATCTTGCGCAGAAGGTGCGGCGCGGCATGGCCGGCGTGGTGCGCGACGGCCGCAGCGCCGGCGGCAAGGCCTATGGCTATGCGCCGGTGCCGGGAAAGCTTGGCGAACTGTCGATCTTGCCGGAAGAAGCGGCGATCGTGCTGCGCATCTTCGAGGAGTATGCGGCCGGCCGAACGCCGCGCGACATCGCCGGCGGGTTGAACGATGACAACATTGCCCCGCCGCGCGGTCGCTACTGGTCGGGTGGGACTATCAACGGCAACCCAAAGCGAGGCTACGGCATTCTGCAGAATGCCATCTATGACGGCCGCATCGTCTGGAACCGTGTCCACATGGTCAAGGATCCGGATAGCGGCCGGCGCCAGTCGCGCGTCAATCCGAAGTCCGAGTGGCAGGAGCATGCCGCCGAGCATCTGCGCATCGTGCCGGCCGAGCTGTTCGCCGCGGTCAACAACCGCAAGCCGCGCAATCGTTGCGAGACGCCGCAGCGCAAGAACACGCGGCTGCTTTCAGGTCTGCTTCGCTGTGGCGCCTGCGGCTCGGGCATGTCGGTGAAGGACAAGATGGGACGGCTGACCCGCATCGTCTGCACGCGCGCCAAGGAATCGCGCTCGTGCACCAACACGCGGCCCTATGCCGTCGATCATATCGAGGCGACGGTGCTGGACGGTTTGCGCGCCAGGCTGAACGACAAGGCGCTGATCGACCACTATGTCGCCGCCTACAATGATGAGCATCAAAAGCTCTATTCGGGGCAGGGCGCCTCGCGCGAAAAGGCAGCGCAACGGCTTGACGCTGCCAAGCGCGAATATGACCGGGTGCTGAACGCCTACGTCAAAGGTATGATCTCCGAAGCCGAGGCCGAGCAGCGCCTGCCCGAGCTGCGCGCTGAGCGCCAGCGCCTCGAGGGCGAGCTCGCGGTGACGCCGCAGCCGCCCAAGGTCGTTACGCTGAAGCCGGCGCTGGTCACCCGCTATATCAGAGATCTCGAAGCGCTCGCCGCGGCGATCGGCGACAACGGTTTCGTCTCTGAAGAGGCCAAGAAGATCGTCCGCGACGTCGTGACCACAGTGACGGTCTACCCGCCAAAGGCGGGTGAGCAGCCGTCGATCCTGATCGATGGATATCTGTCCAACATGGTCGACCAGGGCCTGAGCCACCGCGTCTCCGTTCGGGGGGGAGCGATGGTAGCGGGAGAGGGACTTGAACCCCCGACCCCAGGATTATGATTCCCGTGCTCTAACCAACTGAGCTACCCCGCCAGGGCGGCGAAGGCCCGAAATCCAGCTTAAATCGGCAGGCATATCGGCGCGTTCGCCAAGGTCGCGCGGATATAAGGTTGCGAGGCCAAGCCTGTCAAGCATCGAAGTGGCTGCCGCGCCGGCATATTGCTGGCGCCTAAAGCTTTGCCGGGCAGACATTTGGGCGCACAGGCCGGGGTTGAGTTCGGCGAGGCACGTCGCTATGTCTCGCCCACGAAAGCCATGGTCAGAAATTGATGAAACCGCGCATTGCAGTCCTCGGTTGCGGATACTGGGGCAGCAACCACATCCGCACCCTCAAGGCGCTCGGCGCGCTGCACGCGGTTTCGGACGTCAACCCTGCGCGTGCGGAAGGTTTTGCCAGCGAGCAGGATTGCCTGGCGATCGAGCCGGAGGCGCTGTTTGCCCGCGACGATGTCGACGCCATCGTCATGGCGCTGCCGCCGCAGTTCCATGCCGACATGGCGGTGCGCGCCGTGCTCGGCGGCAAGGACGTGCTGGTGGAGAAGCCGATCGCGCTGACGGTGCCCGACGCCGAGCGCTCGGTGCAGGCTGCCGCCGACAATGGCCGTGTCTTCATGGTCGGCCATGTGCTGCGCTTCCATCCCGCATTCGAGACGCTGAAGGCGCTGATCGACAATGGCGAGCTCGGCGAGGTCCGCTACATCCATTCGCATCGGCTCGGCCTCGGCAAGTTCCACACCGAAAACGATGCGTTGTGGGATCTGGCGCCGCACGATCTGTCGATGATCCTGGCCATCACCGGCACCGAGCCGGTCGAGGTGCGCGGCGAAGGCGCTGCCCTTCTCGACAATCTCAGCGACTTTGCGCATCTGCACATGCGCTTTCCCAACGGCCTGCGCGGCCATCTGTTCGCCTCGCGGCTCAACCCTTACCGCGAACGGCGGCTGACCGTGGTCGGCACCAAGGCGATGGCGGTGTTCGACGATGTCGAGCCGTGGGAGCGCAAGCTTGCCGTCTACCGCCACGCGGTGTGGCAGGACAGCGGCCAATGGGCGTTCACCGCCAACGAGCCGTCCTATGTGGCGGTCGGCGAGGGCATGCCGCTGACGCGCGAGCTGGAGCATTTCATCCACTGCATCGAGACGCGGGCCGAACCGCGCACCAGCGGCGAGGAAGCCATCCGCGTGCTGCGCATCCTGACCGCCGGCACCGTCGCCCACACCAGGCCCTAAGCGAAAAACGCCGTCTATTCGGCGGGAACCCGCGCCGGCTGGACGGCAAGCCGCGTCAGCATCGCCTCGGCTTCGGCGCCGCGCTCGGAGCGCTCGATGAAGCCGCCGCCGAACACGCGCGCCTCGTTGCCGTCGTCGGAATAGAGCACGCAGGCCTGACCGGGGGCGATGCCGGACTCGCCGTCGACCAGCTCCACCGAAGTGACGCCGGCGCGGTGATGCAGCACCGCCGGGCGCGGCGGCCGCGTCGAGCGCACCTTGGCGAAAAGCTCAAGCCCGGCCGCCGGGATATCGGTTAGCGGGCCATCGCCCAGCCAGTTCATATTGCGCAAGAAGATCTTGTGGGTTTCCAGCGCCTCGCGCGGGCCGACGACGACGCGGGCCCGGTCGGCGTCGAGATGGACGACGTAGAGCGGCTCACCGGAGGCGATGCCGATGCCACGGCGCTGACCGACGGTATAGCGCAAAATGCCCTCGTGGCGGCCAAGCACGCGCCCGTCTATATGGACGATATCGCCCGGATTGGCGGCAGCCGGCTTCAGCTTGGCGATGATGTCGGAATATTTGCCCTGCGGCACGAAGCAGATGTCCTGGCTGTCCTGCTTGGCGGCGACTGTCAGTCCCATCTCCCCGGCGATGGCGCGAACCTCAAGCTTCGACAGGCCGCCGAGCGGAAAACGCAGATAGTCGATCTGCGCCTGGGTGGTGGCGAACAGGAAGTAGCTCTGGTCGCGGTCGGCGTCGACCGGCCGGTAAAGCGCGCGATGGGCGCCATTGGCGCCGGAACGGATATAGTGACCGGTGGCCAGCGCGTCGGCGCCAAGTTCCTTGGCGGTCGCCAGAAGATCGGCGAATTTCACCGTCTGATTGCAGGAGACGCAAGGGATCGGCGTCTCGCCCGCGACATAGCTCTCGGCGAACGGGTCGATCACCGCCTTGCGGAAGCGCTCCTCGTAATCGAGCACGTAATGCGGGATGGCGAGCGTCTCGGAGACGCGGCGGGCATCGTCGATGTCCTGGCCGGCGCAGCAAGAGCCGGCCCGGTGCGTTGCCGCGCCGTGGTCGTAAAGCTGCAGCGTGACGCCGACGACGTCGTAGCCCTCGTGCTTCACGAGACCGGCAACGACCGACGAATCGACACCGCCCGACATGGCGACGACGACGCGGGTGTTTTCGGGGCGTCCGGGAAGATCGAGGCTGTTCATGGTTCTTTCGTTCTGCGCGGCGTTTCAATGCCAATGGCCGGAATATAGGTCAAGCGTCCCGGCCGCGCCAGCTTTGCAGGCCGGCTCATTTTTTCCAGCCGGGTTCAACGCGCTTGCCGGCAGATATCTCAAATGCCGATGAAAAGACTAACGCGGCGTTCATGATCCTTACCTATCCATTAGGGTCTGCTTAGCCAAATTTTAAAGCTGTGGCGGTAATGTGGTGGGGATTGGGTCTTTGAGTTTTTTGTAGAGAGTACGATGACCGATCTAATTAGACCGCGAGTCAAATACGTTATCGGGCCTGACGGCAGCCCACTTACCATCGCCGATCTGCCGCCGACGAACACACGTCGCTGGGTTATCCGGCGCAAGGCGGAAGTGGTGGCGGCGGTGCGTGGCGGGCTTTTGAGCCTGGAAGAGGCGTGCCAGCGCTACAAGCTCACCACCGAGGAATTCCTGTCCTGGCAGGCGTCGATCGACGAATACGGCCTTGCCGGGCTGCGCACCACGCGCATCCAGCAATACCGGCATTAGTCCGATAAGGGCGCTGATCCGCGCCCTTAAAGTTTGCCGGAGCGACGATCTGGGATTTCAGACCGTCAGCACCACCTTGCCGATCGGCCTGGTGGCGAGAAAGGCATGGGCGGCACCGGCCTGTTCGAGCGGAAACGCCTTTGCCACGTGGACGGCCAGCTTTTTCGCGTCGATCAATTTGCCGAGTTCCACCAGAGCGGCACGGTCGGGCACCACGGACATGCGCTCGACGCGGATGCCTTGCGTCCTGGCCTTTGCCTTGGTGGCATCGCTGACATCGAGCAGCGACACCAGAACACCGCCGGCCTTGAGCACTTTTAGCGATTGCTCCGCATGCTCGCCGCCGAACGGCTCCAGAACGAGATCGATGTCGCGAGCCTTTCCGGTGAAATCATCCTCTGTGTAGTCGATCACCTCGTCGGCGCCGAGCGAGCGGACGAAATCGAGCTTTTCCGGGCTGGCGGTCGCGACGACGTAAGCACCGCGCGCCTTGGCGATCTGCACCGCCAGATGGCCGACGCCGCCGGCTCCGGCGTGGATCAGCACGCGCTGGCCAGGATTGAGCCGGCCATGGCGGACAAGGCCTTGCCAGGCCGTCAGGCCGGCCAGCGGCAGCGCGGCGGCTTGGGCGTGGTCTATGCCTTCAGGTTTCGGCGCAAGCTCATCAGCCGGGACAGTGGCGAGTTCGGCGTAAGCTGCCGCCTGTTTGGGAAAGCGCGACATGCCAAAGACGGCATCGCCGACCTTAAGGCCGGACAGGCCGGAGCCCAGCGCCTCGACAGTTCCCGAAACGTCCCAACCAAGGATGAAGGGCGGCTCGCCAAGCAGCGGATAGTGGCCGCCGCGCACTGCGCCGTCGACCGGATTGATGCCGGCCGCCTCGATGCGGACCAGCACTTCGCCGGCCTCGGGTGATGGCGCGGGACGATCGGCAATGACGAGGACGTTGGGTGCGCCGAAGGAATTCTGGATAATGGCACGCATGGGAGGCTCTCTCCTGCTGGTTTGATATGCCACTATCATTTGGATAGTAATATTCTCTTGTCTAGTATGTACCTTTTTGATATATACGCACCTCATGGATAGCGAAGATTGTTTCCCTTCCGGTTATGACGCGTTCCGACGGACGTGCCCCTCGCACGCGGTGCTCGAGACGCTCGCCAGCAAATGGGTCCACCTGGTGATTTGTGCGTTGCGCCGGGGCCGGCTCCGCAACGGCGAATTGGCGCGCAAGCTCGAAGGCATCACCCCGAAAATGCTGACGCAGACGCTGCGTATCCTGGAACGCGACGGCCTGGTGCGGCGCGAGGTGTTCCCGGTCATTCCCCCGCGGGTCGAATACGAGCTGACCGAACTTGGCCAGAACCTGGCAGGACTGCTCAATCAGATCAGGGCCTGGTCGGAGCAGCATGTGCCCGACATCAAGAACGCCCGCGCGCGGGCGGCGGAACAGCAAGAAGATCTGGGTGCCTGAGGCGGCACCGTTCGGTGCGCAGCAATAGCGCTCAAGTGCGGCGCGCGTTAAAGCCTTGTTTTCAGCCGATCATGGCGCTGCGGCCGCCGGCTTCCGTGTCACGCGCCTTGGTGTCGCGCGATTCGAGCATCTCGGCCTTGGAAAGCTCCGCTTCGGCTTCGCTAAGCAATGATTCGGCGACATTTCGCTGCTGGGCGAGGTCGCTTTGCGAATTTCTGAGGTTGTCGCGGCGCAGGCGTGCCGCCTTGGCGAAGGTCGGATAGGCAAAATGATTGATGTCGGTGATGCCGGCCTTCTTCTCTTCGGCCGCGATCTGAAGTTCCAGCTCGACGGCCATGCGCTCGAACTCGGCGATCATCATGTCGAGCTGCAGCAGCTGCCGCCGCTTCTCGCTCACCTGAAATTGCTTCAGCCGAACGAGGTTTTCACGTGACTTCATGATTCGGCACTCCCGGAAACGCACACCTGCACATATCGTCCAATTCACCCGGCAAGGCCCAGGCTTCACCCGTTTCCACCGGCTTTCCCGGAACTATGGGAAACAAACTCCTAAAGTTTTTTGCCGGCGGTAACCATTCGTTTACGGGCATTGTTAATCATACGGCTCAGGACTTAAGGGCGGGTAAAAATTCTGCTACTCGTCGCGAAACCCGGCCAATGAGTCCGAAGAGTCACTTAGTCTGGCTTATTAATGTGCCGCATTAATGGTTTGGGTCTGTGATTCATTATTGGATTCAACAAGGTGTAGAAAGGGGTTAAAAAATCTGATACCGTCATGGACGGGGAATTAGGTTTTATTAACCATTCGATGGCAGCCTCTGCTCAGGCAATCACTGCTCCGGTCCTGGACGGGTCGTGAAATGGTCCGGCAGCAGAAAAGGGGAATGAAATGCGCGTTCTGCTGATAGAAGACGACAGTGCAACCGCACAAAGCATCGAGCTGATGCTGAAATCGGAAAGTTTCAATGTCTATACGACCGACCTTGGTGAAGAGGGTGTCGATCTAGGCAAGCTTTACGATTACGACATCATTCTCCTCGATCTCAATCTCCCCGACATGTCGGGTTATGAAGTTTTGAGGACACTTCGCCTGTCCAAGGTGAAGACGCCGATCCTCATCCTCTCCGGCATGGCCGGTATCGAGGACAAGGTGCGCGGCCTTGGCTTCGGCGCCGACGATTACATGACCAAGCCCTTCCACAAGGACGAACTGGTCGCTCGCATCCATGCCATCGTGCGGCGTTCCAAGGGCCATGCCCAGTCGGTCATCACCACCGGCGACCTGGTGGTCAATCTCGATGCCAAGACCGTTGAAGTCGGTGGCCAGCGCGTGCATCTGACCGGCAAGGAATATCAGATGCTGGAGCTGCTCTCGCTGCGCAAGGGCACCACGCTGACCAAGGAGATGTTCCTCAACCATCTCTATGGCGGCATGGACGAACCGGAACTGAAGATCATCGACGTCTTCATCTGCAAGCTGCGCAAGAAGCTCGACGCCGCATCGGGCGGGCAGAATTACATCGAGACCGTCTGGGGCCGCGGCTATGTGCTGCGTGAGCCGGAAGATATCCGCGTCAGCGCCTGATCCCGAAAGTGGATGCCGGTTTTCGGAAAAGAACGCAGTAAAACAATAAGATAGAGCTTCATCCCGATTTCATCGGAATGGAACGACCCCTGGTCAGGCGGCAATCTTCAAGGCGCGGAAGCACTCGAGCAATTGCGGCCGGTTGAACGGCTTCAGCAGGTAACCCTGGGCGCCGGCGCGTTTTGCCCGCATGATCGCCCCGACGTCGACCTCGACCAGCGAAATCAGAACTTGCGGCAATACCGGGCTTTCCATGGAGCGCACGCGGCGGATGAGGTCCTGCGCCTGCATGTCCGGCAAGGCGCCGTCGACGACGATGATGTCCGGCATGTCGGCACTGCACATCTCGATCGCCTCATGGCCGCTGGCGGCTTCGATCACCATCATGCCGGAGCCGCCCAGGATACGCTTTGCAACCTTCCTGATGACGCTCGAATTGTCGACGAACATGCAGCGTTTCATTCCCGGACCCTCTTTGCCATGCGGCGAACCGGCAGCGTCGTGGCATCTGCCGGGGAACATAGGCCGATCTGGTAAAGAAGCCGAAAAGCCGTTAGGTAAAATTTTCCTGAAGGTGTTGTAAGCGAAGTCTTCTTTCGCAATGCTTCATCCAATCAATCCGCAAGCCCGTCTCGCAGATGTTAAGACAGTGCCGCAAATATGACCTGGAGAAATACTTCGCGCTCTTTTGGAGAACTTCAGGCTACGGAAAGGACGATCTCGTCGGCGGTCGCATGGATCGATATCGTCATGTTGGCTTCGCGGGCCAAAAGCAGCGTGTAATAGGGTTGCACCGAATGCGCGTCGATCGGCTCTTCCGGTCTGTGGCCGGAATGCAATTCCAGGAATTTGGGCGGCACGCGCAGCATCGGGCCGCTCGCCGCGAGCGCAAAGCGCGGCTCGGTCTCGAGGTTCTCCAGCGTGACCACCAGCCTGCCGCCGCGCGGAATGGCGGCGTTGGCGACGAGAATGAGATTGAGCAGCAGCTTGACCTTGTTCTTGGGCAACAGGGCGCGGGTTCCGTTCCAGACCAGTTCCGGCTTCTCGTTCTTCAGGAAGGCGATGGCCACGGCCTCGGCGTCCCCGGTGTCGATCAGCATGCCGGCCGAACCGGCGGCGCCGAAGGCGATGCGGGCGAATTGCAGGCGGGCGGAGGCGTTTTTGGCGCTTTGGCGGATCAGCTTCATGGCGTCTTCGTCGGCGCCGCCTTCGTCGAGCAGCTCAAGCCCGTTGTTTATGGCGCCGACCGGCGAAATGATGTCGTGGCAGACCCGGCTGCACAGCAGCGCTGCCAGGTCGGGTGCGGAAAGGGTGAAAAGCTCGGCCATCGGCAAAAATCCCTGCAAATTTCACAACAAATGACCGGGCGATCATGATCACGCCTGTCCACACGAATCACCCTCTCTCCCAAGCATTGTGAATACACAGCGCTTGTGCGTGCAGCAACAAATCCAAAATTATCATTGCCGAAAATGGTGTGTTCACGCAGCCTGGGTGCTGCGCGGGCATGCGAAAACAGCCTTCGAACCGCCATGTTCATGTGAGAGTTTAATGGTTGAAAAAGGATTACGGCATAGTTTGCCCCTAACAGTCATCCTTAACGGCCGCCAAAGAGCCGTACGGGTGCGAGGCGTCGGCGAAAGTGCTCCCTGACGGAGATTGGAAGCATGGTTTCCCGATTCTACGACCGGACTTTTTTCCGTGTCATCTCAATGACGATCGCGCTCATCGGCCTTGTCGCCTTTTCGACATCGGCCGCGCGGGCGCAAGAGTACACCGCCCAGGAGATCGTTGATTCCGGTCATAAATTCTTCGGCGCGACATCGGGTGGGCTGGCCACGGTCGTCGAGAAGATTTTCGCCACCTATGGCCTGCCGAACGGCTATCTGCTCGGCGAAGAGGGGTCCGGGGCTCTGATCGGTGGCCTGACCTATGGCGAAGGCACGCTCTACACCAAGAATGCCGGCGATCACAAAGTGTTCTGGCAAGGCCCGTCGCTCGGCTGGGATTTCGGCGGCGAGGGCTCGCGCGTGATGATGCTGGTCTACAATCTCGACGATGTGAGCAGCCTCTATAACCGCTTTGGCGGCGTCGCCGGCTCTGCCTATGTCATCGCCGGCGTCGGTTTCAACGTGCTGAAGAACAACAATGTGCTGCTCGTGCCGATCCGTACCGGCGTCGGCGCCCGTCTTGGCGTCAATCTCGGCTACCTCAAGCTCACCCAACGCGCGACCTGGAATCCGTTCTGACCTGCACGATGGCGCCACTGCGGTTGGCCCTGTGATCCCACGGTCTGAGCTTTGCCGCGGCAGACCCTTGCCGCGGCGCCGGATTTCCGTCATGCGAAGATGGCAAAGTCGAACTTTGACCATTGCCTGCCGCCCATAACGGCCGGCCATGCATAACGGATAGTCATCTTGGTCCAGTCGATCCTGTTCTTTGTCCTCGGCTTTCTCTGCGCGGGCTTTCTGGCGCTGATGATTGCCCCGGCCGTCTGGCGGCGGGCGGTGGCGCTGACGCGCAGGCGCGTCGAGGGTTCGATGCCGCTGACGCTGGCCGAGATCCAGGCGGACAAGGATCGCGTCCGCGCCGAGTTCGCCGTTTCGGCGCGCCGGCTCGAAATGACCATCAAGTCATTGCGCGAGAAAGCCGCCGAACAGCTGGTCGAGATCGGCCGCGACCGCGAAGCCCTGAAGGAATTGGCGGCCGAGCGGCAGGACAAGAACCGGGTCGTCGCCGACCTCACAACCAGGAGCGAGGAGCTTCGCAAGCGCGATGAGCAGCTGCAGCAGCTGTCGGAGAGGCTTGCGGAGACCGAGCGCGCGCTCGAAAAGCGCGGGCTCGAACTGCGAAAACTGGAGCACATGTATGACGACGCCAGTTTTTCGTCCAGCAGCCGGCAGATCGAGCTGGTGGCGCGCGAATCCGAGCTGCAGAAGCTGGCAAGCGACATTTCGCTGCTGCGCGGCCAGCGCAAGGAGGCGGACAGGCGCAGCCAGGAATTGACAGCCGAGAGCAAGGTTTTGCGGGACGCGCTGAAGGCCGAGAAGAAAAGAACCGGTGAACTGGAAAAGAAGGTCGAACGCCTGCTCGCCACGCTGGCCGATCGCGAGGACAGGCTGGAGCGCCGCGAGAAGGAACTGGTGCGCCTTCGCGAAAGGGCGAAAGGCGCTGAAAGCCCGCCTGCGGCGGGTCTTGCCGGCGTGCCAGGCAGCCAGGTCAATGCGGCCGCCAACGGCGACATCGAAAACGCAACCGCCAAGCTCGATGCCGACCGCGAGCGGCTGGAGGCCAGGCTGACATCGCTGGCACGCGAGAACAGGAGGCTGAAGACAGATCTTGCTGCCGTCGAAACGTCGAAATCGCAGGCCGGAGACGATACCGGCCGCGCCAGCGCGGCATTGCGCGAAGAGATGAACGATCTGGCAGCGCAAGTCGTGGCCTTGACAGCCAAGCTCGACGGGCCGGATTCGCCGATCGCCCGGGCGCTTGCAGCGCCTGAGGATACGCGGCCGGAGAGCGGCGGACGCAGTCTTGCCGATCGCGTGCGGGCGCTGCAGAAGGCCGCATCGACCAACTGAGACGCCGCAAGCGTAAGAGCGGGACGCCCGGCTCTAAAGCGCGTCGTGTTCGACCGGCCTCATGCGACGCGCTTTATGTTCTTGTTTTGATGCATGTCGTTACCGCAAAACCGCTGCACACTTTTGCGCGACATGCATCAGGCCCCGGAAAAATGATGAAGTGCGATGGCTGACGCCGCTGCGACATTCAGGCTGTCGAAATCCTGCGCCATACCGATCCGCAGCGTCTGCAGGCGAGCAAGCAGGCTTTCCGGCAGGCCTTCGCCCTCGGTGCCGAGATAGAGAGCCAGCCGCTCGTTTCTCTTGGCATCGCGAATGTCGATTTGCCCGCGCGGCGACAACGCGAATTGGCTGAAGCCTTGCTGGTCGAGTATGGCGATGCAGCCGGCGGCGTCGGCAAAGGAGGCGAAGGGGACTTTCAAGGCGGCGCCCACCGAGACGCGGATTGCCTTGCGGTACAGCGGATCGCAGCAGGTCGGATCGAGAAGCACGGCATCCGCGCCAAAGGCGGCGGCATTGCGGAAGATCGAGCCCATATTGTCATGATTGGCGATGCCGACCAGCACAACGATCAGCGCGCGGGCGGGCAGTGCGCCGAGCAAAGCTTCAGCGGAGATGGCCGCGCCCTTGCGGCCGATTGCCAATATGCCGCGATGCATGTGGAATCCGGCGATCCTGTCCATGATTTCGCCGGATGCGACATAGATCGGGAGCCCGGCAGGCGCCTTGCGCAGGACGTCATCGAGGCCGGCCAGCCGGTTTTCGAGTACCAGCACCGATTCTGGCTCGAAGCGCCGGGCGGCAAGCAGCGTGTCGAGCACCACCTTGCCTTCGGCGACGAAACGGCCTTGCCGGCCGGCAAGATCTCGCTCCCGGATGTCGAGATAGGCAGCGACGCGGGGATCCTGCGGGTCGTCTATGCGGATCGGATTCATGGCTTCCTCGGCCGACCATGGCATCGGCCGCGAATCGGGATTCGGTTTCGGAAGGCATGATGCCGGATCCGAAGCTCGGACCGTATCTCAGCGTCCAAATGGATGCACGCCGTTCGAACGGTCAAGCTCAATCACTGGACGCCGGGCCGAGCCCCCCGACGACGAGAAATACTTGATTCCAGCGGCACAGCCCTTCGGCCAAGCCGCTTCAATTCAGAATTTCGATCGGGCGAAGGAACCACACAGGGCCATGCCGCGTCATAGAAGCGGGCTCCTGCTGCAGTCCTGGGAGGACATCGATGATCAGGCTCCTCCTCGTCTTCGCCGCCACGCTTGCCCTCGCATGCGGCGTGGCTCGCGCAGCCAAGCTCGATCCAGCCACCGTCAATCAGGCCCAATTCGCTATCGGCGAACCGAAGGGTGTCGATCCGATGCTGCTGAAGGCGCAGATCCTTCTGGATCGCGCCCGCTTCTCGCCGGGCCTGATCGACGGTCGTCTTTCCCAGAACTTCGCCAAGGCCGTCGCCGCGTTTCAGGCGGCAAACGGACTTCCGCCCGACGGCAAGCTCGATCCACAGACCTGGAGCAAACTCATCGCAACCTCCGCCAGGCCGGTGCTGGTGACCTATGAGGTGATGCGCAAGGACGTGCGCGGACCTTTCACCAAGCGTATTCCGGCCCGCTTGGA
Source organism: Mesorhizobium sp. M0815 (assembly GCF_040319995.1). Classification (NCBI taxonomy): domain Bacteria; kingdom Pseudomonadati; phylum Pseudomonadota; class Alphaproteobacteria; order Hyphomicrobiales; family Phyllobacteriaceae; genus Mesorhizobium; species Mesorhizobium sp. M0815. Next base: position 14,344 of record NZ_JAMYOU010000045.1, on the reverse strand, counting down.
GAGGATGGCCCGCTTGCGGCGGCTCGGTTACCGCAATGCGGTGGAGAAGTTGGCCGAGCGCTTCCATATCAGCGAACAATTGTTGAGAATGCTTAATCCTGGCACCAGTCTCAGGAAACCAGGCAGGACGTTGGTGGTGCCTGATGTCGGCAGGGGCGACCCTGCCGCCGGGGTTGCCGCCGTCGAGATCGACAAGGGCGCTCGCCTGGTGCGTGTGCTCGACCGTGCCGGCAAATGGCTGGCGGTCTACCCCGCCTCGATTGGGAGCGACGAGAAACCGGCGCCAAGCGGCACGGCAGAGGTCAAGCGCGTGGTGCACAACCCTACCTATCACTATGATCCGGACTTCGCTTTCAAGGGGGTCAAGACCAAGCGGCCCTTCACTATCGCTGCCGGGCCGAATAATCCGGTGGGATCGGTCTGGATCGATCTTTCCATCGAAAGCTACGGCATCCACGGCACGCCGGAACCGGGCAAGATCGGCACGACCTTTTCCCATGGCTGCATCCGGTTGACCAATTGGGATGCCGAAGACCTCGCCTCCATGGTGCAGCCTGGCACGAAGGTCGAGTTCAAGGACGAGATTGCGCAGGCCGCCGAAGAGCGCGCTCAGTAGCAGGCGGACTTGGCAGCAAAGCGGACTTGCCGGCCAAACGGACTTGCCGGCCAAACGGACTTGCCGGCCAAACGGACTTGGCGACCAAACGGATTTGGCGGGGCGTTCTCCGCCCCGGCCAATCAGGTCCCGGCGCGACGCAGCCGGTGAGCCATCTGCGACAGTTCACCTTCGCCGAAAATGCCGTCCAGCATGTGCAGCAGTTCGCGTACCGCGCCGGATTTGCAGGAATAATAGATCATTTGCCGGTCGCGACGGGTCTCGACAAGGTCGGAAGCCCTGAGCTTGGCCAGATGCTGCGACAAAGCGGATTGGCTGAGCGACACTTTCTCGGCTATGGCGCCGACCGACATTTCGCCCTCGGCCAGATAGCTCATGATCAACAAACGTTTTTCGTTGCCCATCAGCGTCAGAAACGCGGCCGCGGCTCCGGCGTTGGCGACTAGCTTGTTCGAGACCATAGATCCCCCATGCCTTCCTGCTCATCCGCCGCTATGGGGGCAATAGCGTCGGATTCCATAGACTTTCCCTATAGATGCACGCCAGCGATTCAGCGTCACTCGCAAAGGTAGAACATTTCGCTCAAATCTCAAGGCTTGCTTTCCATGCAAGCCGATTAACTGTGCGGCTGTGATCAATTTGCCGATCGGGCAGCCTTTGCCATGTCGACCAGGACAGGCCTGAGGTCGCGTGCCGCCTGCAGCGGATTGGGAAAAAAGACCCGGCAGACATTGTCGCCGGATACGAGATCCATCCCGTCGGCGTCGAAGCCGGTGACGATCCAGCCGTCGCGCTCGGCCCCGCCGAAATGACTTGCGTAGAGGGCAATCGCATCGAGATGGTCGGCGTTCATGTGGTCGAGTGCCGATTGCTCGCCGGCGGCAAGCTCTTCAACGATTGCTCCCGTCGCGACCAGATCGGCGCGTTCGAGCAGATAGGCCTTGCCGAAGCCGCCGTTCAGGCTGGCGCGCTCCGGTTCGAGCCGGAAGATCGAGAAGTCGCCGAGCCCGGCATAGAGCTTCGCCTTGGGATTGCGGTTGAGGTAGCGCCGCTCGGCGCGGGCGTGTTCGTTCGATCCGCGTTCGAGCCGTACGGCGCGGCAGACGAGCGTCAATCGCGGATGCGCCAGCGGATCGCCCTTGCCGGGTTCGCCGACGAGCAGCGAGCAGCGCGGGTCGGCAAGGATAGCGCCGGTATGGGCGGACAGCATCGACACCAGGATCAATGGCGTGCCGTCGATGTCGGTGGCGACACCGACCCTGCTGGCCAGCGGCGAACCGGTTCCTGGCTCGAGCACTGCCAGCGCGCCGAAACGGGCGCTGCGGATCAGCGTCTTTGCCAGCCTGATCGCCTCGGCGTCGGTCGCGCGGATCACGTCTTTCCTGGGTTCGTCCAAAGCACCACCGTCGCGTTTACTTCGGCGCCATGCGGATGGCGCCATCGAGGCGAATGGTCTCGCCGTTGAGCATCTGGTTCTCGATGATGTGCAAGGCAAGTGCGGCATATTCCGAAGGCTCGCCCAAACGGGAAGGGAAGGGCACTGCCGCACCGAGCGAATCCTGCACCTCCTGCGGCATGCCGGCCATCATCGGCGTCCTGAAGATGCCGGGCGCGATGGTGCAGACGCGAATGCCGGAGCGGGCGAGATCGCGCGCCACCGGCAGCGTCATGCCGACGACGCCGCTTTTGGACGCCGAATAGGCCGCCTGACCGATCTGGCCGTCATAGGCCGCGACCGATGCGGTGTTGACGATGACGCCGCGCTCGCCGCCCTGCAGCGGCTCGAGCTTCGCGGTCCGGTCGGCAACCAGGCGAATCATGTTGAAGGTGCCGATCAGATTGACCTCGATCACCTTGCGGTATTGGTCGAGCGGATGTGGTCCGTCCTTGCCGATCGTCTTCATGCCGATAACGATGCCGGCGCAATTGACCAGGATGCGCGGCTCGCCGAGCGTCTCAGCCACTTCCGCGACAGCAGCGGCACCGCTTTCCGCGTCGCTCACATCGCATCGGACGGCAATGCCGCCGATGTCGGCCGCCACCTTGGCCGCCCGCTCGATGCCGAGATCGAGGACGGCAACCCTGGCGCCGCCGGCGGCAAGAGCGCGCGCCGTCGCCTCGCCAAGGCCGGAGCCGCCACCGGTGACGATCGCAATCTGGCCGTTCGGGTTCATCTCGACGTCCTCCTCCGAGCCCAGACTATTCTGCCAAGCCACCGTGCGACAGCGCCGGCATGGTCACGTCATCGCCGCGATGTGCTCGCCAATCCTCGCCTGGTCGGCGTGGCAAACCTCGCCCACCAGCCTTGCCACTGCGCCCGGCACGATCTCGTGCGCCAAAAGCCGGTCGAGGTCGACCGGACGCGGCATCGAGATCTGCCCACGCGGCAGCCTCTTGAAACCGAGCGGACCGTAATAGGGTTCGTCGCCGACCAGCATCACGGCCGGCGCGCCGGCTTTGGCAGCGGCTTCGAGCGCGATTGCCACCAGCCGGCGGCCGATGCCGAGGTTCTTGAAGGCCGGCTGCACGGCGAGCGGCCCTAGCATCAGCGCGCGGCCGGCGCCCGCGGCGATGCGTGTCATCCGTACCGAGGCGACGACGGTTGCGCCGTCGACGGCCACGAAGGACAAAGCCCGTTCATGCGGGCCACCTTGGCGGATCCTGTAGGCAGCAAGCACGAAACGGCCCGGCCCGAAGGCTTCGTCATTGATGGCTTCGATTTCAGGATCATGCGCCGGAGTTTCCGGCAGGTATTTCACGTCGGCAAGGCTCATGGTCTTTGCGTTCCGGTATGCGAGGAAAGGTTTGCTGCAAGCGGCAGCGTTCGCCAGTCAGCGCTTCATCAAGCGCGGGCGCTCTTTCGTCGTCGGTCGAACCGGATCAGGGCAAAGTCGAACATGCGGATTGTCCGCTAGCACCAATTTTCAGCCGCCGCAATCGGCCGGTTGCGCTCGACGACGCAGCTGTTGACGATCTGTTCAGCGCTGGCGATTTCGGCAGGTCCATTTCATGCCCTACATCAGGCAGGAACGCGAAAGGACATTTCATGGGATTGCTAGTCGAAGGCCAATGGCAGGACCGCTGGTACGATACCGGGGAGAGCGGCGGCAAATTCGTGCGGGCGCAGTCGCAGTGGCGCGACTGGGTGACCCGCCACGGCTTCCCGGCCGAAGGGCGAAAACGTGGCTTCAAGGCCGAGCCCGGCCGCTACCACCTCTATGTCTCGCTCGCCTGCCCGTGGGCGCATCGGACGTTGATCTTTCGCGTGCTCAAAAAACTCGAGGACGTGATTTCCGTCGCGGTCGTCCATCATTTCATGGGAACCGACGGCTGGACGTTCCTGGCCGAGGACGGCGCCACCGGCGACACGCTCTACGGCCTCGATTTCCTGCACCAGATCTACACCAGGGCCGATCCCGGCTATTCGGGCCGGGTCACCGTTCCCGTGCTGTGGGACAAACGCGAGCAGACCATCGTTTCCAACGAATCCTCCGAGATTATCCGCATGCTCAATTCGGCCTTCGACGAATGGGGCGATGCCAAGCTCGATTTCTATCCGCAACCGTTGCGCGGCGAGATCGATGCGGTCAATGCGCTGGTCTATCCCGCGATCAACAACGGCGTTTACCGTGCCGGCTTCGCCACCACGCAGGCAGCCTACGAGGAGGCGTTCGGCGAATTGTTCTCGACGCTCGACATGCTGGAGGACCGTCTGTCAAGGCAGCGCTATCTCGTCGGCGGCCGCATCACCGAGGCGGATTGGCGGCTGTTCACGACACTGGTCCGCTTCGACCCGGTCTATGTCGGCCATTTCAAGTGCAATCTGCGCCGCATCGCCGACTATCCGAACCTGTCGAATTATCTGCGCGACCTCCACCAGGTGCCAGGCGTCGCCGGCACGGTGAATTTGCACCACATCAAGTCGCACTATTACGGCAGCCACGAGACCATCAACCCGACACGCATCGTGCCGGTCGGGCCTGAGCTCGACTATGGCGCGCTGCACGACCGCGACAGGTTCAGGAAGGCGGCGTGAGACCGGCGCCCTAGCGGAAGGTTTCTGAGTCCATCTTTGCCCTTCTGACGAGATCAGCTTTCAATGTGGTATTTCCAAATCGATTGGAGTAGCCGAGCGACGTTGCCAGGAACGCCACGATGCCGCCGATCATGACGATCTGGACCGACATCTGGAGCGGGATTGCGCGAAACGATCCCGACAGCAGAAGCACGGCCATTCCAAAACCCATTTCTATCAGGCTTGAGAAGCCGACCATTTTCCAGAATTCAGTGCGAGTAAAAAGCCGAGCATGTCGCTTTATAAAAACAAAATATGTCACGAATGCCGCAAAAAGTTGTATTGCGAACTGGATGCCTCTTCCACTTTTTTCCAACCTGGATGGATCTATCCCAAGGACCATTGTCTAAATTAAGGCTGTAGCAAGAATTGTTGTCACAGTAATTACCGTGTAAAGTGAGATATATAGTACGATTCTAAACCTGTCGTTTTGGCTATGTTTCATTTTTCTCTTATCGCCTAATATATATATATTTCTCTCGGAGAACAATGTATGTTGCCGGCCTAAACCGAAGCAGCCAAAGCTGTTGGAGAGATGATCTACCAGTAAGGCGATGCCGAATTCCCCTCAAAAACTTCGGCAATCCGCCGCAGCGTCGCCGGTGTCGTGCCTTCCGGCAAGCGGTCGAGCGGAAAGAAGCCGGCTTCGGCGATCTCGCGGTCGGGCAGCTTAGGTGCTGGCTGGTCGAACTCCTCGACCAGATAGAGACCGACATGATCGCGGCGGCTGGCGCGGCGGTTGAAATGCAGGGACTTCAGCACCGGCGGTCCGGTCAGCGCGATGTTGCCTTCCTCGAAGACTTCGCGCGTCAGCGCTTCGATCATCGTCTCGCCCAACTCGACGCCACCGCCGGGCAGGTGCCAGCCAGGGACATAGGTGTGGCGGATGAGGAAGATGGAATTGGAGGGGCGGTCGTGGATCAAGCCGCGCACGCCGAGCGTCATCGGCCGCCGCAGTACGAAGTACAGGTGAAACAGCCTTGCCCTGAAGCCCGGCCAGCCGGTCTGGCGCAGGGCTTGCTCCGGATCCGGCGTCATCGTCCGCGAAACCGTGAGTGGAAAGCCGCGCGCGCCTCGCCTATGAAGAAAAGATGTTCAGGCTCGCGCATATTTCCGATGTCCATCTGGGGCCGCTTCCCGATGTAACCTATCGCGATCTCGCCTCCAAGCGCGTGGTCGGTTACGTCAATTGGCAGCGTAACCGCCGCCGCCACATGCACGACGCCGTCATCGACACGATCGTCGCCGACATGAAGGCCAGCGGGCCGGACCATCTCGCCATCACCGGTGACCTGGTCAATCTGGCGCTCGACGGAGAGATCGAGATGGCCAAGCACTGGCTGGAGACGCTGGGCTCGCCGAATGACGTGTCGGTCGTGCCAGGAAATCATGATGCCTATGTGCCGGGCGCCTTCGACAAGACCTGCCGGTCCTGGGCGGCATGGATGACCGGCGACGGCGTCAATACGCCGGTCGACCGCAACACCTTTCCCTATCTGCGCGTGCGCGGCGATGCTGCGCTGATCGGCGTCTCCACGGCGCGCGCCACGGCTCCGTTCATGGCCAACGGCTTCTTTCTGGAAGGCCAGGCGGAAAGGCTGCGCGACATGCTCGACGCCACAGGCAAGCGCGGCCTGTTCCGGGTGATCATGATCCACCACCCGCCGGTGCGCGGCGCCGTTTCGCAGAACAAGCGGCTGTTTGGCATCTCGCGCTTCCACAAGGTTCTTCACCGGCACGGCGCCGAGCTTGTGCTGCACGGCCATTCGCATGTGCCGTCGCTCTTCTTCATCGGCGCCCGCAAGGCCAAAATCCCGGTGGTCGGGGTCGCCGCCGCCGGGCAGGCCCCCGGCAGTTCGCATGCACCGGCGCAATATAATCTGCTCGACATCGACGGTGAAAAGGACAATTGGCGGATCAGGCTGACGCGCCGCGGCCTGACCGGGCCGGCATTGCCGCCCAGCGACCTGCAGACAATGGAGCTTGGCGTCGAAGCCGAGGCGTCGATGGCTGGAGCAATTCCAGGAAAAGTGTGAAACGGTTTTCCGTCCGGAATTGCGTCAAAACAAAGAGATAGAGCGGTTCAGCGTTTCCGTGAAACGCTGAACGGCTCTAGAAGCTGATTTTCATTGCGACAATACGGTCCCAGAACAGCACGAGCGAAATCGCCAGGCCGACCAGGGCGCCGGCGGCGATCAGGCCCAGGCCCGAGAAGAAGGCCGACCAGCCGTTGCTGCGCGCAGGGACATGCAGCGGCGGCTCGGCTTCCACCACTAGGGCGCGTTTCAGGCCGGCGACGGCCTGCTCGATGCCGCCTTCCATCATCCTTTGGCGTTCGACGACGCGCTCGGCGACATAGCGCGTCACCTGATCGGCAACGACCTTCATCTCGGTCGACTCGGCGAGCACGACGCGGCCGATGCGCGTGTCCTTGAGAAAGCGGTAGGTGCGGCGGTCGCGTCCCATGGCGACATGGCTGACGGCGTCGATCCACAGCCTTGGCTGCAGGCCGGACGAGACGGCGAAGTCGAAACTGTCCATGTCGGTGGGTACGTCGCCGAACACCGGGGCGAGTTCGGCGGCAAGCAAATCGAGCCGCATGCGATGCGCTTCGCGCATGTCGATGACGACGTCGTCGCGGTCGGCGAAGGCGTTCTTGACGTCGCGAATGGCATCGGACAGTTTTCGCGACTGATCGATCTGGGTGATGTTCTCGCCTGCATCCTTCATCGGCGTTGCCTCGCGGGTTTGGTTAACACCGAATTAACACAGCCGCCGGCAAAATGCACTTGCGAGATCGATGGGTGGGCAAGGGTTCGCTGGAGCAGCACCAGCGCCGCCGCCGTGCCTGTGCGAAGACCGATCAGCTCGCCGCAGCGGCGAATCCCGGACGAAGCCGCCTGCTGCGGCGTCGCATATTGCGACGGATGGCCTCGGCGATCAGGCCGGGCGCTTCCTCGACCAGCATATGGCCGACTTCCAGCACGTGGTGCAGATGAAAACGCTTCGGCAGGCCGTCCGCTTGGCTGACAGGCAGCACCGCGTCGTCCGTCCCCCAAACCACCATCACCGGCATGTTCAGCGTTTCAAGCCGCTCGCTCGGGATGACACCTTGCCGATCATCCCTGGTCATTGCAGCTGCGAGCTCGACAAGTGTCCCCAACTGGCCGGGACGCTGGCGCATCTCGTTGAGGAGATCGACCCGGTGCTGCGGGGGGTGGCTTTGCGGTCCCGACATGGCGGCAAGGCAGGCGCGGATTTCGTCGGTGCCGGCAGCGGCGGCGTAGCGGCGCAGCAGCGGGCCATTGATCTCAGGACCAAGACCGCCCGGTGCCAACAGCGTCAGCGAGGCCATTCTTTCGGGCTCGCTCAATGCCATCAGGGCGGCCACGGCGCCGCCCATCGAATGGCCGACGAGATGGGCCCGCTTTATCCCGCGTGCGGAAAGGTCCGCAAGGACGGCACTGGCTGCGATCCTGGCCGGACCGCCGTCCGGAAAATCGAGCGACAGCCCGTGAGCCGGCAGATCATAGGCCAAGGTCCGCGCGCCGGGCGCCAGGGACGCGACCACATCGCGCCAGTCGTCGTGGCAGCCACCGAAGCCATGCAGGAAGACAATCGTCGTCGGGCCGGTGCCCCGTTCGGCAGCGTAAAGGGATCGGGTCATGCAAACTTAATGGGTTTGTGCCGGGATCAGTCCGGATGCCGGGGGGATCAGTCTTTGTGCCGCGATTGGTCTTTATGCCGCGATGGGTTTGGGCCGGTTCAATCGTGTCTGAATTGCGCTTTGGCCGTGCGGATGGCCAGTAAAATTTTCGCGATCAGCTGACGTCGTTCGCGCGCCGGAAGACGTCAGCTGGCACCGCCAAGCCCGGCGGCGCGCAGGGCCTCTACCAGCCGGTTGGTCAGATCGGCGGGATATCTTCGCTCGACGAACGTTGCACGCGGATCGGCTGCGAATTTCGGGAATTTGGTCGTCAGTTCCTGCAGCAGCCTGCTTGCCAGCTTTTCGCGGCCGGCAGCGTTGGCACCGATCAGCCGCGCCGCCAGATAATGCGATTTCATTTCCGTCGTTCGCAAGCCGTCGCTGGCAAGCGTCGCCTTGTTCATGTCGCCCATCATGAACTCTCCTGCGAACAGCCCGTAATCCCACCATGTCGGATGGGCGCTGGCGATATCCACCGCGTGAGCAAGGATCGGGGTGCCCTCGCTGTACCTGCCGGCGAAAACGAGCCCGTAGCCATAGGCGGCGGCCATTGCGAGATCGTAAGGATTGAGTTCGTAGGCCTTGCGCATCCAGCGGATCGATTCCTCGGAATTGCCGATGCGCGAATTGAGATAACCAAGGGCGCGGTGCGCATAGGGGCTGGTGGGGCCCATCTGGATGGCGCGATGGGCAAACATCATCGCCTTTTCCATCGTCGCGTCGGCGGGGTAGGGATAATGGTCGGTGACCGCCTCCAGATGCAAGGACGCGAGTTCCGAATAGACGAGCGACGACTTCGCCTCCCGGTTGGCAAGATCTTCGAGGCAGCGGTAGGCGGCTTCGTGCGTCTGCGCGTTCTGGTCGAGATAATATTTGCCGTTGAGCACCAGACACGCCGTCAGCCCGGTCTGGATGCCGCTCTGCTCGATGTAATTGTAGATCGTGCCCGAGGCGGGAAGAGCCGAGCTCAAAATGCCGGAGATTTGGTCCTCGATAGCGGTGTTTGCGCTGTCGCCGGCGGTCAGGTTGCGTGACAGCAGCACGCGGCCGGTCGCCACGCTCTGCAGCTCGAGCATAATGTCGCCGCTGCGCGGCCCGGGCAGGACATCGAACACGAAGCTGGCGGCGTCGGTAAGTGGATCGGGCGGGCTGTCGGCATCACGACCGATGAAGTTGATGGTATCGAAGCCGCTAAGGCCGGCGCGCAGTGATGCAGCGACACCGCGAGCCACGTCGCTGTCGGCCTTGATGGCAATGTAAACCTGGGGGAGGGTTTCAACCGGAGGCGCCGCTATGCTGCCGGTCGCCACCGCGGTCTCGACCGCCGTGTCGCCGCCGGTCAGCAACACCACGCTGCCCTGGCGAAGGATCAGCACACCCAGCATGAGGATGACCAGCGCGATCGCCAGCCAGAAGAACTGCAAATGGCGCTGCAGCGACGGTGCAGCGGGGCTGAGCGCTGGAACGCTCAGCAATGCAGCCGGATGTGCCCGGTTGCGGGCATCCTCCGAGGATCCGGGCGGGGCGCTCGTCGCCGCCTCCTCTGTCGCCGGCTGCGGCTTGCTCTCTGCCTCGGCCTCCGCCGGCAAGCGAATGGCATTGAGTTCGTAGGATGGAACATAGCCGCCGCGCGGAATGGCGATGCGGACCGGTTCGGCAACGCCCTCGTTGGCGAAGTACTGCTGCAGCAGCTCGCGCAGCCTGCCGGCCTGCACCCGCACCACCGCATCGGTCGACGGATCGAAATCGCCGTCCTTGCCGAAGACGTCCATCGCTATAGAGAAGCCCTTGAGCCTATCGGCTTCGCCTGCCTGCTCGCGCTCGACCAGGTAGCGGAGCAGCTTGCGCGCGCGCTCGGATCGTCCGAACGTTTCGCTGGCAAGCAATCGCTCCAACGTTTCGCGCACTGCGGGGGCGGCAGGCGTGGTATGCTGCAAGTGTCGATCCCTTCGAATTCGGCACAGGTTGAGGTACGATCATATAGCGCTGGCGCCGCCTTACAAGCATGTGCTTATGGTGCGATAGCGTACCCACCGGATAAATATCCGGTGGGCTGATGGCGCGGGCCTGGCAGTTTCGGCTAGCCGCCCTTTCGGCCGACGATGCGGTTGGCGGCCGAAACCACGGCTTCGAGCGAGGCGGCGACGATATTGGTGTTGATGCCGGCGCCGAACAGCTTGCCGCCCGGATGTTCCATCTCGACATAGGAAATGGCCGAGGCATTCGAGCCGCGCTGCATGGAATGCTCGGAATAATCGAGCACCGACATCGGCACCCCGACATGGCGCGACAGCGCATCGACGAAGCCGTCGATCGGGCCAGTACCGGTGCCGGATATGGTCACCTCCTTGCCCCTGTCGAGGATCACCGCTTCGACCACGCGCCGGCCCTTGACCTCGGTGTCGGGGTAGGTGTGGTGGTCGAGGAACTTCAGCCGCGCGCCGGGCTGGTCGACATAGGTGTCGAGAAAACGCTCGTAGATGCGCTTGGCCGGCACCTCCTTGCCTTCGGCGTCGGTGATCGCCTGGATAGCCTGGCTGAACTCGATCTGCAGGTTGCGCGGCAGGTTGAGGCCGTAATCCGCATGCAGCACATAGGCGATACCGCCCTTGCCGGACTGCGAGTTGATGCGGATGATGGCTTCGTAGCTGCGGCCGACATCGGCCGGGTCGATCGGCAGGTAGGGCACCTCCCAGTGCGGCGTGTTGGCCTTGCGCAGCGCCTTCATGCCCTTGTTGATGGCGTCCTGGTGCGAGCCGGAAAAGGCGGTGTAGACGAGCTCGCCAACATAGGGATGGCGCTCGGGGATCTTCAGCTGGTTGGAGTATTCGTAGACGTCCTTCATGCGGTTGATGTCGGAGCAGTCGAGCCCGGGATCGACGCCTTGCGTGTACATGTTGAGCGCCAGCGTGACGATGTCGACATTGCCGGTGCGCTCGCCATTGCCGAACAGCGTGCCTTCGACGCGGTCGGCGCCCGCCATCAGGCCGAGTTCGGTGGTGGCGATGCCGGTGCCGCGGTCGTTGTGCGGATGCAGCGAGATCAACAGGTTCTCGCGGTTGTCGAGATTGCGGCACATCCATTCGATGCGGTCGGCATAGACGTTCGGCGTCGACATCTCGACCGTGGAGGGCAGGTTGATGATCAGCTTGTTTTCCGCCGTCGGCTGGACGATTTCGGTGACGGCGTTGCAGATCTCCAGCGCCACTTCGAGCTCGGTGCCGGTAAAGCTTTCCGGCGAATATTCAAAACGATAGCCGCCGCCGGCCTTCGCCGCCATGTCGGTGATCATCTTGGCCGCGTCGGTGGCGATCCGCTTGATGCCGGCGACGTCTTTCTCGAAGACGACGCGGCGCTGCAGCTCGCTCGTCGAATTGTAGAAATGGACGATCGGGTTGGTGGCACCCTTGAGCGCCTCGAAAGTGCGGGTGATCAGTTCCGGCCGGCACTGCACCAGCACCTGCAGCGAGACGTCGGCGGGCACGTTGCCTTGTTCGATGCACCAGCGGGCGAAATCGAAGTCGGTCTGCGAGGCCGACGGGAAGCCGATCTCGATCTCCTTGAAGCCCATGTCGAGCAGCAGGGCGAACATGCGCGCCTTGCGTTCCTGGCCCATCGGATCGATCAGCGCCTGGTTGCCGTCGCGCAGGTCGACCGAGCACCAGATCGGCGCCTTGTCGATCACTCTCGAAGGCCAGGTGCGATCGGCAAGGCCGACGGTCGGATAGGGCTGGTATTTGCGGGCGGCGTCCGGCATGCCCTTTACCGCAGGCTTGCTGATTTCCTCTACATTCAGACGGATATCTTCTCGTGCGTTCATCGTCATTTCTCCCGGCGGCTCGCGGATCCAGCTTCAGCCGGATTGGTGGCGAGCGGCGCCTTTACCAGAATTTCGTTCGCTTGATGTGACGTGCCAATTTGTGACTGGCCAAGGAGCGTGCGCGTGAGCGGCAATTCGACCGCCGGGCGCTCCTTCAGCGAACCCGGCGATCGCCGATAAGGCCGAGAAGCAGCAGGGTGGAGGCAAGCGCGCGAACGGTCTGGCCGGCAATGCCGGTCGGGCGGGACGCAAAAGAGGTGGCGCGCGGGCTCATGGCGGATTCATACAGGAGCGGGCAAAGCGAGGCAAGTGGGAGCCTCGCCGTCGCAGAAGCTGCCGATCTCCCCCCGCAAGGGGGAGATTGGATGTCGCCTTGGTTTTCGCCAACATTCAAAGTTGAGGGTGGGGCAACTTTGTTCTTGCTTTGTGCCGGCAGCTATGCTACTAATCTGGCTATGGTGCTGATTGGCGCCGAGGACCCGCCGTCGAGGCGGGTTTTTTATTTCCGGCACCTCCCAGGAGGAAACATGACCACACCCGATCCGATCCGCCGCTTTGTCGAAGCCACCAATGCCGGCGATAGCGAAGCCTTCCTGGACAGTTTCACGCCCGACGCCTTCCTGAGCGACTGGGGCCGGTCGTTCAAGGGCCGCGAGCAGATTGCGCGCTGGAACCAGTCGGACAATATCGGCGTGCAATCCAGACTCCGCATCCTCGGCATCGCAGCGAAGGACGGCACCTACCGCGTTCGCATCGCCGTCGAAGGCAACGGTTTCAACGGCGACGGCGATATGGTCTTCACGCTGGACGGCGAGCGTATATCGGGCCTGGTGATCAGCTGACGCACTGCCCGGCTGGTCTTTACTCCCGCAGGCTTCTCGCCACCAGCCGCGCCACGCTTGGGCCGACCAGAAGCACGATCAGGAAGCGTGCCGATTGCAGCGCCATGACGAAGGAGATGTCGACGTGCTGCGCGGCGGCGGCGATGATGGCGACGCTGTCCATGCCGCCGGGGCTGGTCGCCAGGTAGGCGGTCAGCGGATCGATGCCGAGCAGGCGGCTGATCAGGAAGGCGAGGCCGCCGCAAAAGACGATCAGGGCAATGATCGAGCCGACGATCTGCGGCAGCGCGCGGGCCGCGTGGCGCAAGATGGCCCTGGTGAAATTCAGGCCGATGCTCCAGCCGATCATCGTATAGCTCAAGGCGAGCAGCCAGGGCGGCAGCTGCATGGTCACGCCGAGCCCGAGATGGATCACGGTGCCGAAAATGAAGGTGCCGAGGAAGAACGGCGACGGCAGCCTGAAAAGCTTTCCGGCGAGGCCGCCGACCAGCGCCACGCCGAATGTCGCGGCCAAGCCTTTCGGGTCGACCGGCGGAAACCAGACGATGGCCGGCACCTCGATGCCTGAGGTGTCGACCCAAAGCTTGGCCACCAGGGCCGCCGTCATCGAGACGCAGATGACGCGCAGATAGAGCATGAAGGCGACGAGGCGCTGGTCGGCGCCGAAGGCACCGGCCATCAGCACCATGGCGGTGGCGGCGCCCGGCGACGAACCCCAGACGGCGGTGGTGCCGGGCAGGATGCGCCAGCGGCTGATCAGCCAGCCAAGCAGGCTGGATGCCGCGACCGTCGCCATCACGACGCCGAGGAACAGCGGCCATTCCTTGTAGAAGACGGGAAAGATATCGGCCGAGATGGAACTGGCGACCAGGCAGCCGACGACCGCCTGGGCGGAGCCGAACAGAACCCGCGGCACGCGCACCGTGGCGCCGTTGGTGCCGGCAGCGATGGCAGCCAGCATCGGCCCGATCAGCAGTGCGGCGGGCAGGGCGGCGAGTTCCAGCGCGCCGGCAAACAGCACCGAGACCACCACCAGGACCGGCCACTGCCAGCCCTTGTGGATCCGCCCCAGGTGCTCGATGGCCGGCGGGTTCGGGGAAGAATCCATAGATCGGCTCTTAGACCGGTCGCGAAAAAATGCGAACCCTTTTTGCGGGGGAAAAGGGCTTGGGTGGTAATGGCACCAGCCATCCGTAGCGATCCTTCGCGCCCCCCTCTGTCCTGCCGGACATCTCCCCCTCTAGTCCCTATGATTGCTGGGCCTGAGGGCGGCCCGTCATCCGAT
>NZ_JAMYOU010000044.1:0-28481 GCF_040319995.1 Mesorhizobium sp. M0815 | reverse complement strand
CTCGATCGCTTCCGTTGTCCGCGACTTAGCGAAACGATTGTCCGCGATTTACTGAAACGGCTGTCCCAATTTAGTGAAATCCGCAAACCGGCATCATCTGGTCGCGACGGACGGTAGCGGTAGACCCGCGGCTCCATGCCGACGAGCCCGCAGGCCCGACGCTGCGATAGCCCTTGTTTTCGATCGCCCAGGTCATGGTAGTCCTTCATGACCCGGGCGTCAGAAGTTTTTTCCGAGCATCTCGCGCAAGGTCGAGACGTCGAGCATGGCGTCGGCCAGATTCAGCTTGCCGTTTTCCTCTTCAAGGCTCTTCAGCCGCTTCGCGTCCATACGTCCATGCCGCCATACTTCGAGCGCCACTTAGAGAAGGTCTGACGTTGCCCCCAGTTTCTATCCGTGTTTTGAGTTCGTTTCCGGCGTGGGTTGTGCCCTGCTGGGCGGGTGAAGCGACGGGCGCTGGCTCCAACCCGCACGATGCGGAGACCGCGCAGATGCCACCATGGCAGGCGCTGCCGGAAGAGACGCGCCTGACGCTGACAAAGCTGATGGTGCGCCTGATCCTCGACCACGTCGACGGCGAGCGCGCCGTTCCACGGGAGGAGGCACGCCATGATGCATGAGAAGATCCGGCCCCACCATCTGGAGCGAAAGGCGATCCTTTATGTGCAGCAGTCCTCGGCCCATCAGGTTCTGCACAATCGTGAGAGCAGCGCCCTGCAGTATGCCATGCGCGATCGCCTGGTCGCGCTCGGCTGGTCTTGCGTCGAGACGGTCGATGACGATCTCGGCCGCTCTGCTGCTGGCGGTGTCGCGCGAGCGGGCTTCGATCGGATGATCGCCGCAGTCTGTCTCGGCAAGGTTGGGGCGGTTGCGGCGCGGGAGGTATCGCGCTTCGCCCGCAACAGCCGCGACTGGCAGCAGCTCATCGAGATGTGCCGCGTCGTCGATACCGTGCTGATCGACCAGGAGACGGTCTACGCACCGCGCCAGGGCAATGACCGGCTGCTGCTGGGATTGAAGGGCAGTCTCAACGAGTATGAGCTCGATCTTCTGCGTCAGCGCTCCTTGTCGGCCCGCTATGAGAAGGCCCGGCGCGGTGAACTCGTCGTCGCTTCCCCGGTCGGCTTCGTGAAGGTCGGCGACCGGCTGGAGAAGGATCCCGACCGTCGCATGCAGGAGGCCATCACCCTTGTGTTTGACAAGGTGGCGGAACTCGGCAGTGCCCGCCAGGCCCTGCTCTGGTTCCTCGAACATGGGCTGGATTTGCCTGCCAAGCGCAACAATGGCGATGTGGTCTGGCGCAGACCAAGCTATGCGACCATCCACCGAATGATCGAGAACCCGATCTACGACGGCGCCTACGCCTATGGTAAGACTCGTGCTGCGTCGGGATATGATGCAACAGCCATTCGTTCGCGCAGCCGCCGTAAGGCGCGTGATGAATGGCTGGCGCTGATCCCGGGTGCACACGAAGGCTACGTCAGCTGGGAAAGGGCGGAAGCGATCCGCAAGATGGTGAGCGACAACGTGCCCACGAGCCGGCATCACGGGGCGCCCAAGCATGGCGACGCTCTGCTCGCCGGCCTTGTCCGCTGCCGGCGCTGCGGCCGCAAGCTGACGGTCCGCTACACGGGAACCAAGCACAACATTCCGCGCTATTCCTGCTGGCGTGGTCTGCTTGACAATGGCGAGCCGCGTTGCATCGCCTTCGGTGGACTACGCGTCGACGACGCCATCGAGGAAGCTCTTCTGCGGGTTGCCGAGCCGGGAGCGATAGCCGCGGCCGTCGAGGCCGAAGCGCAAGCGGCCAGTCGCCGCGATCAGGTCCGCGATGCTCTGATGCGCGATCGCGAGGCGGCACGCTACAACGCCGATCGGGCGTTCCGGCAATACGACGCCATCGATCCGCAGAACCGGCTGGTCGCGGCGGAACTGGAGTTGCGATGGAACCGGGCGCTTACGCGTGTCGGCGAGATCGAGAGCAGGATTGCCGCGCATGATGCCTCGACATCGGAGCCATCACTTCTGTCGCCAATACACGTCACCGCGCTCGCCGCCGATCTCAAGGCTGTATGGGCGGCGCCGACGACGGATGCAAGGCTCAAGAAGCGCATCGTTCGCACCGTCATCCGGGAGGTGGTCGCCGATATCGATGACGAAGCGTCAGAGATCGTTCTTCTGATCCATTGGGTTGGCGGCGTCCATACTGAACTGCGCCTGCCGAAGCGGCGCCGTGGACAGCGCAACAGCACGTCCGGCGATATCATCGCGGCCGTCCGCCAACTGGTGCTCATCGCCAATGATGATCTGATTGCGGCGGACGGCAAAGAGCCATGGCTTAACCTGAACAAGGCGGCGCGCCTTCTCGGCGTTGCACCGAAGACCCTCAGGCTCGCCGCCGAGGCGGGCGAGATCGAAGGCGTTCATCCTCTGCCGGATGGTCCATGGGTCTTCAGCCGATCAACGCCTGGCGAACCGGCGGCACAGCGCATCGTTCATCGCGCGCGGCAAAACCCAAAATACCCCACGGGATCGCATCCAGATCAGCAAAACCTATTCACTTCAACGACATAGACAGATGGGTGTTATGAAACAGGATTGTAGTCGGCGCGCCACAGGGCGATGGCGACGCGTGCCTGAGCCAGCGAAGTAAACAGCGTCTCGTTGAGCAGTTCATCGCGCAGTCGGCCGTTGAAGCTCTCGATGAAGCCATTCTGCATCGGCTTGCCGGGCGCAATGTAATGCCATTCGACGCGGTTCTGATCCGCCCAGGCGAGGATGGCGTTCGAGGTGAACGCGCTGCCATTGTCGCTGACGATCATTCTCGGCCGGCCGCGCTCGGTGATGAGCCGGTCCAATTCTCGGGCAACCCGCATGCCCGAGAAAGACGTATCAACGATGAGTGTC
This sequence comes from Mesorhizobium sp. M0815, assembly GCF_040319995.1. Taxonomy (NCBI): domain Bacteria; kingdom Pseudomonadati; phylum Pseudomonadota; class Alphaproteobacteria; order Hyphomicrobiales; family Phyllobacteriaceae; genus Mesorhizobium; species Mesorhizobium sp. M0815. The sequence goes on along the minus strand of NZ_JAMYOU010000044.1, from coordinate 25,574 downwards.
AGGCACTCTCCCGTGCAGTCGTCGACGACGGCCAGGATGCGGAAGCGGCGCCCGTCTGTGAGCTGGTCCGATACGAAGTCGAGCGACCAGCGCTCGTCGGGCCTCAGCGGCGCCACCATCGGCGCCCTGGTTCGCAAGGAGATTTTGAGCATGTGATCGAGTGCGGTCATGTGTCAGACATTGAAGTGCAGGATACCACAGGCGTCGGGCCGATATAGAGATTGCGGATCGGGCCGCTATCAAAATCAGGCAGCGTTGCGCGCTAGGAGCCCGTTTTTTCCGATCCCATCTGTTCGATCATTTGCCCTTACTGTTCGTCGATCTCCTCACACACCGTTATGAAACAGCTCCCGGATTCCTGTGAGATTTGGTGCTTGCAGTTAGCATCCGCGGGTGCCTCTGAACCCGCAGAAAGCGATAAGGATCCGTCGCTCTGAACGCTCCCTCACTTGTACGCGACAACCACAAGGCGCGGGCCACAGGATGTGAACTCTTGGCCTTCCTGCCCGTAGGCTTCGACAGTCTCGAACCCCGCGCTTCGCAACATGCGAACATATTCAGAAAACCCGTAGTGTCTGATCGAAAGACGCGTTCGTCTAACGCATCCATCCCGGACGACGATCCTTTCGCAGTTTCCACGATCGGTTAGCGCATCGTGGTTTGTTATATCGACTCTTATATCGTCGTTACGCTGGACAACGTGGTAGGTAGGCGAATTGTCGCGTTGCAAAACGAAGCGATTGTTCTGGTCAATTAGCAGACGCCCGCCCTTTCGAAGTGAAGAAGCGGCTTCATGAAGAACTCTCTCATTGTCCGCTTCATCGAAGTAACCAAACGTCGTGTACCATAGAAAAGCCGCATCAAACCGGTCTCTCCAAGGAAGTGAGCGCATATCGCCAAGAACATATTCAACGCTTACCCCGCGTTCAGCCGCATCCGCTTCGGCCTTTTTTAACAAGCTCGGTGACATGTCCAACCCTGTTACCCGCATTCCTTTTTGCGCCAATCGGTTAGTAATCCGCCCATAACCGCATCCGAGCTCAAGAACTGAGTCGCCTTGCCTAAGTGAAAGAAGCTCCAAAATTGCCCCCGCTTCCCTGTCACTTGCCTCTGGCGGATTGATCAAATCACCAAAATGCAAGTAATCTTCACTGAAGTGTGACTCTATATCCGACAAAATAGGGAGGCTATTCATTTCGTACTTTTCCATTCTGACATCTATCATTGTAGTAGCAAACATATATACTAACCTTGCACGAAGATAAGTTTTTTAAAAGAAAAAAACTGTGAATATTTTGTATCATTTTGCAAACTTTGGTTACGGTCACTGACCTGATCTGTTATGATCGGGCGGTGCGCAGCTGGTCAAGATCGTGGGCATCCTCGTAGCCGCAGGCGATCCCAAAGATGCGGGCGCGCACAATGTCTGCCATGGCATGCGTCCCCCCGCTGGATCGCGGCTCGCCTGCGGGCCGCCGCCCGACAGCCGGCTGGATTTGTGCTCGCAGCCGACCTGCTCGCGCCTGAGAACCCGCTCGCCCTGCGCACCGGGTGCTGGTCGATCTGTGGCTCTCGAGCTATGCCCCGCCGCCCAAAAGCGTCACGCTCGACATCGACGACATGGTGGATGTCGTTCACGGCCATCAGCGCCTCTTGCCTTTCAATGCCCATTAGGACGAGCGCTGCTTCCTGCCGATCCACTTCTGCGACGCCGCGACCGGACGCCCGGTCGCCATGACCCTGCGTCCGGGCAAGACCCCGACGGGCAAGGAGATCTGCAGCCATCTACGCCGGCTTGTCCGGCGCATTCCCGTCCGCTGGCCGGCCACCCGCATCCTGATCGGCAGCGATGGCCACTATGGCCGGGCGCAAGTCATGGTCTCGTGCGAGGACAATGCGGTCGGCTAGCTCTTCGGATGCCCGGCAACAAGGTTCTCCAGCCTCTCGTCGATGAAGCCGCCGACGATATCCGCACCCGCCACGCGCCCGAGCAGAAGCCGGTGCTGCGCGGTTTATGCCGACACTCGATACAAGGCGAAATCCTGGAAGGCTAAACGTCGCGTCTGAAGCGGTCCCGGCGGTGCCGGCAGGGCTGGAGCGCTATGGCTGCGAATACAACGCAACGGCACCGCCAACCTGTTCAGATTGAAGGCACCGAGCGGCGCGCGGCCGACGACTTTGCCTAGTCATGCGCGCTGTCGTCGAAATCCGAGGCCGAGCGCATTCCCGTGGTGCTAGATAATCTGCCGACCCACTCGCCCGCCGCCCTCTATCAAACCCTGTCGGCATCAGAGGCGCGGCGAACTCAAAAGGCTGACATAGTCGCATCTGTCTGCCAACCTTCTTGTGTTCGAAGCCGGACAAAAATGTCGGAAGCCCGACCAACGGGTCGCCTGGCCGGACCTGCCCGTCGGGAGAAATGGTGCAATGCGATCTCCACAAATCCGGCACGCAACTTGCTTCGATGATTTGTTACGGAGGACGTCAGCAGTGCCCCATGGTGTTCAGTGGTGATGGACCAGCTTCTCGACTCAACGCGCATAAACGGCGGCGGTGCTTATGGACCGCAGAACGACATGGAACCCTTCTGCTTGGCTTCGCGATCGATCTTATCCACGCTGGTGTGTAGGTCGACTGTACCCGGCGACTGGTTCTCAAGGCGCCCAAGACGGATGCGCCAGATGCTGGCAATCAACTTCGTGACCGGCCACGCGATCTCTATCGAGTTACCTCTCGGCAGCGACGCAGCGCTAGCCGAGCCGGCCAGTGCGTCGGGGCATCGGGTACCATCGCGCCTCCCTCGACAAGGATGGTGCGCTTATAAATATTCTTGTCACTGTAAGTCACGGGGGGCTGTCTTATCTGGCTTTCAGCCCTTGTGTACTTGATCTTGGGAAATATATAGGAATGGATTTGCCCGTCGAAAGTGCCATCAAGGACGGTTTCGAGCTGTTCCCGCGGCAAATGAAGGTCGCCGCACGTTGGTTGCTCGACCATCCAACAGAGGTCGCTCTGCTGTCGATGAGGGAGCAGGCGCGCCGAGCCGAAGTCCCACCGGCGACACTAACGCGGCTTGCAAAGCGCCTCGGCTTCGACGGTTTCAACAAATTCAAGGAGGTATTCGCAGACAGCATTAGGGAACGGCCGAAAAGCTACCGGGGGGCAGAGGAATCAATGGCACGACCAGAGGCCGAGGGCCATGGCGTCCTCATCGGCGATACGATCAAAGCTTTACGTGGCCATCTGAGCGAGTTCACGCAGCCCTCCGCAATTGCGGCGCTGGAAGTAGCTGCTGATCTTATGGTGAAGTCACGACACATTTTCTGTGCCGGCCGCCGCTCAAGCTTTCCTGTAGCCCATCTTATGTACTATGTCGGGTCATTACTCGGCTCGCCCACGATATTGATCGACGGCATAGGCGGCATCGCCAATGATGCGCTCCGGTCTGTCGGTCCACAAGACGTTTTGCTAGCGGTTACAGTTAGCCCATACAGTCGCCACACCATGCAGGTCGCCGAATTCGCGGTCTCGCGCGGTGCGAAGCTAGTCGCTTTGACCGACAGCGAGCTATCTCCGATTACCAAATACTCCGAAATTGTTATCCGCGTTCGGACCGAAACGCCTTCGTTTTTTCACACCATGACTCCTGCATTCGCGGCAGTGGAATGTCTCGTGGAACTAATCGCAGCTAAGCGTGGAAGCCGCGCGCTTGAAGCCTTGGCGGCCAACCAATCCCATCTCGCAGCATTCGATACCTGTGTCCTGCCGATATCGCGCATACGGAGTTCTGATTGACCGAAGCAGAGCCGCTTATTCAAAACGTCTATTTGCTGGCCACCAGGATGGTACATTTCGAGGTTCAAGCCTCGGCTACGTGCTCCACTGATTGTCTCGGGGGCCGTTCCGGCCAACTGGCTCGACGAGCTACTGCCCTTGAATTGGAAGTACCAACAGAAAGGCGTCGGGCGGGGGCGTTGACGGGTCGGTCGGCCGTTTCCTACGGGGAACTCGAAGGACGACGGTCACGGCGGAAGCGAGTTGACTGCTGTCGCCGTCGATTATCACGCTTCGACCTGACAACAGCATAACCCTGATGCCGACATCGCCGGTGAACGGATCGAAGAATGTCTTCGTCTGGGTCGCCTCTCAAATCCCCCTGCCGATGCAATGGCGACTTCCCCATTCCCCTTGAAAACTACATTCGACCATCAACGATACTGACGAGCAATATCACTTGCCCGCTCGGCCCCGTTAAAGTTGCTCACACACGCAAAGTGTCAAGGCTGCCACCGATTCGTCAATCGCATTTCCGCGGCACGCGGGATATTCAGCCCGGCTCCAGGGCAGGCCGGAAGCCGTTCACCACCGTTGTCTCATGACGCTGCCGCATGGAAGCAGGAGGGACTCTTTCCTCACTCGCTCCGGGCCGGTAATCGGCATGGGCACCTTTCAATCCTACCTTTCGGGCAAATCGTCCAACCAGCAGGCGCCCTCAAGATATGGCCGGGAAAAGATCTTTCCGATCTTTTCGGGAGTCTTGTTCTGATGATATCGCATATACACGCGGTCATCGGCTCCGAGATCGAGGATCTCGATCTTCCCTGTATAGTGGGACATGATGTATTTGAATGTCTTTTCAATGCCGCTGAGGCGTTGGTTGATGCCATGGGCAATCTCTAGCCCGCGTCGCAGTGGAACCTGAAAGTGTGACGCGCCTTTCACCGGTCGACCCTGAAAGAGATAATAAGGGCGGATACCGATTTGGTGACATTTGGCGAAGGTCGCCGCCAATATCTCGGGATCATCGTTGACTTTCGCGAGAAGCACAGACTGGTTGAGAAACTGCACACCTTGAGCGCGCAAAGAGCGAATGTTGCGCTCCGCGTCGACCGAGATTTCGCCGATGTGATCGAAATGTGTCACGATCACTGCGGTCTTGCCCGCTTCATGGATCCGTTGGAACATAGCCGGTAGGGCGCTATCCTCGAACCTCCTGGGTTCATAGGCGACCGCTTTTGTGCCAAATCGAATTGAATGCAAGTGTGAGATCGGCAGCAGATGATCCAGAATTTTGTCGAGCTTGGCGGTGCTGAGAACAAACGGATCGCCTCCTGATAGTAGCACGTTCGTGATCTCCGGACGGCCGGCAATATATTGCGCAAGCTGAACGAAATCGGGCGCGATTTCATCGGAGTCCCTTCCGACAATGCGTTTGCGAAAGCAATACCGACAATATGAAGCGCAACGGTCCGTTACCAGCAACAACCCGGTCTGGGTGTACTTGTGCTGAAGTCCCGGCGCTACTGTATTATCGTGCTCGCCGCTCGTGTCCAGATCGCCTGGGCTATCGAACTCCTCGAATGAAGGCTCCACAATATACTTAAGCTGGTCGTAATAACCACTGTTGGTGATCTGCTCACGATAGAACCGTGTGACATGGTAACGCGTGATGTTGTTGGCGTGCAGCTCACCCTCTGTAATGACGCGCGGGCCCTCAATGAAGTTCATGACCGCAGTGCCGGGCCGCGGGTCCGAGGTCGTGGGCGGTGATTGAGGTGGGCGAGCGCGTGGCGCCGCCGAGACCGCCCGCGCATTTGGCTCGCGACGGCTCGGTATATGGTCCTCATAGACGACCGCCATCTCCTCAGCACCTTGCGCTTCAAACACCTCGTGAATGCAGGGGTCTTGTGGAGAGGCCGCTTCCATTGGGTTCAACTCCGCCGGAAGACGGTGACATTCGTCGCTTAAGAGAAGCGATTCCGACGAGACCCGCTGTCCGAGGTCGGCCACCATTTGGCTCAGCGCCTGCTGTAAATAGCTCGCAAACCGCTCGACCGTGCTCCGCGCAAACAGGGACCCGGCGTAAAGCAGCGTTCCACGGATCGCCTTGCCAGCCTCAGCAAAGTTAAGCGCAAGATTATGTTGCAACATACTTTCGTCAACGCCGACGTACTCAACTTCTTGCCCCGGCAACCCCACCGACGATCCAGCATTGTTTTGCCGTGCAAGTAAAACCTGCAAGATCTGGGCGCGACCCAAGCTGCCGGGCGGATTGGCGCCTTCCATCGCCTGCCCAAACGGCAGGTCCCCGCGCGCCTGCGCCCCAAGCACGGCGGCATTCACCCGCTGAAGCAACATCTCCAGTGTGGGATCGCTGGACAGATCGACCCGCAGCGCCAGGGTATTGACGAACACGCCGATCAATCCCTCGACCTCTGAGCGCGTGCGGTTGGCGCTCGGTGTGCCGATTACCAGCTCTTTCTGGCCCGACAACCGCGCCAGTACGAGCGCCCAGCCTGCTAGCAGGGTCACGAACAGCGTCGTCCCCTCACGTCGGCTCAGCGCCTTGAGCTGCGTGGTCAGCGATTCATGGAACACGAACTCGATGTAACTGCCGCTGTAGTCCTGCTGCGCCGGACGCGGCCGGTCCGTCGGCAGCTGCAGCACCGCTCGCGCGTCCGCCAGCATCCGAAGCCAGCATTCCGGCTGATGCTCCAGGAGCTCGTCCGCCAGCCAACGGCGCTGCCAAACCGAGTAGTCGGCATAATGCACCGGAAGCGACGTCAGCCGATCCGTGCGGCCCTCCCGGGTCGCGGCGTAGAGCTCGCTGAGCTCGCGTGTTAGGATCCTCCGCGACCGGTCATCCGATCCTATGCGGTACATGGAGATTAGCATTAGATGATCGTCCTCTGCCAACCGCACCAACCGTCCGCGGATCACCGGCCCGGCTTCCAGGTCGAACGCCGCCTGCGCTTGATGGCGTACTAGCTCCGCGAGCGTCGCCTTCACATCTGCTGCGGCCCTCAGATCGTCTCGCCTCAGCGGCAGGCTGACGTCCGCCGGCCCGATTCGATGGAACGGCTCCCCGTCCTCCACCCCGAAGGTAGTGCGCAGCACCTCATGACGCGCCACCAACGCGTCAAAGGCGGACTGCAAGGCAGCCTCGTCCAGTTTACCGCTAAGCCGAAGCGCCATTTGCATGTGACAGGCCTTGCTGCCGCCCGCCAGACGCGACAGGAACCAAAGCCGCTCCTGGGGGAATGACAGCGGCACCTGTGACGCACGCGGCAAAGCTTGATTTGGCGGGAACGCACTCCATAATGCGACGTCCATTGCATTCGTTCGAGCTAGTTTCATGTAGACCTCCTCGGCCGGAGACTGCGAGAGACCGGCACGGTCGTAACGGATCCTCCACGTGCCCCGTGCAATCGGCGTGCCACCGAATAGGTGATGCGAACAACAACGGCAAATGACGTGTTTTCGCGCCGTAACGGCGGAATACTTGCGCTTTGGTTTGTCAGGTTCCGAACACAGCTGAAGCGGCAACACGGACCTGAAATGACCAAGGTCGTTCACTTGGACTTAAGCGGGTTTATCATCCCAGCGTGTTGACATTGTCGTGCAAACGGAAGGCTTGCATGGTGCAATCGAAGAACGTATTCTTGGCTTGGGAGCGCGAAGCTGATGCAGCCTTGGCTGCCGTGTAACAGCGGCATCGCATTATCGACCCCCAAAAAAGCGACGGCTATAGCGGAGGGACACCGGCAGGGCGCGCCGCGCAAAGATCGCGGACGCGTGGCGACCGGACAGCGGCGGTAAGCCGTGGCTTTGCGCGGAGCCGCGCCGGCACACCTTGGCCCATCGGGATCGCTCTCTTCGAGGCTCGCAAGGCCGATCTCGGCGATGTGCGTACTACAGGTAGGTCAGTACGATGAGGCCGAGCCAGTTGGGCGACCGGGAGCATTCAGGTGGTCGCAATGACCGAATTCGCGTGGAGTAAGCATCATGATCGCCGGCAAAAAACACTTATGGCAGCACCGCGCCACAATGGCGAAGTGTTGGGAAATGAGACAGCGACGGATGACCGCCTACTATTACTATAGTGTCGGTCAGTGAAAATCAGGCCGCTTTCTTCATCCGCCCGGCAAGGGTGTTGATTGTCTTCTGAACCGTAGAGATGACGAATTCGCGCTCTTCGCCGACGAGCGGCAAGCGCGGTGCACGGGTCCACTCCGGGGCACCGTAGACCAGGTTCTCGGCGAGCTTGATGTACTGAACCAGCTTGACGTGGGTGTCGAGATGGAAGGACGGCGTCAGGATGTGGTAAAGCGCGCGCGCCTCTTCGTACTTGTTTTGAGCGCAGAGGTTGAAGAGCTCAACGCATTCTGACGGCCAAACGTTGGTCATGCCGGACACCCAGCCGGTGACGCCAAGCGCGCAACTTTCGACGATCAGATCGTCGACGCCGCAGAAGATGCTGAAGCGGTCGCCGAGTTCGACATACATGTCGGTGACGCGGCGAATGTCGCCGGTTTCTTCCTTAACGCAGACGATTTCAGGAGTGTCTATGAGTTGTTTGAGAACGTTGACTGTGCAGTCTACGCCGTAGGCGATAGGGTTGTTGTAGATCATGATCGGCAGCGACGAGCCGCTGGCGACACCCTTGTACCACTCTACCGTTTCGCGATCGTCGGTCTTGTAGCCGAGACTTGGGAATACCATCAGACCCTGGGCGCCGAAGGATTCGTAGAGCTTGGCCTTGACCTTCGCATTGTCGAGTGTAATTTCAGCAAGCCCGGAGAGAACCGGAACACGACCGGCTACGACTTCGACAGCACTGCGGATGATGTCTTCACGATCCTTTAACGACATCGAGGCGTTTTCGCCCAGCATCGGAAGCACAATGACCCCGGAAACGCCCGCCTTGACGAGGCGGTCAAGGCTGTCCCTGGTCGCCCGAAGGTCAACCTTGCCATCCTTCGTCAGCTTCGTCGTGACTGCGGGGAATACACCAACCCACTTTGCCATGGTTCTCCATCCATCTGCCGCCTATCTGGATCCAATCTACACGATGACAAATAATACGTCTACCCTTTGATGTCGCTCTTTTTTAGGGTACCTTCCTAGCAGGCTGACCATCCGCATGAGCGAACAAGGCGGCTTTGGACTGGAGCTTTGGGATCCAAAAACGATGGACAATATGCTGGAACAGAAGAAGCAGCGCTCGAAATTTCGCCTTCAGAGGCAGAGCCTACCGGAGGCGCTGTCGGAGTCGTTGCGGGAACGCATTCTCAGTGGCGAGTTCAAAGAAGGCGACCCCCTCATACAAGAAGCGATCGCAGCGGAATACGAATGCAGCCGAATGCCCGTGCGCGAGGCATTTCGCCAGTTGGAAGCAGCCGGATTGATTGTTTCCAAGATTCACAAGGGTGCGATTGTTTCGACATTGCCATCCGAACAGATCATGGAGTTGTTCGAACTTCGGGCAACGCTGGAGTGCGATATGCTGAGCCGCTCTCTAGAGCATCTCTCGGACGCAGACTTGGCTCACTCCGCGGAAATTCTCAAGCGACTCGAACAGGTATATCACAAGCGGGACATCGCTAGGGTAGGCGCGTTGAACTGGGAGTTTCACCGCAGTCTCTATCGGCCTGCCGGACGCGTTCAGACGCTCGCCATTCTGCAAGGCATCAATGTCCAGATCGATCGCTACATCAGGATTCAGCTACTTTTGACCTCTGGTTTCAAGGAAGCAGAGCGCGAACATCGGCAAGTACTGACCATGTGCAAAAACCGCGACCCTGATGTCGTGGAATTTATGAGAGGACATATCATCCGGGCTGGTCACAATCTTGTTGAAGCCCTCCGTAAGCGCCGCGAAAGTGACATAGTTGTACAAATGTCTTCCTTCGGAAATCAATGAAGCGCCCCCGTTGAGACCTGCTCCATGAGGCGCTTTGTTCATTCACACGGCACAATTTTCGACTGGTAGCCGCTCTTGCGGTCACGGCCTCTCGGGCCCAGGGCGGCGCCCCGAATAATCGCGCGAATGACGCCGATCGGCGCTGCTGTGGTCCCGGATACGCAGTCCCTGGCATTCTCCCGCGCACGCGTTCCACGAAGGAACTGACCGTCTCGCAGCCATGGGGCGATCTATCTGGCAGTGGTGCATAGCCTTTACAGGCTCCAAGTTTCCTTGGCTCGCACCCATCGTAAAAACGTAGACTTAGCGCGCACTCGCGAACGTCGGTGTCGTCGCCGACCGCCCAATATTTTGCGACACAGCATTCACGCCAGATTAAGGCGTCGCTGTCGCACCGATATTCGGAATAAGGCAGCCGCCCGACTGGCGCCACCAATCCAATCGAGGGTACCATTGCGATGAGGGAACCAGGGTCCGCGTGGCTGCAGTGTGCGAATGCCTTCTGCGCAAATTCCATTCGTTGCCGATGACAAGCTTGATGTGCTCGGTGATGGGATCAACACCGTAAGCCAGCTGAATCAGTTGAGGATCGGGCGCGCCAGTAAGACGCGGATTGGCTTCAATGACGACGGGCCGCGCTTCGTCCACCGGAGTTCGATGTTCGTTGGCCCCCAGCCAAGGTTAAGAGCTCGCAGACAGCTCAGCGAAACGTCGACAATGCGCTCATGCTCCTCACCAGTCAGCGGGGCCGGGAAGGATGTCTCGCGAAAACGGAACTGCGGTTGAGGGCCGAAGTCAGCGGCGGGGATCTCGATGACTTCATTGCCCATTGTCTCAGTGCAATCTGGGGCTCTTGAAGCGAGCGATGTCGCCGATCGCCATTAGCCCCGCTGCCACCGCCTTGACGCCGGTGATGGTGAGCAGACGCATGATCGCTGGATCGTCCAGCATGGTCTCGGCAATCTCCCGGTCGAGGGTCACCAGGTCCTCGGCAAGCCGATCGAGTTCGCGCACATGCCGCTCGATCGCGAAGCGCTCATCGTCGGGCACTGGCTGACGCGCCAGCAAGGCGCGGCGCGGACGTTGAACAGATCGGCGTGCGGACACTTCGGGATGAGGTGCGCATGGATCGCATGCACCTCATTCTTGATCCGGGTCCGATGCCGCACGACCTGATAGCGCCGCGCGATCAGCCTGCGCATTCGCTCGGTGGCGGCATCTGGCGTCCAGATCTCCGGCAGATAGCCCGCCGCTTGCAAGCTTGCCCGCCTCAACCTTGTCGGTCTTCACATGGGCATGAGCGATCGCCTTCACCTGAAGTGGGTTGGCGATGACCACCCGCTTCACGAAGGGCGACAACACCCGGGACACCGCCATGCAGTTACCGGTCGCCCCGATTACCACCTCGTCTGTCGCCAGAAGGCTCTTACCAAAGCCCTCCAGCGCCGATCGCGTCATATGGACCCGCCTCCATGTCGAAGCCTGTCATCTTCCCAGAAAACCACCTCCCCGAAGGCTCGGTGCGGTCCATTCCAATCACGCGTCGCATATGCGCCTCCTGTCAGAGCGAAACGACGGGAGCGGCGGGCGACACGACAACCACGGATTCGCGCTCACGGCGCAACCGGGCGAGTCGCAGAGGCGGCCAGCTACTAACAAAAGCTCTCGGCCCATCGTGCGGATCGGCCTGCCCGTACCTTCGTGCTCCCGGTGCCTCCGTCCCGGATGGTCGCACCATACGCCGCGATCTTGGAAACCGCAGCCGGACATCGGCACCGAGATGGTCATACCGGTTACGAATCCGGTCGACCGTCTCAACGTAACAACGATGCGATCCTGCGCCTCGTCGGCGCAATCCTGCTCGAACAGAACGAAATGGGCAGTGCAGCGGGCCAGATAGAAACGATCAGCCAGATGAGCGCTGATCCCCTGATCAGCCTGCCAGCCGTGGCGCGCTGATCAGCCCGGCCCATGCCCGAGAGCACGGCCACCAATGCCGCCAGCTACACCACGCAGCGGGACACGATCTTGCCAATCAGTTTGCGACGAAGGTTTTCTAGGCCCATTACATGTTTCAGACCCCCGCAGCTACCACTTGAACCATGACGCGCAAGCTTTTCGCCGGCCGGCGACGCGATAAAGAGCGGCCCTCACGGCGGTGACGGCGTCTCGGTGGGCGTGATCCGGGAGGATCTCTCCTCAGTCCATGAGCGTCTGCGGATGACCAAACACGCACAACATAGCCAATATCGTCTGAGATCGCAGAACGCGGAACGTTGTTGAATGACGCGCTTGAACTCCGGACGTGCAGAGGAATCCGTCCGCGATTCCGGGAAAACGCCGGGCAGCCGACAGCTACTGCCGGGCTTGTCGACTCCGCGACACGGTAATATTCAGTTTGGATTCTTGATTAACTCTTGTGCAGGCTGTTTTTCGTTCTGAGTCTTTTTTCGGCAGTTGGCACGATTTTTGATGCTTCCTCGCCAGAGGCGGCAGGAGCTGCCCACCGGCAATTATGTAGTGGGTGACGTCGCGACCGAACAAGGAAGGAAATCCAAATGTCCGGTCTGCGTCAGATTGCACGCCATAGGAGACGAGATATCGGCAAATCCATCACCTCGCAAAATACACTCGCCGCCCTTATTGACCCCGGTCAGAAGATCGCCGGCAGGTGCAGACACGGCGCAACACCAAGGCCGCCCGGCCATTGCTGACCTGACTTCTGAAAAAGCAAGGATTGGGAGCCAAGGCGCATCGTCACCGACAACTACGCTCATTCGCTGCGTCCTGGCACCAGGTCGTGCCGAACGTCGAGCACCGATCGTATAAAGGCTCAAACACTCCGCAAGCGGGTGCGAATCCGACAAGGTTTTTGGACGCTCGGCTCACTCCAGCATTTCGTGACACTCTCTTCCACCCTTCGAAATCTCTTCATCCGATGCCTGTCACAGAAACTACGCAGCTTTGATCATCGTCTGGAAGCAATCGCCTAATGGAGGCGATGTGGTGCGCTTTATACGACCGGAAACCAGGTCGCCACGCGTCTAGTTAAAACAATGTACTGCACCATTCGCGTAAATGCACGCGGGAAGGAGAACTAAGTGTTGGCAACTCCCATGAAACCGAGAGCAAAATTCCCAATCAAAAGACAAAGTTTATCTGAAATGCTGGCCGAGTCTTTACGAGATCGCATTCTCAACGGAGAATTGCGGGACGGCGACTCTCTCGTGCAGGAAACTATTGCAGAAGAGTATGAGGTGAGCCGAATGCCGGTTCGCGAGGCCCTCCGCCAATTGGAGGTCGAGGGGTTGGTTGCGCTCAGAACGCACAAGGGCGCTATCGTCATTTCAATGAAGCGAGAGAAAATTATCGAACTGCTGGATTTGAGGAATCTTCTGGAATGCGATATTTTGTCGCACGCACTACCAAATTTGAAAGAAAGAGACGTTTCGGCTGCTGGCGAAGTCTTGCGTGAACTCGAAAATACTTATCATGACAACAATACTTCAAAATGGCAAAATTTGCATTGGCAGTTCCACAGATGCTTATATCTTCCTGCAACTAGACCTGAAACGCTTTCGACAATAGAACTGATAAATGCGAAGACTGATCGATTTGTTCGAGCACCTCTCGCTATGGCTGGCGGAATTCGCGCAGCCGAGATGGAGCATCGCGAGCTTCTGCGCCTATGCGCCGCACGCGATTCCTCTGCGATAGGCTATTTGGGTCAACATATATACAATGCTACCATTTCTTTGTCTTAGCGTTGGTTCAAGTATTTTTTATGTTCTAACCTGCCCTACTCACGAGCAGCTGAACGTGTGAGGCGTTGGGCACCGCGGACCTGGTTGGCAATCCGCCAGCGGCAACTGGTGCTGTCGGAGGCGAGCTGACTCTTGTGATTCTTGTGCATCTTGATCAGGTTTTCGGCCTGACCGCGGGCGCATTAGATCACGTCGTAGACGTGTTCGGCGGACCCTTTGTCGAGATTGGCGACGACGAAGCGGATGTCGAGGGCCAAGCGTGGTTGCCTCGATGTGGGCTTATGCGTCGGTCGTGGATATGTGGCGGCGCGGTCCCGAAGCGGCTAATTCCGCGTCGTCGCGAGTTTTGGTCGACCGTGAACAATTGAGTTGCTAAGCGACGAACTGCTTCGGCGGGGTCTGAAGTGCACGTCTTTCAGCTGCACGGAGCGGCAGAAGACGGCTCTCTCGTGTTCCGAAGAAAGCTGTCGCGCCTGCAGTTTTGCAAGTTCATGGCGAGTCAACCGGCATGTGTCGTGGCGATGGAAGCGTGCGGCAGCTCCCACTACTGGGCCCGTCAGATGGCTCGGCTTGGCCATGAGCCAAGACTGATTGCGCCGGGCTATGTCAAACCGTTCATCAAGCGGCAGAAGAACTACATCGCAGATGCGGAGGCGATCTGTCGAAGCAGCGCAACGACCGACAATGCGCTTTGTCGAACCGAAGACCAAGGAGCAGCAGTCCCGGGCTATCGTGTTTCGCGCCAGAGGGCAGTTCGTGAATCAGCGAACCGAATTGGTGAATGCGCTGCGCGCGCACCTCTATGTGTTCGGTTATGTTGCTCCGCAAGGCATCGGCCACCTGCCACGTCTGGCAGAAATCGTGGAGGACGATAGCGCAGAACTGCCGGATCTGGTCCGCGACATCTGCAGCGCTCTCCTTGATCAGATCGACCAATCGAATGCGGTCATGTCCGGATAACCTGAAGAGTGATGTCGACCAACCGTAAGGTTCTCGATCCGCTCGGGAAAGCTCGGCTTTCGCGGGGGCGACCAGTTGTTCCGCCAGCGTGAACATGGGATGATTTCTCCTCTATCCGTGCCGCAGCGCGTTGCGAATAGCGCAGCACGCGTCGTGTCAGATGAGAAAATCGTTTCACAACAGTGAGATGGCTCTGATGGCGCTGTGTCTCATGTCCGACTTTGTCGAAGATCCGACAACGCGCTCAACCGTAAACGCATGATCGGTCTCTTGTGCGGGCATGGGCACCGCGGAAAACTCAAGCAGTGAGGCTTACCGCGAACTGGCCGAGCCCCGGATCGACATTGGCGATGGGGGGTGACGTGGGACAGACTCCGAGGTGGCTCTAGGATAAAGAGACAGGCGGCCCTGCCGGGCCGCCGCTTGGTGAACCGAGGCAGACAGGCCTCGGCAACTGCTATCAGCTCCAGGTGTGCAGTGGCGGCTTCTCGCCGTGCGAACAGCTTGCTGGTGGCGGCTATGGCGATCTCGGTCGACAGGATTTTGCCTCGGCGGTTACGATCTGGGCGTGCGCCACCGTCTCGGCCGGCTCGATCACCGCCCTGTCGATTGCATGGCCAGCCTTCTCCAGCAGCGCCTGCGCGGCGTGGAGACGAAGCGTCAGGTCGCCGATGGCCTGGATCGTGTAGGGATGTCCCAGGCATTGTCGACGCCGCTGTCGGTCCAGGCACGGCTTTTGGTCCTGACGAAGTGAACCGTCTCGTCGATCGCCGCTTGAGCGATGCCGGTGTCGACAGCCACCTGGATGATCTGAAAGATCGGGCCGTCGGCGGTCGGCTTGTCATAGCCCTTGTAGCCCGGCACGAGATCGATCTTCGGCACCTTGACGTTGTCGATGATGGCCGTGCCCGACAGCGTCGTGCGCTGACCGAAGCTTGACAAATCGTTCGATCACGGTCAAGCCGGGCGCGGCACGATCGGCGATCGCGTACCAGGCGCGGCCCTCGTCGTCGAGCGCAACGATCGGCACCACATGGGCGAGCAGCGCGCCGGACGAATAAAATTTCCGCCCGTATCGCCTGCGTCGGTCAAGCGGGTCTCGAAGTCGGCGGCACGTTTGGAGCCGAACTCCGAAAAGGCGTTGCCGAACCGGATGCGTTTCAGAACTTCGTTCGGCGAACAGCTGCTTCTGCTGCGCGGCGTCGGAGATGGTGCGGATGGCAGCGACGACGCCGAGGTGGTTCAGGGACTTACTCAGGACCTCGCCGCGTTGGCCATCACGATACGGGGCGAGCTTCGCATCATCCTCGGCCTTTCACTCGCAGGCCTTCGGGGTCGAAGAGCGGGCCGATGGTGACGGTCGCCTCTAGCATTTGCCGAGCGATGTCGATCTTCACCCGGACGCCATCCTTTAGCGGTTCACGGCTGTGGCCGAGCCCCACGGGTTTCCCGATACGATAACCGAAGGTGCAGGAGGAAGTCTGACCTACAATCCGCGCGTCCAGATAGATTGGCTCGTGTCCCAAAAGCACAGCTGCATCGTCATCAAGCGTAAGCGAGATCATGTGCGAGACCTCGCCACGCGCGCGAGCTTCTGCCAATGCGTTGGCCCCGATGAAGCCGCCTCCCTTACGGATTGCGAAATCGAGCCCCGCGGCGATCGGGGTGACATCGCCATTCAGTTCATGTCCCATGGCGCAGAAGCCTTTCTCGATACGCATCGAGGTCTGGGCAAACACCCCAGCCGGCTTGGCCCCTGCTTCCACCAGAGCGGCATAGATCGCCGGCACATCATCCGCCCGGCAGGTCAGTTCCCACCCTGGCTCTCCGACATAGGACATTCGCGCGGCACGCACGTGCTTTCCGGCGAGATGTGCTGTGCCATGCTTAAAATAGCCGACCTTGTTTAGCTCCGCTGCTGCGCCACATTCGCTGACGATCCGCGCGGCCTCCGGCCCCATTAACCCAAGGACCGCGTAAGATTCCGTGCTGTCTGTCAGGGTGACGTTGTTGTAGCCTTGAGAGTGGCGGCGTAGCCAGGCGAGATCACGTTTGATGGCCGTCGTGCCGACGAAAAGGCGGTAGTGATCCTGAGCAATCCGATGCGCTGTCAAGTCAGATTCGAAGGTACCGCGCTCGTTGAGCATCGCAGTATAGATGACCGACCCGGGCGGGCGTGCCATGTGGCCGGCACAAACATGCAGCAGGAAGCTTTCCGCATCCGGACCCTCGACCTCGATCTTGCCGAAAGGGGAGGCATCGAAGATCGCGGCCTGCTCATGCGCAGCCATGACTTCTGCGCGCACGTTCTCGAACCAATCGGGCCGATCGAAACGCAGAACGGGCTCCGCAGTCTTGTCGAAATAGAGCGGGCGTTCCCAGCCATAAAACTGTCCCATATGAGCCTTCGCCTCGCGATACTCCTTGTCGAGCGGAAGGGCGCGCAGATTGCGGGCAGTTTTCAATTGCTTTCCAGGATAGGCAATGTCGTAGTGAGTGCCAAGGATTTCTGGCGCACGGTCCATCAAATGTTCGAGATTGTTGAAGACAGGCCCGAAGCGCTTGGCATCGGCTTCGGTGAGGTCATAGGCAGTGTGGCCATGCACAATGCAATGGGCAAGGTTCATCCCCGCGCCACCGCCGGAAGCGATCCCCACCGAGTTCATCCCGCAGCCGAGGAATAGCCCCCGGGTCTCGGCCGTCTCACCAAGCATGAAGGTGCCGTCAGGCGTAAAGCTTTCCGGCCCATTCAGCAGCATCTTCACCTCTGCCTTCTCTAGTGCGGGCAGTCGGTGCAGTGCGTTCATCATCATCGGCTCGAAATGATCCCAGTCCTCCGGTAGTAGGCTGAATTCGAAGCTTTCATTTAGGATGCCCGGGGCTATCGCCTTGCCCATCGGCTCAAAGCAGCCAACTAGCAACCCGCCAGAGTCATCCCGGATGTACAAGCGATTGTCATGATCCGACAGCGTTGGCGTGTTGCCCACGATGCCCTCGACGGGCTTTGTCAGCAGATAGAAATGTTCACACGCGAGCGCCGGGACTTTCGCGCCCGCCATCGCGCCTACTTCGCGCGACCAGAGCCCAGCGCAAAGCGCCACCGCGTCGCACATAATTGTACCTTGTGAGGTCTCCACCCCGCGCACACGTCCGTTGTCCGTCAATATGCCGGTCACACCACTGCGTTCAAACAGCTTAGCGCCCAGCCTCCTTGCGGCCTTCACCAATGCGGCGCAAACGTCAGAGGGAGAGACGCGCCCGTCTTCGGGCGACCACACCGCGCCCAAAACATCCTCTGCATTCATTAGCGGCCAACGTTCCTTCGCTTCTTCAGTAGAGATGGATCGGGCGTTGATCCCGTATGCCTGTGCCAGCGCCTCTTGCCGCCGGATATGGGTAAGGCGGTCCGGACTCGTCGCGATCGAGAGCGATCCTTTCTGTATCCAGCCGACCGACTGGCCCGTTTCTTGCTCGAGTTGCGAATACAGTTCGACCGAATACTGGATCATCCGCGTCAGATTGCGGGAGTGCCGAAGCGCTCGGACCTGGGCAGCAGAATGCCATGTCGTTCCTGACGTCAGTGCGTTACGCTCCAGCAGGATCACGTCGCTTACACCCATCTTTGCAAGGTGGTACAGGGTCGAGCACCCCATGATGCCGCCACCGATGACAACGACAGATGCATGCGAAGGCAATGTACCGGACATGTTTTTTCCTGAAGACTGAATCGACTACACGAATTTGATGACAACATTCTTGCACAAAAAACATTTTTAGTAAATATTCAGAAAACAAAACATTTGTTTTGGCTTTTGGCTTTTGGACGATGACTAATGGATCCTACCTTGAGGACTCGCATAATCTCCGACATCAAGGAGGGGCTTCCCGCCCTCCCCCGCAGATTGCGAACAGTCGCGAAATACGTCGTTGATCATCCATCGGATTTTGGCCTCGACCCTATTCGGGAAACCGCGCGTAAAGCGGGTGTCAGCACCTATACTCTCGTGCGATTGGCCCAACGCTTAGGCTTTGGGGGCTATGATGAGCTACGCGAACCGTTCAGGCACGCGCTCGTATCGGCCTCTGCCGGTGTTGATCAACCCGAATGGATTGAACGCTTGAGAGAAAACGGCAGATTAGGCCAGATCCAGGCCGACGCTTCGATGAATACCCTCGCAATTGTACAACGCTCCCTCGAATGCCAGGTTCCCGAGCAGATGCAGCGCGTCGTAGAAATGTTGCTGACGGCTTGTACAGTGTATTTAACCGCTGTTCGAGCAAGCTATGCGATGGCCTACTATCTGCACTATGTCGGCCGGATGGCGTTGCCTACACTGCAACTGATACCTCGTCACATGAATAGCGCGATCGATGAGCTGCATTCCGCAGGTGAAAGCGACGTCATGGTTGCTATCACCTTCACTCCATATTCTCGAGAGACTATAGAGGCTTGCAAATTTGCGCGCCGGAAAGGCGTGAAGCTGATCCTCATTTCTGACAGTGAAATTATATCGCCCGACTTCAGCGCCGACGAAACAATCATAGTCTCTGTCCTGTCGACGCATCATTTTGGCTGTTACGCTGGATCAACGGCCTTGATCGACACGCTCATTGCCTTGTTGGTGGCCCGAGGTGGCGAGGCTGCCAAGGCACGTATCAAGTCCTACGAGGATCTACGCAGGGAAAATCACGTCTATTGGGTCGCGCAGAAAAAACGATAGCTTTCTTGATTATCAAGGTCCACCGCCATGACAGGGCGCAAAAGGGGGACTCAAAGCCAGGCCATAGGCCGCTCCAAGGGCGGCATGACCACCAAAATCCTGGCGCTCACCGATGCGCTTGGCAATCTTGTGCGCTTTGTCCTTTTGCCCGGCCAGCGGTTCGACATCGTGGGCGTAGCACCGCTCATCGATGGTGTCTGCTTCGGCGGCTTGATCGCCGACAAACCTTCGACAGCAATACCATCATTGCCGACCTGAATGAGCGCGGCGCCAAGATCGTCATCTCACAGCACCCACGCCGCGCTTCTCCCATGCCGCTCGACAAGGAACTCTACAAATGGCGCCATCATCGAGAACTTCTTTTGCAAACTCAAGGAGTTCAAGCGTATTGCCATGCGGCCGACAAAACCGACCAGAGCTTCGCAGCCTTCATCAATCTCCCAGCTGCCGTCATAAATTCACGATGAATCTCAACAAGCCTTAGCTTGCAACGGCCGCCCGAATTGCGTTAGCGAGCCGGTCTACGATCAAGTCGACCTGCTCGGGCTGAATAATATAGGGGGGCGCCAGAAGCACGTGATCGCCATGTACGCCGTCAATGGTACCTCCCATAGGGTAGCAGATCAGGCCCCGCTGCATCGCCTCCCTCTTAACCTTGGAATGAATTTTGCGAGCTGGATCGAAAGGCTGCTTCGTGTCCTTATCTGCCACAATTTCAACACCACGGAACAGGCCCCGGCCCCGAATGTCGCCGACGAAGGGCGATCGATCGAGGGCTGCCTCAAGACCGGCCTGGAGGCGTTCGCCCATGTTGACGACGTTCCGCAATATCTCTGGGCGCCTCAGAATCTCAACGACCTTGTTGGCTGCCGCCGCAGCGATCGGATGACCAACATAGGTATGCCCGTGCTGGAAAAGACCTGAACCTTCCGCAAACGCGCGATAGATTTTCTCGGAAAGAATCACTGCACCGATCGGCTGGAAGCCTCCGCCTAGCCCTTTCGCTATAGTCACCAGATCAGGCACTACACCTTCCTGCTCCAGAGCGAAGATCGTGCCGGTCCGCCCCATCCCGCACATCACCTCGTCTAGAATAAGCAAGATCCCGTACTTGTCACAGATATGCCGGACCCGCTTGAAATAGTCGGCCACAGGTCCCACGGCACCCAGTGTCGCGCCAACCACCGGCTCCGCTACGAAAACCATGACCTGATCCGACCCCAGTTCGATAATCTTCGTCTCCAGCTCCGCAGCAAGTCGCTCAGCATATGCGTCCGCCGTCTCGCCCAATTGCACGTCGCGGTATTCGTAGCATGGCGAAACATGATGTGTTTCCGGCAAGATTGGCTTAAACTGTTCACGGCGCCATGCATTGCCGCCGGTGGCCAACGCGCCAATCGTATTCCCGTGATAGCTCTGTCGTCGTGCAATGATATGGCGCCGCTGAGGCTGGCCGATTTCGACGAAATACTGCCTCGCCATCTTCAGAGCGGCCTCGACAGCTTCAGAGCCACCTGACACCAAGTAGACATACTCGAGCTCCTTTGGAGCGAGGTCAACCAGTTGCTCAGCAAGCTGCTCGGCCACTTCGGTTGTAAAGAACGACGTATGAGCATATCCGATACGTTCCATCTGTACCTTCATCGCATCTAAAACTTCTGGATGATTGTGGCCGAGGCAACTTACTGCTGCGCCGCCGGATCCATCCAGATAGTGCCGACCTTCGCTATCAGTGATGTAGATTCCTTTTCCTCCTGCGGCTCTCGGGAGCTCCGTACCGATGGTTCGATGAAGGATTTTGGTCATTAAGATTTCTAGGCTGCATGGATAGCGAGCGTGCCGCGCATGATTTGCAGATTTCATAAGAAAATGCAACAAGTGTTCCATCTTGATGATTTTGATGCATTTGTTTTCGCCGCCCAATGAGCCGAAGCCACGGCGCGCTCGGATGCCTGTGTTTGACTTTTGAGCACGTCAGAGAGATGGTTCGGTTGAGTTATGGCAGCTTACACGAGGCAAATGTTGCAAAAGGGTCCTCTGCACGCTCGTATCATTGAACGATTTGACGACATGTCTGAACAGTTGCAGCGGGCTGCGCGTCACATTTTGGAGCAACCGCAAGAAGTAGCGCTGGTTTCGATGAGAGAGTTGGCCCGCAACGCCGGCGTGCAGCCTTCTACGATGACTCGCTTGGCCAAGTTTCTTGGTTACTCCGGATATGACGATTTCCGTGGCGAGCACGCCGATGTGATTCGGATCAGCGCCGACGGATTTGCCGCCCGGGCGTTGCAGAGAGACGAAGGGGGGATGACTGGTGAGGGACTGGCACATCGAATGCTCCAGAGCCTCTCCACACAGATCACTCGCGTTTGTGAACCCGACACGCTCTCGCGGCTCGGTATGATGGCAGACCGCTTAGGTAAAGCCCGAAGGATTTATGTTCTCGGGCTACGTTCCTGCCATTCAGTCGCCTGGCATTTCCATTATGTGATGACATTGCTCGGCGAAAAGACCGTTCATCTCGATGGTCCGGCGGGCACAAGCGGCGATGCGCTCATTCGCGCCAGCGCTGAAGATGTTCTGCTAGCGATTTCAATCAACCCTTACTCGCTTCAAACTCTGGAGCTCGCCGAGGTCGCGTGTGAAAAAGGGGTAGGAATAGTTGCGATTACCGATAGCGAGGTCTCCCCTCTAGTGACAATCGCTGAGCTGGTGGTCCTCGTCTCGACGGAAAGTCAAAGCTTCTTCCATACATTGACCCCTGCTCTCGCCGTCTCCGAGGTCTTATGCGGCTTGCTCGCAGCCCGTGACCGAATAGTATCACTGGAAGAGCTCAAGCGCGCTGATCGCCATCTTTCTGCGATGAATACATACGCGACATCCATCCCCCGGCGGAAGATTTGAAGGCCCCGATGCAACCTCACGTCAACAACAAGGAAATCGCCAACTACCCGCTGCGCGTGGTCGACGTTCCTGGCCCGCAACTTATGCGCTCGCAAATCCCCGCCGACAGACCTACCCGCAAGATGGTGTGAGATATCCGGGCTAACCCGAATGGTGCATTAGCTCGACAAACTTGGCAGAGTTTCGCTTGTAAAGGTTTTGTTGCAAAGATTGAATGGGAGCGCAGAGAGGTCTGACCGGAGGCCAGCGGCAAGGATTTGGAACTGCTCGGCCAGGGATGGACTCGGATTGAAGGCGAACTTCGCCAGTCGCTTAGGCATCATGTGAACCATTCCCGGTCACGCTATGCTTGTGCCAATTGAAATGCTCCAGCAGTAGCGGTGCGAAACGAACGGTCCAGCGGTGAATGGCGTGTGGTCGACGGCGATTCCCCCTTGGCCATCATCTCCTCAAGATACGCAGGCTGAGAGTGTAGGCGAGGTACCAACGCACGCAAATAGGATCACTGACGTTGGCGGCCCTTGGACATCTAATCCTCCGAAAATGTCGAAGGGGTGTTGCCATGGCGCTGGGAATCAAAACGTCGCAACACATCCAGGCACGATCAGCCTATTCGACTTCATGGAGCAAATCCGTGCCGGCAATCGATTACTTTTCGGGGTGTCCCTACGGCCAGGGCCACGGTGGCTATGATTTCGGGCGACGGTTTCCTGCGGAACATTTCGGCGGCGCGTGAGCCGTAGCCCTGCGGTCATCGACAATCTGCCGAAGGTTGTTGATGCCGTCTTCGGTGAAGACCGCGATAGTTTCGCTTAATTCGGATGCGGGATAGTCGTCGTAGGCGCCCAGGCAACCATCTTCAGAGAACATTTCGATCAAGCAATCGCGCAGAACTTCTTCGTCCTCGCCGAGCATCTCGGCGACATAACTGTGTAAAGAGCTGAGTTGCGACATCCCATCTGCTGGCCTTGTTTATGTGAGGCCCAAATCAGGCAGCTTTATCTGCCTCGGCCGTCAAAGGGCTCCAATTCCACGCAAGCAAGTCATCGAGCCGTGTGATCGGCGTGTCGGCGATGCGGGAGAGCACATCGGCAAGCCAGGCCTGCGGATCAACATCATTGAGCTTGGCAGTTTATGCCGACCGCCGAACTATGCCGAATGAGCAAGTTTTTACCAACACTTTCCTTAACGTAGCGCTAGCTGGATCGGCATAGCTTAGGCTCTCTCCGTCGCAATTGACGCGAAGGAGAGGATACATGAACGCAAGTGACTATCTGCAACGCAGCACACTGTATCGGA
Source organism: Mesorhizobium sp. M0815 (assembly GCF_040319995.1). Classification (NCBI taxonomy): domain Bacteria; kingdom Pseudomonadati; phylum Pseudomonadota; class Alphaproteobacteria; order Hyphomicrobiales; family Phyllobacteriaceae; genus Mesorhizobium; species Mesorhizobium sp. M0815. Next base: position 2,223 of record NZ_JAMYOU010000044.1, on the reverse strand, counting down.
AGCTGATCCACGGGCCGTATGACGAGTTTGCACGCGTTTACGCGGGCAGATTGTCGGAAGAAGGCTTCGGTCGGCAATGCACATGGCGATCGCCAAGCATATTTCGTGAGCTGATAGACTGCCATGTCGGCAACGGGCACGATCTCTAGCATTTAAGCGAAGTTCATGTTGAGCGGTTTCTTGAGCACCGCTCCAAACGCTGGAGCATTGATTCGGGCGACCGATCGGCGCTCCGGCGGTCGGGTTCGCCACATGTTGGTCGAGAGCGCCTGGACCTATCGACATCCGCCCAAGGTCGGGAAGGCGAAGCTATACCGATTAGAGCAGGCGCCACCGAAGGTGCGTGAGATCGCCTGGAAGGCGCAGTCCCGCCTGACAGCCCGCTACCGCATGCTGAGCGCTCGGGGCAAACGGACAACGGTCGTCTGCACCGCGATCGCCCGTGAACTGGTCGGCTTCATGTGGGCAGTCGCAAGGGAGGCGCGCGTCACCTGATCGCTCGCCGCGACGACGCACATCTCGCGCATGGGCGGAGGCGGGACCACGGCAGGGGAATGCCCGTCAGACGCTTTGTGGCCGGCGAACCGCCGACGCCCGCAGTAAGATAGGAACAGCCCCGGACGCACAATCGGGAATGCGGTAGCCAATCCGCGCATCAGAGCTTGATCACCGACGTCCTTCAGTTCCGTTGCCTGCCTTTGTGATGCCGCCGCGCCGGACCGTCTCCCCGGTTGAGCGCTCGCCGGGAACCAGACCGAGATATCCCATGAGCTGGCGTGGGCTTTCGAACCGGCTGGCGGTTCGAGACGCGCACCGCCTCGACCATCTCCTGGAGTGCGATCTGATGCGCGGGATGATCGAACCGCTGTTCCTGAAGCCAGCGTAGATAGCGCATCGTCCAGCTCTTCTTTCGCGGATAGCTACGGCCGTGCTTGAGCATGAATGCGCTCACCTGCTGGCGATGGACCCGTAGCGTCTCGACTGCGGCCGCCCGCGCGCGAACAAGATCCCGTATGGACTCGTGCCCTTCATCGGGAACCCACACCGCGGTCAGCTCGCCGGCGCGCAATAGCCGGGCAAGGGAAATGGCGTCTCGGCGGTTCGTCTTCACCCGATCGCCGGGCTTCCTCGGTATCAATGATGGGGCAACCACGGTGCACTCATGCCCGAGCGACCGGATCAGGCGATAAAGGCCGTACCCGGTCGGCCCAGCCTCATAGCAGAAATGCACGTAATCAAAGCGGCTGGCGATCCGGCCTATGACCCGCCGCATGCTGATGGCCGACGCGTCGACCTCACCGAAGAAACGAAGCTCTCCTTCCCGGCCTGCCTCTGCAATCGCAACAGCGTTCTTCAGCTTCGCTGACCTTGCCCCTCTTATCTAATCCGGTTTGAAGTTCGTTCTGGCCCATCGAGAGGACCAGGACATGAAACGTAGCCGCTTCTCTGAAGAGCAGATCATCGGAATTTTGAAGGAACATGAGGCCGGGGTATCGGTTGCCGATCTGTGCCGCAAGCACGGGGTCAGCGACGCCTCGATTTACAACTGGAAGGCCCGCTTCGGCGGGATGGATGTCTCCGAGGCTCGGCGACTGAAGGCTCTTGAGGACGAGAACACGCGGCTGAAGCGGCTTCTGGCCGACGCCATGCTCGACAATGCCGCGTTGAAGGATCTTGTGGGAAAGAAATGGTGACGCCCGCGGCCAAGCGGAAAGCTGTCGCTCGCCTGAAGGAAGGCTTCGGGATGAGCGAACGGCGGGCGTGTAAAGCCATCGGCTGTTGCCGCATGACGGTTCGCCACGAGACCAGCAGGCCGAACGACCACGAGCTTCGCGAGCGGATGAAGGCGATCGCGCAGGAGCGTCGCCGGTTCGGCTACCGGCGTCTTCTCGTGATGCTGAGGCGGGAGGGCCTGGTCGTGAACCACAAGAAGCTGTTCCGGCTCTATCGGGAGGAGAAGCTCGCCGTTCGCCGCCGTGGCGGCCGCAAACGGGCGATCGGGACCAGGGCGCCGATGGTGGTGCCGCTGAGGCCCGACGAGCGCTGGTCGCTCGACTTCGTATCGGACCAGCTCACCGACGGGCGCCGCTTCCGCATCCTGGCCGTCGTCGACGACTGCACGAGAGAGTGCCTGGCACGTAAGCGGGCAGCTGAGGCCGTTCAGCGCTGGTAATTCCATGGCATGAGGGCGTCGATATCGCTGTTTGGCCAGCCATTGGCAAT
>NZ_JAMYOU010000043.1:0-32542 GCF_040319995.1 Mesorhizobium sp. M0815 | reverse complement strand
ACCACCGTGCCATGGCCGCTCGCCCTTCAGAGCAAGCGCCGTTCTCTCTCCAAAACTTTTTGCAGAACCTTCAGGACACTATCCCTTCTCCCCTTGGGGGAGAAGGTGTCGCCGAAGGCGACGGATGAGGGGTGTTCCAGGGAACGCCAGCCTCTCACTCCGCTGGAACACCCCTCATCCGTCTCGGCGCTGCGCGCCGATCCACCGCCCTGGGGCGAGCCACGGGTCTCGTCCCGTCCTTCGGACCCCACAAGGGGAGAAGGGAAGACGCGCCAAGGCTATGCCAATTCCTCGGAATGCCGGATATCGACGCCATACTCCGCGGCGGCATCGAGCATCGTGTGCCACAGGCTCCCGGCAAACGTCGCGAACACCAGGAGATTGAACACCGCCTGTCCATCCGGCCAGTCATTGCCGCGCCAGAGATTGATGCTGGTGTGATCGACCGATGTTGCGGCGGCGGTGCCGACCGGAAATGCCGCCGGGTGCAGGTCTAGTGAAGACAATTTGGCCAGCATCGAGCGCGCTTTTTCTCCCGAAACGCTGATCAGGACGCGCGCATGCGACTGGTCCGATAGCGAGGCGGATTGCGAGAACGCCTGGCTCAGCGGTTCGATCGCGTGCTTGCCGGCATTGGACAGGACGAGGAACTGATCCGGTCCCGACCAGATCAGCGTAGCGTCGGGAACTCGGACCGCCTTGGGCGTTTCCGGTGCGGCAACGCCGAAACGGGCCTGGGCAGCTTTTGCCAGCTCCGCCGTTTTGCCGCGCCGCGCCATCACCTGGATCAGGTCGAAATTGCGGATTTCCGTCAGCCAAACGCCGGCCTCGGTGCCGCGCGCGCCATGGGCGCCGACGACGAGCGCGTGCTCCAGCGGACTGCGGGCAATCCAGGAAAACTCAGCCACGCTGGCGCCCTCCATCCGGATCGTAGAAGACCGGGCTGCACAGCTCGACATCGTAGTCTTCGCCGCGCAGCGGGTCATGCGTATGGACGATCTCGCCGATGCGCTCGCGGCCGCATTCGACCAGGCCAAGCCCGATCCACTGGTCGAGCGTCGGCGAGAAGCAGACCGAGGTGACGTAGCCCTGGTCGTTGTCGGGACCGGGTGTCTTGTCCTTCGGAATGATATGCGCGCCGGAACGCAGGCGGCTTGCCTTATCCGTCGGCTTGATGCCGACCACGACCTGCCGGTCCGGGGCGACCAGCGCCTCGCGCCCGGCCATGACGCGGCCGATAAAATCCTTCTTGGTCGACATCATCTTGCCGAGGCCTAGGTCGGCGGCCGTCGTCGTGCCGTTCAGCTCCGGCCCGGCGACATGGCCCTTTTCGATGCGCATGACGCCGAGCGCCTCGGTGCCGTAGGGCGTAACGCCGAATGGCTTCCCGGCCAGCATCAAATTGCGCACCAGCGCGTCGCCGTAACGGGCGGGAACCGAAATCTCGAACGCCATCTCACCGGAGAACGAGATGCGGAACAGCCGTGCCCTGGTGCCGCCGCGAAGCGATACCTCGCGCGCCCCCATGAACGGAAAACCTTCATTCGACAGATCCTCGGCCGGATCGACGATTTCCCGGAGCAGGTCCCGGGTCCTAGGTCCAGCGATCGAGAATTGCGCCCACTGGTCAGAGACGGAGGTGAGCTGGACGTCGAGCTCAGGAAATAGCACCTGCCGGCAGAATTCGAGATGCTGCATCACCAGCCCGGCCTTGGCGGTGGTGGTGGTCAGGAAATAATGGTCCTCGGCCAGCCGCGAGGTGGTGCCGTCGTCATAGACGATGCCGTCCTCGCGCAGCATCAGCCCGTAGCGGGCTTTTCCCACGGCAAGACTGGAGAAGGTGTTGATGTAGACGCGGTCGAGGAAAGCGCCGGCGTCCGGGCCGTGCACGTCGATCTTGCCGAGCGTCGAGACGTCGCAGAAGCCGACGCCGGAGCGCACCGCCTTGACCTCGCGCGTCACCGATTCCAGCCAGTCCTTTTCGCCGGCGCGCGGATACCATTGCGCGCGCTTCCACAGGCCGGTGTCGACGAACACCGCGCCCTGTTCGGCTGCCCAGTGATGCGACGGCGTCAGCCTCGTCGCATGGAAGTTCTCGTCGCGATGATGGCCGGCGAAGGCGCCGATAGCGACCGGCACATAGGGCGGGCGGTAGATCGTCGTGCCGGTCTCGGGAATGGATTTGCCTGACAACGTAGCCATGATGGCGAGGCCGGCGACGTTCGAGGTCTTGCCCTGGTCGGTGGCCATGCCGAGCGTCGTATAGCGCTTCAGATGCTCGACCGATTCGAAACCCTCGCGCTGCGCCAGTTCGATGTCGGACGCCGTGACATCGTGCTGGTAGTCGACAAAGGCTTTGCCCTTGCCGGCGACATGCCAGAGCGACGTCAGCGAAAACGCCTCATCGTCGGCGACCGGCGGCGTGCCGGCATTGCCCCTGCGCCCGGCACTCTGTGCTGCCGCCGCTCCTGCGGCAAAGCCCTGGCGCAGGCAGTCGCCCAGCCCGAAGGCGCCGTTGGCGGCGCCTGCGGCCATCATGCCCGGAGGCGCACCGTCCGGGACGAAGGCTGCGATGTCGTCCTGCCATTTCGGCCGGCCGCGATGGTAGGAGGTCAGCCCGACCGCCGGATTCCAGCCGCCGGAGACGGCAAGCCCGTCGGCTTCGACTTCCGCCCGTGCGCCGCCGGTCAGCGAGATCGCGATTTTCCGGACGCCGGCCTTGCCGCCTTCGACCCCGTTGACCGAGCCGCTGAGCACCGGAAAGCCGGCCTTGGCGGCGAGCGCGCGATGTGCGGCGGAGACGTCCGGGCGCGCATCGACGACCGCCGCGATCTGCAATCCGGCGGCGAGCGCGGTCTCGACCGTGCGCCAGCCATCCGCATTGTTGGTGGACAGCGCGATCCTCTTTGCCGGCGCCGCCGCGTAGCGCGCGACATAGGTCCGCATCGCCGAAGCCATCATCACGCCGGGCGTGTCGTTGCCGGCAAACACGATCGGCCGCTCGATGGCGCCGGCGGCAACGACGCAGCGCCTAGCCACGATCCGCCATAGCCTTTGGCGCACTTGGTGCTCTGGCGGGGAGGGCAGGTGGTCATTGACCCGCTCGATCGCGCCATAGGTGCCGCCATCATAGACGCCGAACAATGTCGTGCGGTTCATGATGCGGATATCGGGGAGTGCTGCGAGTTCGGCCAGCGTGCGCGAAATCCATTCGGCCGCCGGCAGGCTGTCGATGGTGCCGCCGTCGGCAAGCAGACGGCCGCCGAACGCAAAATCTTCCTCGCACAGGATGACACGGGCGCCGCTGCGCCCGGCCGCCAATGCCGCCGCGAGCCCGGCCGGGCCAGAGCCGGCGATCAGCACGTCGCAATGCGCCCACGCCTTGTCGTAATGGTCGGGATCGGCGACGCCGGCGGCGCGGCCGAGACCGGCGGCTCGGCGGATCGCCGGTTCGTAGACCGCTTCCCAGAATTTCGCCGGCCACATGAAGGTCTTGTAGTAGAAGCCGGCGACGAAGATCGGCGCAAACAGCTGGTTGACCGCCATCAGATCGTGGCGCAGCGACGGCCAGCGGTTCTGGCTGGCGGCCTCGAGCCCGTCGTAAAGTTCGGCCGTGGTCGCCTTGGTGTTCGGCTCGCGCCGCGCTCCGCTGCGCAGTTCGACCAGCGCGTTGGGCTCCTCCGACCCGGCGGTCAGGATGCCGCGCGGGCGATGGTATTTGAACGATCGGCCGATCAACTTGACGCCATTGGCAATCAGCGCCGAGGCCAGCGTGTCGCCTTGGAAGCCGGCAAAGCTCTTGCCGTCGAAGCGGAAGCTCAGCGGCGCGGCGCGATCGATGAGACCGCCGCTCTCCAGCCGGTGTGTCTGCGCAGGGCCAACCATCAGGCGCCCACCTTGGCGGCGCCAACGCCCGCAGCCGGCTCGACCGACGAAATCTCGTGCGTCAGCGTGTTGCGGGCGACCTTCAGCCAGGCCCGGCAGCCGCCGCCATGATACCAGTATTCGCTCATCGGCCCGGCGACATTGTCGCGCAGATAGACATAGTCGAAGACCTCGTCTTCGGAGGAGCCGGCCGCCGGACGCACCGGCCTGGCGTCGCCCAGATAGGTGAACTCGCCGAGTTCGCGTTCGCCGCAGAAGGGACAGACAATGCGCATGCTCTTCAGCCAGCCTTCAATGCAGGTTCGGTTGGGCGCCCTGGCCCTTTTCGTCGATCATCGCACCTCGCCGGAAGCGGTCGAGGCGGAAGCGCGCCGCCTCCTTGTGCGGCTCGTCGCGCGCCAGAAGATGGGCAAAGACCAAGCCGGAGCCGGGCGTCGCCTTGAAGCCGCCATAGCACCAGCCAGCATTGAGATAGAGCCCGTCGACCGGCGTCTTGTCGATGATCGGCGAGCCGTCCATCGACATGTCCATGATGCCGCCCCACTGGCGCAGCAGCCGCACGCGGCCGATCATCGGCATCAGCGCCATGCCGCCCTCGCAGACGTCCTCCATGACAGGCAGATTGCCGCGCTGGGCGTAGGAATTGTAGCCGTCGATGTCGCCGCCGAAGACCAGGCCGCCCTTGTCGGACTGGCTGACGTAGAAATGGCCGGCGCCGAAGGTCATGACATTGGGGATCAGCGGCTTGATCGCCTCCGAGACGAAGGCCTGCAGCACATGGCTTTCGATCGGCAGCCGCATGCCGGCCATCGCCGCGACGCGCGACGAGGAGCCGGCGACCGCCATGCCGACCTTGGCCGCACCGATCTTGCCGCGGCTCGTCTCGACGCCGGTCACCTTGCCGTTGCCGTCGCGGACAAAGCCGGTCACCTCGCAATTCTGGATGATGTCGACGCCGAGCGCGCTCGCCGCATGCGCATAGCCCCAGACCACGGCGTCGTGGCGTGCCGTGCCGCCGCGTCGCTGCAAAAGCCCGCCCTGCACCGGAAAGCGCGCATTGTCGAAGTTCAGGAACGGCATCATCTTCCTGACCGCCGCCAGATCGAGCAGTTCGGCATCGATGCCGTTGATGCGCATGGTGTTGCCGCGCCGTGCGTAGGCGTCGCGCTGCGCGTCGGAATGGTAGAGATTGATGACGCCGCGCTGGCTGACCATGGTGTTGTAGTTGAGGTCCTGCTCCATACGTTCCCACAGCTTCATCGAAAGCTCGTAGAAGCCGGTATTGCCGGGCAGCCCGTAATTGGAGCGGATGATGGTGGTGTTGCGGCCGGCATTGCCGGAGCCGATCCAGCCTTTTTCCAGCACCGCGACATTCCTGATGCCGTACTCGCTGGCGAGGAACCATGCCGTCGCCAGTCCATGGCCGCCGCCGCCGATGATCACCACGTCGTAGTGGCTCTTCGGGCTGGCGTCGCGCCAGGTGCGCTGCCAGTTCTTGTGGCCGGAAAATGCCGCCCGGGCGAGGGAGAAGATCGAGTATTTCATGAACCTGTTTCGCGCCGGGCGTGCAACAATTCCGGATCAGATGTCGAGCGTGTGGTCGCGCTCCCACTGGGTGAAGTGGGAAGCATAGGAATTCCATTCCTGTTGCTTGAGCTTTAGATAGGCCGACGAGAATTCCTCACCCAGCGCCGCCTTGAGCGATTTGTCGTTGTCGAACTCGCGCAATGCGTCGAGCAGGTTGAGCGGCAGCTTCGGCGCCCCTTCGACCGTATGGCCGAACTGGTACATGTCGATGTCGTAGCGCCGGCCGGGATCGGCCTTCGAGCGGACACCGTCGAGCCCGGCGGCGATGATCACGGCCTGCAGCAGATAGGGGTTTGCCGCGCCGTCGGGCAGGCGCAGCTCGAAGCGGCCGGGGCCGGGCACGCGCACCATGTGGGTGCGGTTGTTGCCGGTCCAGGTCACGGTGTTCGGCGCCCAGGTGGCGCCGGAGATGGTGCGCGGTGCGTTGATGCGCTTGTAGGAATTGACCGTCGGGTTGGTGATGGCGGCAAGCGCGGAAGCATGTTTCATGATGCCGCCGAGGAAATTCCTGCCCTTGGCCGACAGGCCGAGTTCCATCGCATTATCGGCAAAGACATTGGTCTTGCCGTCCCTGTCCCAAACCGAGATGTGGGCATGGCAGCCATTGCCGGTCAGGCCCTGGAACGGCTTCGGCATGAAGGTCGCGCGCAGGCCGTGCTTTTCCGCAACGGATTTCACCATGAATTTGAAGAAGGAATGCTTGTCGGCGGTCGCCAGAGCATCGTCGAAGGCCCAGTTCATCTCGAACTGGCCGTTGGCGTCCTCATGGTCGTTCTGGTAGGCGCCCCAGCCGAGCGCCAGCATATGGTCGCAGATCTCGGCGATGACGTCGTAGCGGCGCATCACCGCCTGCTGGTCGTAGCAGGGCTTCGACGCCGTATCGTATTCGTCGGAAATCGTCTTGCCGTCCGGCGAGATCAGGAAGAACTCGGCCTCGACGCCGGTCTTGATGTGCATGCCGTCGCCGGCGGCCTCGGCGATCAGCCGCTTCAGCGTGTTGCGTGGCGCCTGCTCGACCGATTTGTCGTCCATCATGCAGTTGGCGGCGACCCAGGCGACTTCGGGCTTCCACGGCAACTGGATCACCGAATCCGGATCCGGCACGGCCAGCATGTCGGGATGCGCCGGCGTCAGGTCGAGCCAGGTAGCAAAGCCGGCAAAGCCGGCGCCGTCCCGCTGCATGTCGGCGATCGCCTGCGCCGGCACCAGCTTCGCACGCTGCCCGCCGAACAGGTCGGTGTAGGATATCATGAAATATTTGACGCCCTTCTCCTTGGCGAAGGCGGCGAGATCGTTCCCCATTATAATTCCTCGCTTACTGGCATTTTGGTTTGTCTTAGAAGCCGTTCTTGCCCGGTATCCAGTTGGTGCCGGTCAGCGGCACGCCGGCCATGGCGGCGGCTTCGATCGTCAAGGCGACAAGATCCTCGGGCTCGAGATTGTGCAGGCTGTTCTTGCCGCAGGCGCGGGCGATTGTCTGAGCCTCAAGTGTCATTACCTTAAGATAGTTCGCCAGCCGTCGTCCGGCCGCAATCGGATCGACCCGTTTCATTAGCTCGGGATCCTGCGTGGTGATGCCGGCCGGGTCGCGTCCCTCATGCCAGTCGTCATAGGCGCCGGCGGTGGTGCCGAGCTCGTTGTATTCCGCTTCCCAGCGCGGGTCATTGTCGCCGAGCGCGACAAGCGCTGCCGTGCCGATCGACACCGCGTCGACGCCGAGCGCCAGCGCCTTGGCGACGTCGGCGCCGTTGCGTATGCCGCCGGAGACGATCAGCTGCACCTTGCGGTGCATGCCGAGATCCTGCAGCGCCTGCACAGCCGGCCTGATGCAGGCAAGCGTCGGCTGGCCGACATTTTCGATGAACACCTCCTGGGTTGCCGCCGTGCCGCCCTGCATGCCGTCGACGACGACGACATCGGCGCCCGATTTCACGGCAAGCGCGGTATCATAATAGGGCCGCGCGCCGCCGACCTTGACGTAGATCGGCTTTTCCCAATCGGTGATTTCGCGCAGTTCGAGGATCTTGATCTCGAGGTCGTCCGGCCCGGTCCAGTCGGGGTGGCGCGAGGCCGAGCGCTGGTCGATGCCTTTCGGCAGCGTGCGCATTTCGGCAACGCGGTCGGAAATCTTCTGGCCGAGCAGCATGCCGCCGCCCCCGGGCTTGGCGCCCTGGCCGACGACCACCTCGATCGCATCGGCGCGGCGCAGATCGCGCGGGTTCATGCCGTAGCGCGACGGCAGGTACTGGTAAACCAGCGTCTTCGAATGGCCGCGCTCTTCCTCGGTCATGCCGCCGTCGCCGGTGGTGGTCGAGGTGCCGGACAGCGTCGCGCCGCGGCCGAGCGCTTCCTTGGCCGGACCGGACAGCGAGCCGAAGCTCATGCCAGCAATGGTGATCGGGATCTTCAGCTCGATCGGTTTCTTCGCATAGCGCGAACCGAGCACGACGCTGGTGTCGCAGCGCTCGCGATAGCCTTCGAGCGGATAGCGCGAGATCGAAGCGCCGAGGAACAGAAGGTCGTCGAAATGCGGAAGCTTGCGCTTGGCGCCGGCGCCCCTGATATCATAGATGCCGGTCGCCGCGGCGCGGCGGATCTCGGAAAGCGTATAGTCGTCGAAGGTCGCGGATTTGCGCGGCGTCGTCGGCGGGTTGCGATAGGTCATGCTGCCTCAATACGCATCGGCGTTGTCGATATTGAAATTGTAAAGCGTGCGCGCCGAACCGTAGCGCTTGAACTCCGCCGCCTTGACGCCGGTCACGCCGGCACGGTCGAGCAGGTTTTGCAGCAATTCCAGGTGTTCGGGCCGCATCTCCTTGGCGATGCAGTCGGCGCCGAGGCTTTCGACCTTGCCGCGCACGAAGAGCCGCGCCTCGTAGATCGAATCGCCGAGCGCATCGCCGGCATCGCCCAGCACCACGAGGTTGCCGGATTGCGCCATGAAGGCCGACATGTGGCCGATATTGCCGTGGACGACGATGTCGATGCCTTTCATCGAGATTCCGCAGCGCGACGACGCATTGCCTTCGATGACCAGCAGCCCGCCCCGACCGGTGGCGCCGGCATACTGGCTGGCATCGCCTTTGACGACGATCTGGCCGGACATCATGTTTTCGCCAACGCCGGGCCCGGCCGAACCATGCACGGTGATGGTGCCGCCGTCGTTCATGCCGCCGCAATAATAGCCGACGCTGCCGCGGACATCGATGGCGACCGGCTGGTCGACGCCGACGGCGACCGAATGGCTGCCGCGCGGATGCAGTACCTCCCAGGCGGTCTCGTTCGAACCGGGAGCCAGATCGTGCAGCGCCTGGTTGAGCTCGCGCAGCGACATTTCGGCCAGGTCGAAGACCCTCGATGCCTGGCCCGGCTCGCGCGCGGCCTTGGAGAGGTTAATTGCCGGCATAAGATCAATGCTCCCAGAAATAGACGGTTGCGGGCTCGGGTTCCCAGACCTTCGCATTGTCTATGCCGGGCAGTTTGGTCAGCGCACGATATTCCGAGCCGAAGGCGACATACTGGTCGGTTTCGGCCATCACGGCGGGCTTGCAGGCGATCGGATCGCGCACCACGCCGAAGCCGTTCTTGGTGCCGACGACGAAGGTGAAGAAGCCGTCGAGGTCGCTCAGCGTGCCTTCCAGCGCCTCGCCGAGGTTCTTGCCATGCGCCATCTGCGAGGAGAGATAGGCGGCCGCGACTTCGGTGTCGTTCTCGGTCTCGAATGTCATGCCTTCGCGGATCAGCTCGCGGCGGACATTGTTGTGGTTGGACAGCGAGCCATTATGCACCAGGCACTGGTCGGCGCCGGTCGAGAACGGATGCGCGCCCATCGTCGTCACCGCCGATTCGGTCGCCATGCGGGTATGGCCGATGCCGTGCGTGCCGGTCATCTCGCGGACGCCGAACCGATCGACGACCGCTTCCGGCAAGCCGACTTCCTTGTAGATCTCGACGACGTCGCCGGCGCCCATGATGCGGATGTCGGGGCGCAGCGCCTGGATCGCCTCGCGCGCTTCGTCGATCTTGGCAGGCGTCGTCCTGACCACCGCATGCGTCGACTTCGCAGCCAAGCTCACCGGCGCGCCGATCGCCTTGGCGAGGTCGGCGTCGAGGCCGCGGAAATCGCGCTCCGGCTTGGCCGACTGGATGGTGATCTTGGCTTCATTGGAAGACGCGCCATAGATGGCGATGCCGGCGCTGTCGGGACCGCGATCGCTGAGCGAGATCAGCATCTCCGACAGCATCGCGCCAAGCTGGGGCTCAAGCGACTTGTCCTTCAAAAACAGTCCGACGATTCCGCACATGTCAGGCTCCGAGATTTGTTCCCTTGGAGATGTATCGAATGAGTCCCGGGAATTCAATTAGTATGAAAAAAATTTTCCTGTCGTTATATATCGGGCTCAGGCGCTGCCGGCCGCACTATCGCTGCGCTTGCCGCCATTGTGAACCCATTTGGCATGGCGGACGCGGGCGATCTTGTAGGCATCCAGGATCGACAGGGCATAGATCAGGAAGCCGCCGGCATGCCGGCCGATGAAGCTGGCATCCGGCGGCGCGATCTTGGCGGTGACCCAGGCCAGGATCACCATGAAAAACAGGAACTGCAGGCCGCGCACCGGCACGCCTAGCACGACATGCCCGCTCGCCGGCAAGACGATCGCGGCGCCGAGAACCAGATACGGGTTCGGTGGCGCGGGGGAGGTGGTGCTCTGGCTGCTCATGCCGCTTGCCGTTCGCTTTGATTGATGGCATCGCGCAGTGCCGACGCCGACGACAGCAGCCTCTCGACCAGCGCCGGATCGAGCCTGACCGTGCCGAATTCGGCTTGCCGGAACACGCCATAGCGCGCCCGCTCGGCCTCGGCCAGCAGCCAGACGATGCGCACGCCGTTCGGCGTGATCAGCAATTCCTTGGCGCGCCCCTCGACAAAGACATCGAGGTGGTCGGCGATAATGGCGTCAGGGAAGCGCACGCCCTTGCGGTCGCTCCGCAGCACTGCTTCGGCTGGAAATCCCGCCGCCTTCGGCAGTGTATGGTCGAGATGATCGAAATTGGAAAAAGTCGTCGGCGATCCTGGCCGCATCATCATGTCGAAAGTGCCTGGCACCGCGACTTTTTCGTTGATCGAAACGCTCAGCCAGCGCGCTGGCAGCTTCCTGATCGCCAGCGTGTCAACGATGGTCCGTACCTGCACCCGCCGGCCGTTCCACGAGCCGGCGAAGGTGACGACGCCGGCGGTGCCGTCCGAGACGTTGGCCACGTCGGGGATGACAGCACTGACACCGGCTTCGTCGGCGGCAAGTGCGGCCAAGGCCTTGGTGCGGTTGGCCCGCGCAAGCCAGGCGAAATGGAGGACGAGAGCCAGGGCAACCGCCCCGGCGAGCAATGCTGAGATCATTTCAGATATCTCGTCATGCGCAGGCCCGCCCCGTTTTGGAGCAGGCGTATCGAGTCCCCCTCATCCGGCCGCTTCGCGGCCACCTTCTCCCCGCTGGGGAGAAGAGGCTGGCGTCAACGCTGGCGACCCCTCTCCCCCCGGGGAGAGGTCGGATTGCCCCGAATTGCCCTTCGCAATTCGGTTGGCAGTCCGGGTGAGGGGGCGCTTGCCCATGTGCGATTGCCCTGCGTTCTGGGATGAGCCTACTCCTGTCAGTACCCCTGCGGTTTCGGCCACGGCATGGTGAACTGGGCACCGCGGCGCACGAATCTGTAGCGGTAGAAGTGGAACCACAGCGAGATCAGGAAGTAGAAGGCGACCATGGCGATCAGCTGCGAGCCGAAGCCGAGGAAGATCGCAAAGAAGGTGACCACGCAAAGGCAGAACAGCACGATCGCCGGCAGCGGATGGAAGGGATGGGTGTAGCCGCGGCGGATCGAGCCGAGCGGCCACTTCTTCCTGAACATGATGATGTTGATGCTCATGAAAGTGTATTGCAGCACGCCCGACAGGATGGAGAAGGTGATCGCCTGGTTGAGGTCGGCGATGAAGGCAAAGGCGAGCGCGATCGGCAGCAGGAACAGGATCGAGCGATAGGGCGTGCGGTATTTCGGATGCACGGCCGAGAACCAGGTCGGCAGATAGCGGTCGCGGCCGAGCGAGAACCAGGCGCGCGCGGCGTCGTTGATGCAGCCATTGGCCGAAGCAAGTGCAGCAAGCAGCGTCGCGATGAACAACAGGTTCTCCAGCAGTGGGCTGCCGGTCAGCTTGCCCGCGTCCCAAAGCGGATAATAGGTGATGCCGAGATATTCCCAGGGCATCAGCGAGGCGCAGACATACCAGGTCATGGCGGCGGCGATCAAAAGCGTAATCATGCCGGCCATCGTGCCGTAAGGCAGCGAGCGCGCCGGCGAGCGAACTTCCTCGGCCGCCTGCGTGGTGCCCTCGATGCCGAGATAGTACCAGATGCCGAACTGGAAGGCGGCGATGACGCCGATCCAGCCATAGGGCAGGGCGTTGCCGGGGGTGACCAGCTCGTTCAGCTTGAGCACGGCGCCTTGCGTCCACGGGCTGACCGAGAAGAACAGGATGACGATCGAGACATAGGCGATGGCGGTGATGACGAAGTTTACGTTGAGCGTCATCAGCACGCCGCGATAGTTCAGCCATGCCAGCACGACGATGGTCGCGGCGATGAAGGAATTGTGGTTGAGGCCTTCGACGCCGGCCTTGGCGACGATCGTGTCGCCGAGCAGGATAGCGTCCGACACTTCGAGCATGGTATAGGCAAAGACCAGGAACAGCGCGACGTTGAACGCCATCAGCGGCCCGACAATGTGCTTTGCCTGCGCATATTGGCCGCCGGCGGCGGCGACCGTCGAGGTGACTTCGGAATCGATCATGGCGACCGAGGTGTAGAGCAGGCCAACGATCCAGCAGACGATCAGCGCCGCCAGCGCGCCGCCCTTGTCCGCCGCGAAATTCCAGCCGGTGAATTCTCCGACCAGAACAATGCCGACGCCGAGTGCCCAGACATGGGCGGGGCCGAGCACCCTGAGCAGCGAAACCCTGTCGCCTTGCACTTGCACTGCCGGTTCAAGCGTGACCGTCATCGTTCAATCCCCTACTCAGATCCGGTGTTTTTCGGACACGGCTTCAAGTTCGCCTTCCCTGGACGAGGTCAGCACGTCTTCGGAATAGGTCGTGTCGATCTTGAACCAGTCGTAGAGCATCCACAGCGCGAGCACGATCGAGATGCCCCAGCATGCGTAAGAGAGTGCCACCCACATGACGATGCTTCCCCGGTTTATTTGTCGTCGAATTTTTCGTTGATGACGTCGCGGTATTCGCGGTCCGATGCGCGGAACAGAAAGATGAAATAGCCGATCAGCACCGCGGCCATGATGATCAGCGTCGGCCAGTCGATGATGTAGTGGAACCGGTTCTGGATGATGTCGTGCGCGGTTTCCGGCGTGTAGCCGAGCTTTTCCCAGATCGAGGCCATGGTCGGGTTCTGGCCGAGCGCTTCCCACGTCTTGGCGTCGAGCGCGTCGATGGATTTTGCCGCCCCTGCCAGCCCCAGTTTCAGCGGCAGCCACAGCGCGACGAAAATCGCGACCACGACGACGGCGATATCGAAAACCTGTCCGGCCTTGCTCTGTTCGGGCGGTGTGTAGCGGGCCATGCGTCTCCCCCCTCAGGACTTGCGGTTGCGGTAAGCGTCGGCATTCTTGATGTCGAGGCCGTAGATGAAGTCCTTGTCTTCCTTGTAGTGGTTGACCATCGCCAGGATGGCGGCCGTGTTGAAGATCAGCACCGCGGCGGCAGCGACCGCGACGACGAGCTTGATGCCGGCGTCGGGGATGTATGGCCATGTCATGAAGAGGACGAAGAGGATCGTCGCCCACAGACAGACGATCAGGAGCACCGATCCACGAAGGTCGGAACGGTACAGGGCTTCAATGCGCTGCTGCATGTCGGACATCGGTTCCCCTCCATCGCTCTCTTTCAAGAGAGTGAAATTTTTTTCATAAATTCAAGCCGAATTCCGCAATTGTCAAGACGATTCTACGCAACGTTAACGTTTGTTTGATCCGCCGGATTTTGCCTGACAATGAAATTATTTGCTTGCGGGTATTGCAGGCTCCCGGCGTTTGCGATCAATATTCGGGCAACGCTCCCGCCGCCGTGCAGGGAGCAGGGGAAAGCAAAACAGTTTTTTCGAACGGAGGACCAGCGGATGACGGCATCCTGGAGATTTTCGGCGCTTGCGGACCGCCATCGCGCGCTCGGCTCGAAGCTCGAGGACTGGAGCGGCATGGGCACCGCGTGGACCTACGACAAGGACGCCGACGAAGAGTATATCGCCATCCGCACCAAGGCCGGCCTGATGGATGTGTCCGGCTTGAAGAAGGTCCACATCACCGGGCCGCACGCCTCGCACCTGATCGACCTGGCGACGACGCGCGACGTCGAAAAGATCTATCCCGGCAAGTCGGCCTATGCCTGCATGCTCAACGACGCCGGCAAGTTCACCGACGACTGCATCCTCTACCGCACCGGCCCGAATTCCTGGATGGTCGTGCATGGCTCGGGCACCGGCCATGAAGAGCTGCAGCGCGCTTCGGTCGGTCGCGACGTGTCGCTGCGCTTCGATGACAATCTGCACGACCTTTCGCTGCAAGGCCCGACCGCCGTCGACTATCTGGCAAAGCATGTGCCGGGCATTCGCGACCTCAATTATTTCCATCACATGCAGACGCAGCTGTTCGGCTTGCCGGTGATGATCTCGCGCACTGGCTACACCGGCGAGCGCGGCTACGAGATCTTCTGCCGTGGCCAGGACGCCGGCACGATCTGGGACAGGATCCTCGACGAGGGCAAGAGCGCCGGCATCATCCCGTGCCGCTTCACCACGCTCGACATGCTGCGCGTCGAGAGCTACCTGCTGTTTTACCCCTACGACAATTCGCAGAAATACCCGTTCGAGAACGAAGGCCCCGGCGACACGCTGTGGGAGCTCGGCCTCGATTTCACCGTCAGCCCCGGCAAGACAGGCTTTCGCGGCGCCGAGGAGCATTATCGCCTCAAGGGCAAGGAGCGCTTCAAGATCTTCGGCGTGCTGCTCGAAGGCAAGGAGCCGGCCGACGAGGGCGCGCCAGTCTATCGCGACGGCAAAAAAGTCGGCGTGGTGACCTGCGCCATGTATTCGCCGCTGGTCAAAAAATCGATGGGCATCGCCCGGCTCGACGTCGACTGCGCGGTACAAGGCACCAGGCTCGAGATCCGCAACAAAAGCGGCGCCATCAGCGCAACCGCCGAGCCGCTTCCGTTCGACGATCCGAAGAAGACCAAGCGCACGGCGAAAGGCTGAGGCATACTGCGGGTATGGCAGCGAAAAGCATCATCAGCCGGCCGGTCTATGGGACCCTGTCTCCGCAGCCCGGCAAGCACCATCTTTTCGTAGCGGATGCAGAGGGAGCGCTGGCGATTGCCGATCTGGCCGCCAAGGCACCGGCGGACTTCTTCGGCGGCGCCCACATCATTTTCATTCCCGGCCGCGACAGCAAATATGCCGATGTGCTCGAAGCGCTGAAGCCGGCGCAGTTCTACCTCGGCCATTCCTTTGCCAGCGCTTTGCCGCGGCTGAAGCAGACGCTGGCAAACGCGCATATGGGACTCAGGCTCTACCTTGCCGGCACCGAAGGGCTGATCGGCCAGGCCATGCAGGCGGCGCTCGAAGCCGGCATCGACCACATCTCGATCCAGACCGAGCATCGCGGCTCGCTGGCGCGCCGCATGCAGTGCGTCCACTGCAAGGGCATCACCGAGAACGTGACGACGCAGCCGGCGACCTGTTCGCATTGCGGCCTCTTGCTTCTGGTTCGCGACCACTATTCACGACGCCTCGCCGCTTTCCAGGGCGTCTGCATCAATGCCGAGGACCGCAGTGAAATTCCTCCGACGGAGGAGGTCTTTCGATGAGCACCGGCACCACCAAGCTCGACGTCGTCGTCAGCGATGTCGTTCCGGTCAACGAGCTGGTGACGCGCTTTCACTTCCGCAGGCGCGACGGCGAGCTCTTGCCGACCTTTTCCGGCGGCGCCCATGTCGTCGTCGAGATGCGCGATGGCGAGCGGACCAGGCTCAATCCCTATTCGTTGATGGGCTCGCCGCTCGACACCCGCGAATACACCATCTCGGTTCGCCGCGACGACGCCGGCCGCGGCGGCTCGCTGTTCATGCACCGGCAGGTCAGGCCGGGCACGGAGATGGTGGTCAGCTACCCCGTCAACCTGTTCTCGCTCGATCTGCGCGCCAGGAAGCATCTGATGCTGGCCGGTGGCATCGGCATCACCCCGTTCATGGCGCAGACCGCGCAGCTGGCGGCGGAGGGCGGCAATTTCGAGTTGCACTACACCTGCCGCACCGCTTCGCTCGGCACCTATGCCGATCTGCTGAGAGAGCGCTACGAGCGCCGGGTCAGGCTCTATCACGACGATCGCGACGAGCGCATCGAGCTCGACCGGCTGCTGTCGTCGCAGCCGCTCGGCACCCATCTCTATGTCTGTGGCCCGTCCGGCATGATCGGCTGGGTGCGTGACCGCGCCGCCGCCCTCGGCTGGCCTGCCGAGACCGTGCATTTCGAGCATTTCGCGGCCCCGCAACCCGGCGCGCCCTTCGACGTGACGCTGGCGCTCAGCGGCAAGACCATCCGTGTCGACGAGCAGCAGAGCCTGCTCGAGGCGATCGAGGCGGCCGGCGTCGATCCGCCCTATCTCTGCCGCGGCGGCGTCTGCGGCCAGTGCGAGACCAACGTCATTTCGCATGACGGCAAATTCATCCACAACGACCACTGGCTGAGCGAGGAAGACCACCGTTCGGGCTGCAAGATCATGCCCTGCGTGTCGCGCTTCGAGGGCAGCTCGCTGGTGCTGCAAAGATAGGAGGCGAGCTTGGGCATTACCTTTCGCAAGGAAACCTTTCGCGACGACTTCACCTTCCGGAACAGCCCGGAGCACATCAGGCGGTTTCCATTCCCGTTCCATGAAGACAGCTACATGTATGCGGTCAATATCGAGCCGCACGTCGTCGGGCCGAAGGGCAGCGTGCTGGAGAATTTGATCGACGTCGACGAGCACTATGTCGCCGAAATGCAGGACCGTGCTTTGGTGCTCGCCGAAGACCCGCTGCGCTGCCAGTCGCTGCCGCACATGACGCTGGCCGGCTGGGACCTACTCGAACTGCTGATGGAGCAGCAGGCTTCCGGCTATCCCGAGCATTTCACGCTGACGCGCGACGGCGACCGCTGGCGCTGGATCAACCGCCCGCTCGGCATCGACGACAGCTTCACCTTCGGCGACGTCTCGACGCTGCCCTATGGGCCGATGGAGTACATCACGCGTCAGAGCCAGGGCGATTTCTGCATCCTCGACCAGCGCGACGGCAATCTGTGGATGGATGCCGGCATGGTCACCACCCAGGCCGACTGGTCGCTCGATTTCGACATCGGCATGAACTTCTTCGAATGGCACGCGCCGGTGCCGCTGGCGCATGAGAAGGGCATCTTCGTCCGGGCGCTGAAGTTCCTCACCAACATCCAGCAGGGCAAGCCGGCACGCCGGCTGAACTGGACGATGACCATCAATCCGCGCCTCGACACCAGCCCGGAAAACTACCACAAATGGGGCCCGGACCGCGCCACGGTGACGCCGGAAAATGTCGGCGACAAGGTCCATCTGCGCGTCGAGCTGCAGAGCTTCTGGCGACTGCCGCGCTCGAACGCGATCGTCTTTCCGATCCGCTGCTACCTGATCAAGATGGACGAGCTGGTGACGCAGCCGAAATGGGCACGGCGCCTGCACCGCGTCATCCGCGACCTGCCCGACGAGCTCGCCAACTACAAGGGCCTGACGCGCTACCGCGCGACGCTGGTCGAATGGCTGTCGAAGTTGGATGACGGCAGTGCGACGTCGCCGGGGTTTGGGCCGGATTAAGCAAGTCCCCTCATCCGGCCGCTTCGCGGCCACCTTCTCCCCGCTGGGGAGAAGAGGCTAGCGCCGGCGCTGCCAATCTCCTCTCCCCTCGGGGAGAGGTCGGATTGCCCCGAATTGTCCTTCACAATTCGGTTGGCAATCCGGGTGAGGGGGTCGCTTGCCTCCCGCTCACCCCGCGCTCTGCGGGTAACAAATGATCGACAAATAGCGCATCGGCAGAACGGTCAGCACTTCCGGCCCGTGCGGCGCATCGGCGTCGAAGAACAGGCTGTCGCCGGGCTTCATCGGGTAGAGATTGCTGCCGTGCCGGTAAACGACTTCGCCTTCCAGCATGTAGAGGAATTCCATGCCTTCGTGCTGGAAGGTCGGAAACACGTCGGAATCCTCGGTCAGTGTGATCAGATAGGGTTCGACGACGACGCCGCTGGTGTTGGAACCGATGTGGCCGAGCAGATTGTACTGGTGGCCGGCGCGCGTGCCGCGGCGCTCGACGTCGAGCCCTTCGCCGGCCTTGACGAAGACGGCACTGCGCTCCTCCTCGAAGCGGCGGAAAAAGGCGGTGACGGGAACGCCGAGCGCCCGCGATAGCGCCTGCAAGGTGGTCAGCGACGGCGAAGTGATGCCGTTCTCGATCTTCGACAGCATGCCGAGCGAAATGTCGGTGGCAACCGCCAGATCGGCGACGGTGATGCCGAGCTTTTTACGGAATGCCCGCACCTCGCGGCCGATCGCGACCTCCAGCACTTTTTCGCGAGTGTCGCGAATGGCGTGCGGGTTCTGGGTGAGCGGCGCGCGTATCTTGCGAGGATCGATTGCGCCGGCCGACGGCTTGGCTTTGCCGGCGGCGGCGCCGACATCATGCTTCAGACTGGTCGCTTTTTTCGCCATTTCGCCACCCCGGACCTTGCCGATTCATTTCACTCCCGGTGAACATATTCGGTGCCGATACAGAAGCGCAACTGCCACGGCAAGCCACCCGTGTCGAATTGCGCAATGTCTGGATTTCGCCCGAGGCACTGCGTCGCTTGGAAATCCGGCTAGGCGAAACGAGGGTTTCGCGACAAGGCCAGTTGACAGCATCGAAGGGGCAATTACTGTCCTGTCAGTGAAATTTGTTTCGTTAGGGAAATGAGATCGGGAGGCCCGGAATGAAAGATCGTGTTGCCGTTATCGGAGCCGGGCCGTCCGGCATGGCCCAGCTCAGGGCCTTCAAGTCGGCCGCCGACAAGGGCGCCGACATCCCCGAGATCGTCTGCTTCGAAAAGCAGTCCGACTGGGGCGGCCTGTGGAACTATACCTGGCGCACCGGCCTCGACGAGCATGGCGACCCGGTGCATGGCTCGATGTACCGTTACCTCTGGTCGAACGGCCCGAAGGAATGCCTCGAATTTGCCGACTACACGTTCGAGGAGCATTTCGGCCGGCCGATTGGCTCCTATCCACCGCGTGCCGTGCTGTGGGACTACATCAAGGGCCGCGTCGAAAAATCCGGCGTGCGCCAATGGGTGCGCTTCAACAGCCCGGTGCGCATGGTCACCTTTTCCGACGCGACGATGAAGTTCACCGTCACCGCGCATGACCGCACCAACGACGTCACCTATTCGGAAGAATTCGACAATGTCGTCGTCGCCTCGGGGCATTTCTCCGTGCCCAACGTTCCCTATTTCGAGGGCTTCTCGACCTTCAACGGCCGTATCCTGCACAGCCACGATTTCCGCGACGCCATGGAATTCAAGGGCAAGGACATTTTGATCATCGGCCGCTCCTATTCGGCCGAGGACATCGGCTCGCAATGCTACAAATACGGCGCCAGATCGATCACCTCGAGCTACCGCTCGAAGCCGATGGGCTTCAGATGGCCGGAGAACTGGAAGGAAGTGCCGCTGCTGCAGAAAGTCGTCGGCAAGACCGCGCATTTCAAGGACGGCAGCACCAAAGACGTTGACGCCATCATCCTGTGCACCGGCTATCTCCACTCCTTCCCGTTCCTGACCGAAGACCTGAAGCTGAAGACCGCCAACCGCATGTGGCCGGACGGGCTCTACGAGGGCGTCGTCTGGGAGAAAAACCCGAAGCTGTCCTATATCGGCATGCAGGACCAGTTCTACACCTTCAACATGTTCGACGCGCAGGCCTGGTTCGCCCGCGACGTCATTATGGGCCGCATCAAACTGCCCTCGGCCGATGCGATGGCCGAGCACGGCAAAAAGTGGCGGGCACGCGAGGAAACGCTGGAAGACGCCGAGCAGATGATCTGGTTCCAGGGCGACTACACCAGGGAGTTGATGGAGCAGACCGACTATCCCGGCTTCGATGTCGAGGCTGTCAATCAGACCTTCATGGAGTGGGAGCACCACAAGGCGGAAGACATCATGGGCTTCCGCGACCATTCCTATCGCTCGCTGATGACCGGCACGATGGCGCCGCTGCACCATACGCCCTGGCTGCAGGCGATGGACGATTCGATGGAGAGCTATCTCGAGGTGAAGGGCGTGGCGGCGGAGTAGGCAAGTCCGAACGACGATTGCCTTGCCTCAGACAACGTCCCGCGCCGGGTCGGCCGCCAGCGCCAGGGAATTTGCGACGTGCTCGAGGTGCTCCTCGCTCAAGATGCTGGTCGCGACGCGCACGGCACTGGTCTTCCCGGTCGAAAACTTGGCCCCGGCATGGACCGCGATGCCGTGGGCAGCCAGCGTGACCATTGCGTAAGGTTCCGAAGCAACCGGAATGAGGACGCTGAGACCGTGTCCGGCGTCGATCCCGACATTGCGTTTCGCCAGTTCGCCGGCGAGCCGTTCGCGACGGCGGCGGTACACTTCCTTCGCCTGCTCGACCAAGACAGCCGTGGCCGGGTCTTGCAGCAGCCAGGCGGTGGCCGCCTGCAGGATACGGCTGGTCCATCCCGAGCTGAAGCTGCGATAGGACTGGATCTGTTCGACGATCGTCGCCGATCCGGACAGCACGGCGAGCCGCAGGTCCGGGCCATGGGTCTTGGAATAGGACAGGATGTGGACGACGCGATCGGGAAAACGCCGGCCAAGCGAAATGCCCGGCGCATCGGCAATATCGCCAACGCCGTCATCTTCGACAATCAGCACGTCGGTGCCGGCGAGCAGGTCGCCGATGACTTCCAGCCGCGCCGACGACATGCAGGCGCCGGTCACCGAATGGACGCGCGGCTGGAACAGGAACGCGACCGGCCGCTGCCGCAGAGCGTTGGCGAGCGCGTCGGGCAAGGGGCCGTCACTGTCGCAGTCGACCGGGATGATCGGCACGTCGAGATCTTCGAGGATGTCGAGCAGGCGAAGCGCCGTCGGATTCTCGATGGCCACAGGCGCCCCCGTCGGGACCAGCGCATGCAGCAAGGTGTAGATGGCGTTGTAACCGCCATTGGTGGCCAGGAACGCGCCGGGATCGTACGGCCATGACGGGCGCACCGCGGCCTCCAGCTCGGGCAGGATGCGCACCCGGTCGTAGCTGTTGAGCTTTTCGGCGCGCGCGCCATGCGCCAGCGCGATGTCGAGCGGCGGCAAGAGCTTCACATCGGGCTCCGCGATCGCCAGGTTCAGAATGTCCGCACCGTAATTGCCGCCGCTCATGTGGCGCTCGGGCCGGGCGGCAAAGCGGTTGCCCATGATCCAGGTGCCGTTGCGCCCGCGGCCGCCGATGATCTTGTAGCGCCGCAGCTCGCTCCACGCCTGCGAGACCGTCGCCGGGCTGACGCCGAGCACATAGGCAAGATCGCGCACCGGCGGAAGCTTTGCGCCGACAGGCAGCGCGCCGCTTCTGATCAGCGCGCTGGTCTCGCGCGCGATGCCGCGCGTCGTGCGGTCACCGAGGCGTTCAGCGAACCATCCTGCATCGAAATCCATCGAATCAACGACTGTCAGTGTTAATGTTCAGTAACATAATAACATTTGATCGGCCAAAAATAAACATTTACCAATCGCCGGTCAAACATAGTGTTGAGTTCATGCCGATGCCCGTTTCCATCACTATAGCCACCCGTGATTGGGACTATCTCACGCCCTTGGTCCTCGGTGACGTCACCTCCAGCCGCTTGTCGGTGAAGGTTGACCGCGTCGCCACGCTGATCGCGGATCTCGGTACCGATCCGAACTACGATGCGGCGGAGGTCTCGTTCAGCCGTTATGTGTCGGCCATGGCGTCGGGCCGGGATACGGTGGTTGGAATACCGTGTTTCATCATGCGCGGCTTTCGCCACCGCTGCATCATCACGGTCAGTGACAGTCCGCTGGTACGGCTCTCCGACCTTGCCGGCAAACGCATCGGCGTCACCGGCTGGCGCGATTCCGGCAACACATGGACGCGGGCGGCACTTCGCCGCGAAGGTGTCGGCGTCGAGGACGCCTACTGGTTTGCCGGCAGGCTGACATCCGAGCACCCGGTCGCCGACCGCCTCGACGGATTCGGCAGGCCGGGTCGCATCGAAGCAGCGCCAGGCGAGCGCCCGATGATGGAGCTGCTGGCGCAAGGCGAGCTCGACGCCGTTTTCACACCCTTCATGCCGGACGGCTTTTTCGGCCCGGCTTCCGGCTTCCGGCAAGTGCTGCGCGATTTTCGCGCGGCCGAACGCGCCTATTTCGCCGACGTCGGTTATGTCCCGGGCATGCATCTGGTCGCCGTCAAGGCCGTCCTGGCCAGGGAGCACCCCTGGCTGCCGCAGGAACTCGCCAGGCTGATCGACGAAAGCCAGCGCGTCTGGACGGGCAAGCGCCGAAAATATGCCGATACCTCGCCCTGGATCCTCGAGGAGCTGCTTCATGCGGGGCGCGACCTGCCTGCCTCCTGGAACGCCAGCGGCCTGCCCGCCAACCGGCGCATGATCGAGGATTTCGTCACCGAGCTACATGCCCAGGGCATTCTGACGGAACCGATTTCCGCCGAAGCCTTGTTTCCTTTCGACGCCAGGTCGCGGGCCACCGCAGCCTGACAACGCGCAACGAAGAACACGAAGGAGAATGCCATGAGGACAATCAGCTTCATATTCGCCTCGCTCGTCACCATTCTGGCGCAGGCCAGCTTCGCCCAGGATATCCAGAAGCAATCGGTGAACGAAGATTTGCGGGCCCGGCTGCCGGAAGAGATCCGCACGGCGGGAAAGATCACGGCCGTCAACAACGGCTCGTTCCCGCCCTATGAGATCGTCACCGGCACCGAACTGACCGGGGCAACCAGGGACATTTCCGACGCCATCGGCCAGCTGCTCGGTGTCGAAGTCGATCACGCCTCGGTCGCCGGCTTGCCGGCCTTGCTGAGCGGCATCAATGCCGGCCGTTATCAGTTCGCGATGGGACCTGTCGGCGACTATCCCGACCGCCAGAAATCCAACGACTTCATCGATTGGGTGCGCGAATACGTCGTCTTCGCCGTCGAGAAGGGCAATCCGCAAGGCATCACCTCGCTCGACACGGCGTGCGGCAAGCGCATCGCCGTGATGTCGGGTGGCTCAGCCGAAAAGGTCATCAAGCAGCAGGCGCAGAAATGCACCGAGGGCGGCAAGCCGGCCGTCGAGGTGCAATCCTTCACCGACCAGCCGAGCTCGATACTGGCCGTCCGGTCGAAGCGCTCCGACGCATTCTTCTCCTCGCAGGCGCCACTGACCTATTTCGTCGAGCAGGCGAAGGGCCAACTGGAACTTTCAGGTGTCGGCCAGGCCAATGGCTTCAAGGACATCTATCAAGGCGCCGTCGTCAAGAAGGGCTCGCCGCTGGGCGGTGTACTACTCGACGCGTTCAAGATCCTGATGAAGAACGGCACCTACGCCGCGGTGATGAAGAAGTGGGGTCTCGAGAAGAACATGATCGACGCGCCCGGCATCAACCAGGGACAGTAGAGGCTGCCATGACCGACGCGACCGCTGCCTACGCGTCCGAGGTGCCGCGACGTCCCGACGACGCTCTGCGCGATGTCAAGCGAGCCCACCGGCCGTTTCCGCTTGTCCGGCTGGTGCTCTGGGCGTTCACCGTCGCCGTGGCGGCCGGCTTCGCCTATATCGTCGCGGTCAACCCGAATTTCGGTTGGCCAGTCGTCGCCCAGTATT
Organism: Mesorhizobium sp. M0815; assembly: GCF_040319995.1. NCBI lineage: Bacteria > Pseudomonadati > Pseudomonadota > Alphaproteobacteria > Hyphomicrobiales > Phyllobacteriaceae > Mesorhizobium > Mesorhizobium sp. M0815. The sequence goes on along the minus strand of NZ_JAMYOU010000043.1, from coordinate 9,072 downwards.
TCTTCGATCCGACGGTCATGCAGGGGCTTTCCGTAACGCTCGGCCTGACGGTCGTGGCGATGATCCTGGGTATCGTGCTCGGCCTGCTGCTCGCCATCGCGCGCATGTCGAAAGACAGGCTGGCATCTTTTCTATCCGGACTGTTCATCTGGTTCTTCCGGGGAACGCCGCTGCTGGTGCAGCTCATCCTGTGGTACAATCTTTCGACGCTGTTTCCGCGCATTTCCATCGGTTTTGCGAGCTGGAACACCAACGACCTGATCACGCCTTTGACGGCCGCTATCCTCGGTCTGGCGCTGAATGAGGCCGCCTATATGGCAGAGATCATTCGTGGTGGGCTGCTGTCGGTGGACAAGGGGCAGGCCGAAACGGCTGAAGCCTTCGGCATGACCCGCGCGCGGGCCCTGCGGCGCATCATCATCCCGCAGGCGATGCGCTCGATCGTGCCGCCGACCGGCAATCAGCTGATCAGCATGATCAAGGCGACGTCGCTGGTCAGCGTCATCGCCATGGCCGACCTGCTGTACTCCGTGCAGTCGATCTACAACCGCACCTTCGAAATCATTCCGCTGCTGATGGTTGCGGTGCTCTGGTACCTGCTGATCACCTCGGTTCTCAATGTCGCGCAGGGCGCGATCGAACGCCATTACAGCCGCGGCGACCGCGGCGCCCGCGAGAAGACGGCGACCGCCACCCTGGAGGCCGCCAATGAGCGCGCATGACACGCCCTTGGTCCGGGCGCGCAACGTTCACAAGGCCTTCGGCCCGCTCGAGGTGCTGAAGGGCATCGACCTGGACGTCGCGCCTGGCGAGGTGGTGGTCGTTCTCGGACCGTCCGGCTCCGGAAAGTCGACCTTCCTGCGATGCATCAATCATCTCGAGGCGATCGACCAAGGGGCGATCGAGGTGGACGGCGAGCAGATCGGCTACCGGTTGCACGACGGCCGTCTCGACAAGCTCTCCGATCGGGCGATCGCGGCGCAGCGGCGCAAGATCGGCATGGTGTTCCAGCAGTTCAATCTCTATCCACACATGACGACCCTTCAGAACGTCATCGAGGCTCCGGTCGGCGTTCACCGGGAGAACCGCAAGGAAGCGATCGGCTACGCCCGCGAACTGCTGACCCGTGTCGGTCTCGCCGATAAGATCGACGCCTATCCGCGCCAGCTTTCAGGCGGCCAGCAGCAGCGCGTCGCCATCGCCCGTGCGCTCGCCATCCGCCCGAAATTGATGCTCTTCGACGAGCCGACGTCGGCGCTCGATCCGGAGTTGGTCGGCGAGGTGCTCGCCACCATGCGCGATCTTGCCAGGCAGGGCTTGACCATGATCGTGGTCACGCATGAGATCGGCTTCGCCCGCGAAGCGGCGGATCGGGTGGTGTTCATGGACGACGGCAATGTGATCGAGGCCGGGCCTCCGGACGAGGTTCTCGCCAAACCCAGGCACCCGCGCACGCGGGCCTTTTTAAGCCGTTTCATCTGACAGAAAAGCCGGCGCCATTACGTGCTCGGCAAAGGACCCCTCATGCCAAAGACCTCCAACCAGTTCGCCGATGTTTCCGACTTCGCCGACAAGGCCGCCGAGCTTGCTGCGGCTCGCCAGCACCTGCACGCGCATCCCGAGCTTTCCTTCCAGGAGCACGAAACGGCTGCATACGTTGCCGAACGGCTCGAAAGCTGGGGCTATGAGGTGACACGCAATGTCGGCGGGCTCGGGGTCGTCGGCCGCTTGCGCCAAGGCAGCGGCCGCAGCATTGCCATCCGCGCCGACATGGACGCCTTGCCGATCACCGAAGCGACCAATCTCCCTTATGCCAGCCAAGCCAGCGGCAAGATGCACGCCTGCGGCCATGACGGCCACACCACGATGCTGCTCGGCGCGGCCGAATACCTGGCGCGCACGCGCCATTTCAACGGCACGGTGAACCTCATCTTCCAGCCGGCCGAGGAAGCCGGCAAAGGAAGCGGGGCGCAGGCGATGATCGCCGACGGCCTGTTCGAGCGCTTTCCCTGCGATGCGATTTTCGGGCTGCACAACCATCCGGGCGCGCCGGCGGGTTCCTTCCTGATGCGCGCGGGGCCGCTGATGGCAGCGAGCGATACCGTCACCATCAAGATCGCCGGGCGTGGCGGCCACGCCTCGCGTCCGCACCTGACGGTCGACCCGATCGTCGCTGCCGCCAACATCATCATGACCCTCCAGACGGTGGTGTCGCGCAACGTCAACCCGATCGAGACGGCTGTCGTCACCGTCGGCACCATTCACGGCGGCACGGCCTCCAACGTCATCCCCGAACAGGCCGAGATCATGCTCAGCGTCCGCTCCTTCTCGGTCGAGATTCGCGATAGGCTCGAGCAGCGTATTCGCAGTATCGCAGCACTTGTGGCGCAGGCGCATGGCGCAACCGTCGAGATCGACTACGAGCGCGGCTACCCGGTGGTGGTCAATTCCGAGAGCGAGACGTCCTTTGCGACAGACGTCGCTGTTGAACTCGTTGGTCACGACAAGGTGGCCGTCTGCCCGTTGATCCCCGGCAGCGAAGACTTTTCCTATTTCCTCGAGCACAAACCCGGTTGCTTCCTCCGCCTCGGCAACGGCGAGGATTCAGCCATCCTTCACAGCTCGAAATATGATTTCAACGACGGCAATTTGACCGTTGGCGCAGCGCTCTGGGCTCGATTGACCGAGAGATTCCTGGCCGCTTGATCCATACTTGCGGCTGGGATCGCCGATCGGCCGGTCGAGCAGAATTGGGGCGACCGGCCGCGCGACCATCTTCAACGAACTCTCACCGCATTCCAGCTACTTCGAACAGGTAAGGTTTCACTTTCAGACGAACAAAAAGTCACTCGTTGTCAGCGGGCTCGCAAAGTTTGCGAGAGTAACTTGATCGACTCCCGCGGTAATAATGGTGTCGGTTCCACTTTGCGCAATTGTGAGATCATCGAACGATTGCACGCCCTCCACGCCACTAAACACGATAGTGTCGCCTTGGGTCTGGCTGAAGTCGTAGATGGTGTTTTGGGTTCCGACCGTCATTGAACCATCGTCCTTGAATATGAATTGGTCTGCGCCGCCCTGAGCCAACTCGCTCAGTTGTCCATCCCCCCACATGTCATTGATGACCGTGCAGCCAGGTGCCGCGCTCCCTGCGTACAGGACATCGTTGCCGCCCTGAGCCGAACCGGACATTTGCAGAGCGTCGCCGCACAGGAAGTTGCGAACTTGGCCGCTTTCGCTGTTCTGGCCCCCGGTAAGAATGTCATTGCCGCCCTGGGCGGAGCCGGACATAGCGCGCGCGTCGCCGGACAACTCGTTTAGAACGTCAGGAAAGGCGCTCTTGTCCCCGCCGGTCAGGGTGTCATTGCCGCCCACAGCGTTGCCGAGCATCGTCACGGCGTCGCCATACCCCACATTATGGGCGGTGCCTTGCAGCACGGCCACGTCATCGCCCCCAAGCGCATGGTCGAACATACTGCCGCCCGCGTCACCGTAGAACGTTACCCGGGACCCACCCACGCTCGTGAAGGTGTCGTTGCCGCCCGTGGCAAAACCGGAAAGATCGCCGCCCGCATCGCCATAGAGAGTTTTGCTCCCGAGATCCCCAAACGTGTCTGTGTAATAGTCGTCGCCGCCCAGAGCATGGCCAGACATGTTGCCGCCGGCGTCGCCGAAGAAAGTGTTGGTGGAAAAGGAGCGGCCCGTAAAGGTATCGTTGCCACCCCTACTGTCGTCCGACATGTCGCCGCCGGCATCGCCGTAGAAAGTGTTGAATGAATCGCTCTTGCCCGTGAAGCTATCGTCGCCGCCCCGCGCATTGCCGGACATGTTGCTGCCGGCGTCACCGTAGAAAATGTTATTGGCTTCTTTCGAGCCCTCGAAGGTGTCGTTGCCGCCCTTGCTGCGATCGGACATCTCGCCGCCTGCATCACCGTAGAAGGTGTGGTCGGCTCCTTGTTTGGTTTGGGTCAGGAAAGTGTCGTCACCCCCATGAGCATGGCCGAGCATGTTGCCGCCGGCGTCACCATAGAAGGTATCGACTACCTGCCTTGCCAATCCACTGTTGAAGGTATCGTTGCCGCCCTTGCTGTGGTCCGACATATCGTCGCCCGCGTCACCATAGGCAGTCGTCGTGGTGGACGAAAGCCCCGTGGTGAAGGTGTCGTCACCGCCCCGAGCAAAATTGAACAAGCTCCGAGCCGCGTCACCGTAGAAGGTGTAGGTCGACGGTGCGGTTTCCGTAAAGGTATCGTTGCCGCCTCTCGAGAAATCGAGCAGGCTGCCGCCGGCGTCGCCGGTCAAGATATTCGTGTTTGGATCGCCTGTGAGGGCGTCATCGATACCCCACTGATGATCTGCTAGATCACCGGTAGTAAAGGGAACGCGTTTAGACATTATCCGCTCTCCTGTTGAGTCTACCCGTCCCATCACAGCCGTACGATGTGAGCCAAGCGCGAGCAATAATCCCGAAGGGCTATGTCGTTAGGCGTAGGGATCGGTAACTCGTCACCGGGGCGCCATTAGCGGCAGCTTCCTGAGGCCGTCCTATTCCCGGCTATCCCAGCCTCGCTCTCGCCTTGGCCGTCAATGCATTGAACAGCCGGTCGGCGACGATGCCGATGAAGGCGATGGCCAGGCCGGCGACGATGCCGCGGCCGGAATCGGCCTTGGACAGGGCGATGAACACTTCCTGGCCGAGATCGCGCGTGCCGACCATGGCGCAGATGATGATCATTGCCAGCGCCATCAGGATAGTCTGGTTGACGCCGAGCATGATCTCCGGCAACGCCAGCGGCAGCTGCACGCGAAAGAAGGTCTGGCGCTTGGTGCAGCCGGAAACCTTCGCCGCCTCGATCAGCGCCGGCGGCACCTGCCGGATCCCGTGATTGGTGTAGCGGATGGCCGGCACCACGGCGAAGGCGACGGTGGCGATCATCGCGGTGACGTCGCCGACTCTGAACAGCATCACCACCGGAATGATGAAGCAGAACGACGGCAGCACCTGCAGCGTGTCGATGACCGGCGTCACGATCTTTTCGAAGCGGTCGCTGCGCGATGCCATCAGCCCGATAGGGATGCCGATCAGGCAAGCGATAAAGGCCGAGATGCCGCACAGGTAGACCGTCGCCATGGTCTTTTCCCAAAGGCCGGTGACGGCGCAGAACGCTGTCAATGCCGCGACCAGGGCGGCGAGGCGCAAGCCGCCGAGCTGGTATCCGGCAAGGCCGAGGAGACAAACCGCGCCCAGCCACGGACAGCCCTCGCAGAAGGCGCGCACCGGGTTCAGCACATTGAGGATCAGCGCCACGCGGAACGCCTCGATCGTGTCGAAGAAGTTGATCGTGATCCAGTTCACCGCCGCCTTCCACAAAGGTGCGGTGGTGAAGGTGATCGCCTTCGGCACCGCGGCGAAGGCCGGCACGAACAGGCTGAGCAGCGTGGCGACGGCGAGGATGGCGACGGCCAGCGTCAGGTTGGGATAGCGCCGCCAGAAGCTGGTGCCGGGCTGATGGCGGACATTGCCCTTGGCGTGATTGTGCGCGATCGCCTGGCTCAGCCGGTCGAGCGCAATTGCCAGTGCGACGATGGCGAGGCCTGCCTCCATCGCCTCGCCGACCTTGAGCGCGCGCAGCGCCAAAAGCACATCATAGCCGAGGCCGCCGGCGCCGATCATCGAGGCGATGATCACCATATTGAGCGCCAGCATGATAACCTGGTTGACGCCGACCATCAGCGTCGGCCGCGCCGACGGCAACAGCACCCGCCACAGCTTCTGCCGTGCCGTGCAGCCGGCCATCTCGCTGAAATCGTCGATCTCCGACGGCACCCGCGACAGGCCCAGCATCGTCGCCCGCACCATTGGCGGTGTCGCGAAGATTGCCGTCGCGATCATTGCCGAGACCGGGCTGTTGCCGAACAAAAGCAGCATCGGGATGAGATAGGCGAAGGTTGGGATCGTCTGCATCAGATCGAGGGCAGGGGAGATCAATAGCCTTTCTGCCCAGGGCTTGCGCCATGCCCAGATGCCGGCGAACAGCCCGGTGACAATGCAAAACGGCACAGCGATCGAGATCAGGCCCAGCGTCAGCATGGCGCTGGTCCACTGCCCGAACAGCGCGATGTAGAGAAAACACCCGCCGACCAGCGCACCCAGCTTCCAGCCGCCGGCGGCGCGGCCGGCAAGGTAGGCGGCAGCGCAGACGCCGACCCAGGACAGGCGCGGCAAGACGATCATATCCGCGCCATGGCCGATCTTGAAATTTTTGGCGAGAAGATTGAGCGCGAAATCGAGCGGCACGCCGAGCACGGCGGTGATCGAGCGCGTCAGCCAGGAGAAATTCGACTTCACCCAGTTCATCAGCGCGCTGACCCAGTCGGCGACGGGAATGACGGCATTGGCTGGGTAATTGACCGTCCAGGGCAGGCTTTCCTGCAGCAGGAAGACAACAAGCACGGCGGCGAGCGCGCAGGCCCAGATCACCAGCCAGGTCTGACCCTGCCGCGCCCTCGCTGCGCTCGCGCTTGCCGTGACCGTCATGCGCCGGCTCCGGGACGTTCGATGCCAGCGAGAAGATCGATCACCGCCTGCGGCGTTACCTCGCCGATCGGCTTGCCGGTGCCGTTGACCACCGCGAAGGGCTTGCCGGCAGAGACGATATCTGCCGAGAAACTGGCGATCTTGGCATCCGGCGCGACCGTGCCGCCATGTTCAGCGGCGTCGCAGGCGCGCATCAGGCTCTTGGCCGAGATCACCTTGGCGCGGTCGACGTCGCGGGTGAATTCGGCGACATAATCCGTCGCCGGGTTGACCACAAGCTCTTCCGGCGTGCCGATCTGGATGACCTCGCCGTCCTTCATGATGGCGATCCGGTCGGCCAGCCGGATGGCCTCGTCGAAATCATGGGTGATGAAGACGATGGTCTTGTGCAGCATGGTCTGCAGCCGCATCAGCTCGTCCTGCATCTCACGGCGGATCAGCGGATCGAGCGCCGAGAATGGCTCGTCGAGGAACCAGATTTCCGGCTTGGTGGCGAGGCTGCGGGCGATGCCGACACGCTGCTGCTGGCCGCCGGAAAGCTCGCGTGGATAGAAATGCTCGCGGCCGCGCAGGCCGACCAACTCGATGACCTCGCGAGCCCGCTTTTCGCGCGTCGGCCGGTCCTGCCCCTGGATGCCCAAGGGAAAGGCGATGTTCTCCAGTACGTTGAGATGCGGCAGCAGGGCAAAATTCTGGAACACCATGCCCATGCGGTGGCGTCGCAGCTCGATCAGCGCGGCATCGGAAATCTTGAGCAGGTCCTTGCCTTCAAACTCGACCTTGCCGTGGGTCGGCTCGATCAGCCGCGACATGCAGCGCACCAGCGTCGACTTGCCGGATCCCGAAAGTCCCATGATGATGAAGATCTCGCCTTGCCGGATTTCGAGATCGACGGCGCGCACCGCGCCAACCAGTCCGGCAGCGGCGATGTCCGCCAGGCTGGCCTTGCCGTCGCGCCGGCGGATGAAATTGGCCGCGTCCGCCCCGAACAGCTTCCAGACATTGCGGCAGGCAAGCTTTATCGGGCGGGCATCGTTGCCCGCTTTCGCCGCGCCTTCAATCGTATCGGTCATGCAATCGTCCTTCTGGAATAGGGATCGAGACCCGGCCACGAATGGCCGGGCCGTCGGATTTCCAGTCAGACGGTCACTCGGCCCAAGCTTTCCAGTCGCCTTCGTGGGCGGCGATCCAGGCGGCGGCGACGTCTTCCGGCGTCTTGCCTTCGAGATCGATCTCGCCGCTCATCTTGTTGAGCTCGTCGGTATCGACCGTGTAGTTTTTCGCGACCTTGTAGGCGACCGGCCATTTGTCCTTCATGCCGGCCCAGGAATATTTCCAGATCTCGCCGTGCGGCTTGCCACAGTCGTATTTCGCATCGGGGTTCACGCCCCATTTCGGGTCGGTGTAGCACTCTACAGTATGGTCGGGGAATTCGATCCATTCGCCCTTGTATTTGGCCGGTGCCCAATGCGGCGAATAGATCCACAGCATGATCGGCGCCTTGCGCTGATAGGCCGAGTCCAGTTCGGCGAACATCGCTGCATCGGTGCCAGCATGGATGACGGTGAAGGGCAGTTTCAGCGCCTCGACGCGCTCGTCGTCAAAACCTTCCCATGTCACAGGGCCGCCGAGATAGCGCCCCTTCGGTGTTGTTTCCGCCGTCGAAAAGGCCTCGGCGCATTTCGGGTCCTTCAATGCCTCCCAGTTCGGCAGGCCCGGGCATTTCTCTTTCATATATTCGGGAAACCACCATTCCTCCTTGGCCTTGGGCCCGAGCTTGCCGAGGCGTTCGGTCTGGCCGGTTGCATCCGAGGCCTTCATCGCTTCGCCGGCCGTCGTGTCCCAGAACTCCATGCCGACATCGATGTCGCCATTGGTCAGGCCGGTGGTCAGGCTGGAGAGATAGTCGGCGGTCGGGTACTCGACGGTATAGCCGAGCTTTTCGAGGATGCCGCCGAGGATCTTGGCGTTCAGATTGACGCTGGTCCAGTCGAACAGCGCGATCTTGATCGGGTCGTTGGATTCCGGCGCCGCTGCTTGTGCCGGTAGTGTCAGCGCGCTTGCTGCGGCAAGCGCCAAGGCTCCCATTGATAGTTTCGAAATCATGCTCCGAAGTAACATGCTTGTTCTCCTGTCAAGCTCTGGTGGAAGTTATCGTTAGTTCCCTTCTTGCGTCTTTTTTGATTGTGTTGGAAAAGCTGGTCGTTGCGCAAGGCCGTCGGCGCCACAATGCTGCCGAAGCGGATGCCGGCGCAAAACGGGGTGGTGCCCAAATTGGTGAAGATGTGCGCGGGACCGGCCGCGTCATGACTGCCGATGGTTTGCTGCGGAAGCAGTCATCCGCGGATCGATCGCCGGTCTTGAGGTGCAAACCATCAAAGTCCCATGATCTCGGCTGTTGGCTCGGCAACTCGCCCAGAGCCGCTTTCATGGGATGAAATTATATATAGGAACTGTCAGGAATTCTGTGCGCGAGGCCGGTTTCGTCATTGGCTGACGAACCTTTCGCCGAAGACGACGGCGAACTGGGTCTT
>NZ_JAMYOU010000042.1:0-34962 GCF_040319995.1 Mesorhizobium sp. M0815 | reverse complement strand
GTCCAGAAGTTCCTTCTCAATAGCCATGCGATGATTCTCTCCTTTCCATCATCATGGCCTCGCGCACAGAATTCCCGACAGTCCCTTATATATACCAACGTTCACGTCGCGCAACGAATAACGCTGCGCCAATTTCACGGCCGTCTTTTTACATGGACCGTAGATCGGCTCGAAAAAAAGCCAAGGTTGCCAGTCATCGGGTACCAGCCGCGACGACAGGACATCGACACAATGCAGCAGACCAAAGCGCCTTACTTCAGCGCCAACCGCGGTATTGCCGTCGGCTTCTGACCCTTTCAACACCAGATCATCTCCGAGGCTTTCATGACCTCTTCCTTAAACAGACTGCGCATTGCCGTGCTCTTTGGCGGACGTTCCGCCGAACATGACGTTTCGGTGCTTTCCGCAACCAATGTCATGCGTGCGCTGCTGCCTGCCAAATACGATGCCGTCCCAATCTTCGTCACGCGCGAGGGACGGTGGCGGCTGAGCAGCTTTCAGGATGGTAAGCTCGCGAAACCTGCAGGCGGCACGGAAGTTTGCCTGCTTCCGGGTGGGCGCGGACGGATGATGGCGATCCCGGCCGACGGCACGCCCTATGATCTGCCAACGATCGACATCCTGTTTCCCATCCTGCACGGCCCCCATGGCGAAGACGGCTCGGTACAGGGGGTGGCCGAGGTGGCTCTGGTGCCGCTTGCCGGCTGCGGCATCCTGGGTTCAGCAACCGCGCTGGACAAGGATGTCACCAAGCGGCTCCTGAAAGCGGCGGGTCTGCCAATCGCGCGCTCAGTGACGGTCCATGAAGGTGCGGCGCCCGCCCTCGCCACACTCGAAGGCGAACTCGGCCTGCCGTTCTTCATCAAACCGGCGCGTCAGGGATCGTCTGTCGGGGTCAGAAAGGTCAATGCCAGCCAGGAATTCGATGGGGCGCTTGCTGAAGCCTTCCAGCACGATTGCAAGCTGTTGGCCGAGGAATTCGTTCATGGGCGCGAGATCGAATGTAGCGTGTTGGAGGACCCGGCAGGCGACCTGTTCGTCTCGCGGCCAGGCGAGATCGTGCCGGCGGAAAGCCACGGTTTCTACAGCTACGATGCCAAATACATCGACGAGAACGGCGCGGCGCTAAAAGTGCCGGCCGAACTGCCGCCCGAGGTCGAGGCAAGCATGCGGGATGTGGCTGCAAGGGCTTTCAGAGCCGTCGGCTGTGACGGGATGGCGCGCATCGACTTTTTCCTGACACCGGACATGCAGTTCTTGGTCAATGAAATCAACACCATCCCCGGCTTCACCGATATCAGCATGTACTCCAAGGCAATGGCGGCAAGCGGCGTCAGCTATTCCGAAATCATCGACCGGCTCGTGGAACATGGATTGGCGCGGGCCGGCCGAGCAGCCTGAATGCAGCGAAGCGGCTTTCAGATCCCGGCGGATGGAACGTTGGCCTGTGTCGTATCTTACGACATGATCAGGCCGCCATCGACATTGATGGTCTGCCCGGTGATATAGGCCGCATCGTCGCTGGCGAGAAAGCTGACCAGGCCGGAGACGTCCTCGCCGCTGCCGGCGCGGCCCATCGGGATGTTCTCCACCCATTCGGCCATCAGCTCGCCGGGCTTATAGTCGCCCATCAACTTGCCCCATGCGGCATCGTTATAGGCCCACATATCGGTGTCGATGATGCCGGGGCAGATCGCGTTGACGGTGATCTTCTCCTTCGCCACTTCCTTGGCGAGGCTCTGGGTGATGCCGACGACGCCGAATTTCGAGGCCGCATAATGCGGCGTGTAGATAAAGCCCTGCCGCGCCTGGCCGGATGCGGTGTTGATCAGCCGGCCGCCATCGCCATGCTTGCGGATGCGCGCGATCGCCTCCTGGCAGCACAGGAACACGCCCTTGGTGTTGACCGCCATCACCTTGTCCCATTCTGCCTCGGTCATCGCCTCGATCCTGGCGATGGTGATGACACCGGCATTCTGCACTGAGATGTCGACGCGGCCGAATTGTTGCTCGGCCAGGTCGTAAAGCGCGACGACCTCTTCCTTTTTGGTCACGTCCATGCGCATCCACGCAACCTTGGCGCCCGCAGTCTTCAGATCGGCGGCAACCTCTTCAACGCGCGCGTCGATGGCGCTGACGACGACCGCAGCACCTTCCACGGCGAAGCGCCTGGCCATTGCCGCGCCAATGCCGCCGCTCGCGCCGGTGATGACCGCCGTTTTTCCCTGGAATCGCTTCTGCATTTTTTCTCCTACCAGCAGACGAAGCCGCCATCGACGATCAGGTCGATGCCGGTGACGAAACTCGCGGCGCGGCTGGCCAGGAACACGGTCGGGCCGACCATCTCTTCCGGCGCCGCCATGCGGCCCATCGGCGTGTCGCGCTCGAAGATCCTGACCTGGTCGGCGACCTCCGGTCGCTTGTTCATCGGGGTCAGCGTATAGCCGGGGCTGACGACGTTGACGCGTAGACCGCGATCGGCCCATTCCATGGCGAGGCTCTTCGACATGTGGATGACCGCGGCCTTCGACGAGTTGTAATGCGCCTGGGTCAGGCCGCGGTTGACAATCGAGCCCGACATCGAGGCGATGTTGATGATCGAGCCCTTGCGCCGCGTCAGCATGGCACGGGCCTCGGCCTGGCAGGACAGGAACACGCCGCTGACATTGACGTCATAGAGCTTCTGCCACTTTTCCAGCGACAGCGTCTCTGCCGGCTCAGCTCCGGCGACGCCGGCATTGTTGACTGCGATGGTCAACGCGCCGAGTTCCTGCTCCGTACGCTCGATCGCGGCCGCGAGATCGGCCTCTGAAGTCACCGTGCCGGTCAGCACCAGTGCCTTGCGGCCGCGTGCTGTGATCTGGTGTGCGGTCTCCTCCAGCCCGCCTTTGGAGGCGTGGCCGAAGCAGGCTATGTCGGCGCCGGCCTCGGCCAGGCCGATGGCGATTGCTTGCCCGATGCCGCTGCCGGCGCCTGTCACAAGTGCCACGTCACCATGAAGTTCGAATAGTTTCATCGTCGGTCCCTCTCCTCCAATCGCCGTCCTCCGGAAATAAAGGGGCGCCAACTCTGTTGCTGGCGCCCCGCGCGGTCTGGTGCTTGGGAGGATACCACCTGCTGCGCTTTGTTTCGATGGGCTGTCCTAGCTCGTGGCGAGTTCCATGACGGCGACATTGCTCGCATCACTGCGGTCGAGAATGCCGCGCTGACGGCCGCGGCTCAGCACGAGCACGCGATGCGACAGGCCGAGCACTTCCTCGAGGTCGGAACTCACCACCACCACCGCCATGCCGGAACGGGCAAGGTCGGCGATGACATCGTAGATCGCGGCGCGGGCACCAACGTCGATGCCGCGCGTCGGCTCGTCCAGGATAAACACCTTGGGCGGGCGCGACACCCATTTGGCAATGATCACCTTCTGCTGGTTGCCGCCTGAAAGCTTGCTGACCGCCTGGTTCGGCCGGCCTTTGACGCCGAGCCGGCGAATACCGGCCTCGGCGAATTTCTGCACCGCCTTCGGGAACACCCAGCCATTCGGCGCGACATGGTCGAAATTGCCGATCGCCAGATTCTCGCCGATCGTCTGGTCGAGCACCACGCCTTGCGCCTTGCGGTCTTCCGGCACCAGCACGACGCCGGCCTTGATCGCCGCCGCCGGCCCATTGAGATGCACCGGCTTGCCGGCGACGCGCACCGAGCCCGATGAGATCGGATCGGCACCGGCGATCGCCCGCACCAGCTCCGTGCGGCCGGCACCGATCAGGCCGGCAATGCCGAGGATTTCGCCGGCCCGCACCGAAAAGCTGACATTTTGGAAACTGCGTTCCGGCGAGGACAGGTTCTCGACCTCGAGCAGCGTGTCGTTGCGGGGCGCCGACAAAGTCGGGAACATCCGCTCGACGCTGCGGCCGACCATCTGCTCGACAACGGTGCGCACCGGAATGTCGGCGCGCTCGTGCCGCGCGACGATGCGCCCGTCGCGCATCACCACCACACGGTCGGCGATTTGGGCGATTTCGTCCAGCCGGTGGCTGATATAGATGAAGGACATGCCTTCCGCCTTGAGCTTGCGGATTTGCTGGAACAGGAGCTCCGTTTCCTCGCCGCCAAGGGCGGCCGTCGGTTCATCGAAGATCAGCAGCTCGGCATTGAGCGTCAGCGCCTTGGCAATCTCGACCTGCTGCTGGGCGGCGATACGCAGCGTGCGCACCTTGCGCTCGGGCGAGACATCGAGCCCGAGGCGCTTCAACTGGGCTGATGCCCGTGCATTCATTGCCGCGCGGTCGATGCGGCCGCCGCGCATCGGCAGGCGCCCGACATAGACGTTTTCGGCGACCGACAGATCCGGCAGCAGCTTCAGCTCCTGGTGGATCATGCCGATGCCGGCGTCGATCGCCGCGGCAGGATTGGCGGGGGAATAAGCGTTCCCCCGCCAGGTGATGGTGCCGGCATCGGGCTTGGTCGACCCGGCGATGATGTTCGAGACGGTGGACTTGCCGGCGCCGTTTTCGCCAAGCAGCGCCACGACCTCGCCCGGCCGCACCTCGAAGCTCGCATCGGCCAGGACCTGCACCGGTCCGTAGCTTTTGCAGAGGCCGCTGACGACGAGACCCAGATTGGGGCTGTGCGTGTGGCGAGGTTCGGTGGACATTGTTGCGCTCGTCGACTGCCGGACTGGTCTAAATCAGGGATGCTTGGCGATGAACTGCTCGACATTGTCCTTGGTGGTCAGCGTCGCATCCTGCAGCTGTTCTGCGGGAATGGTCTCGCCGGCCACCAGCTTGATTGCCGCATCGACGGCAAGCCGGCCCATGCCCTGGGTCTGCTGCGTCGCCGTCACGTCGAAGACGCCGTCCTTCAGCGCCTTGAGCGCCGCCACGTCGCCGTCGAAGCCGGCAACCCAGACCTTGTGGCCGGGATTGGCGACCTTGACCGCCTGCGCCGCACCGAGCGCCAGCGCATCGGCCTGGCCGATGACGATCGACACGTCGGGATGCGACTGCAACAGATCCTGCGTCAGCTTGAAACCTTCGTCCTGGTGCCAGCCTTCGCTCCACAATTCGCCGACGACCTTGATGTCGGGATAGCCCTTCAGCGCTTCGCCGCAGCCCTTCGAGCGATCGACCTCGGGCGTCGTACCCTTCTGGCCGTGGATGATGATCAGCTCGCCCTTGCCGCCGGCCTGCTTGGCGATGTAGTCGCAAACCGCTTTCGCCGATGCCACGCTATTGGTGGCGATGAAGGTGTCGCCGGGCGCGCCGTCGGCGTTGCGGTCGACATTGATGACTGGGATGCTGGCAGCCTTGGCCGTCTTGGTCGGCACGGTGGCGGCGGTGGCGCCGGCCGGAATGTAGATCAGCGCATCGATATTCTGCGTGATCAGATCCTGCACCTGGCTGACCTGGGTCGCCGAATCGCCCTTGGCGTCGACGGTGACGACCTCGATGCCCTTTTCCTTGCCGTAGGCTTCGACGGACTGCTTGATCTGGTTGAAGAAGTCGGCCTGCAGATTGGCGACGGCGAGGCCGAGCTTCTTGGCTTCCTTGGCCGAGGCCATGTCGGACAGGCTAAGCAGCGGGATGATGGCCGCGGCGGCAAGCAGCAATGAACGTTTAGTCAGCATGTTATTCCTCCGTTGATGTTCAATCTGTCCTGCCCGCGCATCGCGGCGCCCCGTGGCCGAACAACTCCCAGTTTCGGATCACCGATCCGTTTTCGCCCGAATATCCGGGTGAATCTCATTGAGCCCAATTCTTCATTGTGCCCCATTTTTCATTGTGCTCTGCGCCGCCAGGTGTCGGTGGCCACCGCCAGCGCGATCACCACGCCGATAACCACTTGCTGGATGAAGGGCGAGACACCGAGCAGGTTCAGCCCGTTGCGCAGCACGCCGATGATGAGGACGCCGATGGCGGTGCCGCCGATCGAACCGACGCCGCCCGACAGGCTGGCGCCGCCGATAACCACCGCCGCGATGGTGTCGAGCTCGTAGCCAAGGCCGGAGCTCGGCTGGACGGAATCGAGCCGGGCGGCAAGCACGATGCCGGCGAGACCGGCCAGCACGGCGCAGATCGTATAGACCCAGTTTGTCAGCGACCTGACCGGTATGCCGGACAGCCGGGCGACTTCGGCGCTGCCGCCGATTGCGTAGAGGCTGCGGCCGGTGGCGCGATAATTCAGGAACATCGCGAAAATGACGGCAAGCACGATCATCAGCCCGACGGTGACCGACAGGAAGCCGAAATGGCGGATGATCGACAGGCTGGTGAACCAGTCGGGAAAGCCGACGATCTGCGAGCCGTCGGTGATCATATTGGCGAGACCGCGCGCCACCGACATCATGGCCAGCGTGGCGATGAAGGGCGGCAGCTTGGTGACCGTCACCAGCAGGCCCGAAACCAGCCCGCAAAGGCCGGCGACGACGAGGGCTGCGGCGATGCCGGCCGGCAGGCCGAGATTGAGATAGTCCGGATGGGCGACGAAGCCCATCACCATGGAAGCCAGCGCCAGCACCGAGCCAACGGACAGGTCGATGCCGCCGATCAGGATGACCAGCGTCATGCCGATCGCCATGATGCCGAGTACGGTAACCTGGTCGAGCACGTTGAGGATGTTGCGGATGGTCAGGAACGTATCGGTGGTCAGCGAGAGCGCCAGGCACAGCAGGACCAGCCCGATCAGCGGGCCCATGGTTCCGGCAAAGACAGCCGAAAACTTTGCGCCCGTCGTGGCCTGCGTACCAGAGCCTGCTTTCAACTCGCTTGCGTCGTTGCTCACAGCCACTTCGTCTCCTCCACAGCAATCCGGCGCTGCATCACCGGGCCACTTTGTTCACCAGGCCCCTCCATGTGAACAATTTATCTTTAACATGCAATTTTGTTCAGCTAAACTGTTCGTCGGAAAATTGTCAAGGCCTGCCGTTTCATTCGACGACGGTTTGCGCTGTCCGCCGGTTTGCCTTACGCAAGGTCTCGGAAATCTTGGGCATTTCGAAGTCGCCGGATTGGAATATCATGAGCAGAGCCGGCGGCTGCGGCAAGGCAAACAGATGACGATCGTAGAGAACGAAAGAGCCTCGCGCTTTCCCGACGCCGAACTCAAGGCCCGCGCCGCCTGGCACTATTATGTCGAGGGTCTTACACAGGAGCGGATTTCCGAAATTCTTGGCGTCGGCCGCATCAAGGTACATCGCATTCTCTCAGCCGCCCGCGAAGAGGGTGTCGTCCAGTTTCGCATCCGCGACAGCGTCGTCGAATGCGTGGTTTTGGAGGAAAGCCTCAAGCAGAGGTTCGGGCTCAGCCAGGCTGTTGTGGTGCCGTCGGCTGCCGACCGAAGCAACGCACCGCTGATGATCGGCCACGCCGCCGCCGCCTATCTGGCCGACCATGTGAATGCCGGCGATGTCATTGCGCTGGGCTGGGGGCGGACGCTGAAATTCGCCATCAATGAGTTGCCAAGGCGGCCTATCGCCAGGACCACGGTGGTTTCGATGCTTGGCGGCCTGACCCATGCACAGCCGCTCAACCCGACAGAAAGCGCCTGGGATTTCGCCGAGAAGATCGGTGCGGAGTGCTTCCTGCTGCCGGTGCCGGTCTATGCCGACCGGCCGGAACAGCGCGACGCGTTCATGAGCCAGCGCAGCGTTCAGGACGTTGTCTTCCGTGCACGCCGGGCAAACATTGCCGTGCTCAGCGTCGGCTCGTTTTCCAACGACAGCCCGATCGCCAATTACGGCTTCATCAAGCCAAGCGAACTCGAGGAACTGCAGGCGGCCGGCGCCGTCGGCGATATTCTGTGTCATTTCATCGACGCCGAGGGCCGCCCGGTCGACCACGAGGTGAACCGCCGCGTCTGTGCCTATCCGCTGCAGGATCTGTCGGATATCCCGAGCATCATCCTGGTGTCGGGAGGGCAGGAAAAGATTGCCATCATGCGGGCAGCACTCGCCAACACCAAGGTATCGGTTCTGATCACCGACGAGGATGCGGCAAAGGGGCTGCTCAACCGCTAGTCGCGTTGAGAGCACTCAGCCGCACGTGGATATCGCGCGTCGCTTGATAGAGATCGCGGTAGATTGCCTTGCGGCCGCGATAGCCGGCAACAAGTCCATCGACCGGGTCGACATGCATGGTGGGAGCGGCAGCCATTGCCTTTGCGGCGGCTTCCGGCGAGGCAAACCAGCCGACCGCGGCGGCCGCCAGCATGGCGGCGCCGAGTGCGGCGGCTTCGTTGACCGGCGAAACCGAGATCGGCCGCTCGAGCACGCTTGCCATGATCTGCATGAGGAGTACGCAATTGGTGCCGCCGCCGGCGGCAATCATCGCCGCCTGTCCGCCGGCCTGGGCTTCCATGGCCTCGGTGGCAACGGCCTGCTCGAAGGCGATGCCTTCCAGGACAGCGCGGAAAAGATGCTCCGGCCGGTGGTCGAGCGACAGGCCGACAATGGCGCCACGCGCGGCACCATCCCAATAGGGGCTCATGACGCCGGCCCAATAGGGCATGACGAGCAGGCCCTCGCTGCCAGCGGCAACCTCCAGCGCCGCTTTCTCCAGTGCTGCCGCCGACGGCGAACCGGTCGTGCGGACAATCCAATCGACCAGTTGCATGCCCGAACGCAGCACTGTCTCCAGCATGAAACCGGAACCGGTCGGCGAGACCAGCGTGCGAAAGGCGTCCGAGGTTTTCACCTTGCCGGAATAGCAGCCGCTGACCACGCCGGAGCCGAGCGAGAGATAGCTCTTGCCTTCGCCGTAGACGCCCATGCCGAGGCCCATCGCCTGGCCGTCCCCAGCGCCGGCAACGACCGGCGTGCCGGCCCTCAGGCCGGTCAGTTGCGCCGCGGTTGCGGAAAGCCCGCCGCAAATTGCGCCCGGCGCGACCAGGTCGGGCAATTGCTCCATCTGCAGTCCGGCGGCCGCAACGAGGCGGGGATGCCAGGTACCTCTCTCGACGTCGAGGAGCCCGAGCGGATCCGCACTTGCGGTGCTGGTGACCAATCGCCCGGTCAGCCGCTGGACGAAGAAACCGTGCACGTCGACCAGTGCCGCTGCCTGGTGAAGCACCTGAGGCTGGTGTTCGGCAAGCCAGGCGATGGCGTAGAGCGCCGGCGTCGGGTCCGGCGGCTTGCCGCTCCAGTCGCGGATCGCCTCGCGGCCGAGTTCGGCCGAAAGCCTGATAACCTGCGGCCGGGCGCGTTCGTCCAGCCACAGGATCGCCGGAATAAGTGGTTTGCCGGCGCTGTCGACCAGCGTGAAGGTCTCGCGCTGGTGGGCAATGGAGATCGCCGCCACGCGGAAAGCGCCGACCGCCTCAGTGACCTGCTTCAATGCGCCAAGCAGCGCCGTCCACCAATGTTCGGCGTCCTGCTCGAAATGGCTGGGCTTCGGATTTGAAAGCGGATAAGTCTCGCGCGCCTGGAACAGCTCCTCGCCGTCGCGGGTGAAGGCAATCGCCTTCACGGCCGTGGTCGAGGCGTCGATCCCGATTACGATATCGTCCATCAGGCGGAGATCCGGCGGGGTCAAGCCGCGTTGGTAGCGAACCGTCCGTCCGACTGATCGAGACGACGGCGGATCTGGGTTATCACCATCGAATCGTCGGGTACACAATTTTCATAGGTCAGGAAATCGCCGATCTTGAGCGGCTTGACCACCTTGGCCCGTTCGGCAAGGCCGAGCGGCAGCGCGCCCCGGGCGCGTGCATCTTCCCATGTCATGGCGAAGCCGCGATAGTCGTTCTCGCCGATCATGCCGAGCGACTGGCCGACGCCAAGATCGCTCTTGGCAACCGCCACCGCCTCGGCGACCGGACGGTCGAGCGGCTCCATGTCGGCCCGTTTGTAGACGACGGCGCGCGCCGCCGACAGCGGCACTTCCAGGCTGGTCAGATGATAGGGCCGGAAGATCGTGAAATAGGGGCCTTTGCCGACCTTGAGGTCGATCATACGCTCCAGCACGCGCGGATGCTGGGTCTCGATGATGCAGAACACGCCGGGCGCCACGCCCTTGCCGATCGAATAATCGACCACGCCCTTGCGATGCAGCACGCCGCCATCCTCGCGCGGGCAGAGCACGCTGGCGAGCTCCTCCAGCGTTGCGGTTGGGCCGTGCATGCCCGGCACGTCGGGCACCAGGCCGGTGGCATTGGCGATCGCCACCATTTCGATGGCCGTCTTCGAGCCGTCGACGAATTCGACCAGCATGCGCGCATTCATGTTGCGCTCGGCCGCTTCTTTCTCGTAATCGGCCGGCATGGCGTCGATCTTCAGCGGATTGTT
Source organism: Mesorhizobium sp. M0815 (assembly GCF_040319995.1). NCBI lineage: Bacteria > Pseudomonadati > Pseudomonadota > Alphaproteobacteria > Hyphomicrobiales > Phyllobacteriaceae > Mesorhizobium > Mesorhizobium sp. M0815. The sequence goes on along the minus strand of NZ_JAMYOU010000042.1, from coordinate 24,686 downwards.
CTTGCCCTTGCCGGCGGCGATGATGTTGAAGCCGAGGCTTTTGGCAAAGCCGATGATCTCCAGCGTGCAGGCCGGCTCGTCGCCGGCGGCACCGGTATAGACGACGCCGGCCTTGCGTGCCTCGTCCTTGAGGAAGCGGCCGATCGTGATGTCGGCCTCGACATTGAGCATGACGATGTGCTTGCCGTTCTTCATCACTTCCAGCGCGAACAGCGTGCCGATATTGGGATTGCCCGTCGCGTCGATGATGACGTCGATCCGGCCGGCCGCCGCCAGCGCGTGCAAATCTTCGGTCACCGCAATCTTGCCGGCCTCGATGGCGCGGTCGATCGCCGCCGCATTGCCGGCCTGGACGATGTCGGAACGGTCGTGGCCAGCGAGCAGCGCCGCGTCGATCGCTGCCTGCGGCCTGACCTCGGAAATAGCGCCGATCCGCATGCCCGGCATCAGTGCCACCTGCACGACGATGTCGGTGCCCATCTGACCGGCGCCGGCAAGCCCGATGGTGATCGGCCCCTGCTGTTCAGCGCGCTGCAGAAGTTCCGCTGCAAATTGCGGATGGGACATGTCGCTTCCTCCAGTTCTTGACGCGCCGCAGCGTCCAAATCAACGTTTTGAACATTCCTATTTCCAAATGAAAAATATTTCAACCTGCAATTGGGACATTCCCGCTCTGGAATGGCCGATCGCTTGGGGTCAGCTGCCGGTCAGGGCACGACCTCTGCAGGTAGCCGGACGGCGCCGACCGATGCGGGTTGCTCGACGTTGCCTTGAGGTGGCGCGGTCTCTACCTCAGCTGCCGATCTCGAAGAAGGGCGCGCCGAGCAGGTCGGGAACGACATCGATGCCAAGTCCCGGCCCGTCCGGAATGCCCATGCGGCTGCCCCAGACCGGCGGCATATTGGATGCGGTGCGCACCGTCACCCATTCATGGAAGGCGATGGCGTGCAGCCGGCGCTCCTCGGGCGTCGACAGCGACAGATGCGCCATGGCCGATGTGTCGATCTCGGCGCCGCCAGTGTCCTCGACGGTGATCATGAAGCCGAGATCGACGGCGAGGTCGCGGATTTGGCGCGTTTTGGTCACTCCTCCGAGCCGCGAGATCTTCAGCGTCAGCCCGTCGGCAGCGCCCTTGCGGTGGATGTCGAGCATGTCGTCCAGCGAGGCGACGGATTCGTCGAGCACCATCGGTTTGTCAAGCGAGCGGCGCACCGACATGCATTCGTCGATCGTCGTGCAGGGCTGTTCGAACGTGTAGTCGATGGTGCGCGTCGCATCCACGAACTGGCGTGCCTGGTAAGGCGTCCAGCCGGCATTGGCGTCGCAGAAGATGACGGTGCCCTTCGGCACCGCGGCGGCGACGGCTGTGACGCGTTCGATGTCGTCATGGACGTTGCCGCCGACCTTGACCTGCAGTCGATGAAAGCCGTCTTTGACGATGCGCTTGGCAAGTGCAGCCATCGCGTCGACCGTGCCATGGGTGACGACCTTGTAGAGTTCGGCCGTCTCGCTCTCGCGTCCGCCAAGCAACGTAACCAGCGGCACGTCGGCGGCGCGCGCCGCGAGATCCGAGCATGCCATGTCGAGCGCCGACTTGACGTAGGGATGGCCCTTGAACACCGTATCCATGAGCCTGTTGATCCCGGCAAGCCCGCGTGGGTCATGGCCCATGAGATGCGGCGCGATCTCGACGACGCCGGCGCGCGTGCCGGCGGCGAACGCCGGCGAGTAAAAATTGCCGAGCGGCGCCATCTCGCCCCAGCCGGTGAGCCCGCTATCTGCGGTGACGGCGACGATCACAGCGTCGAACGCATCGGCGACGCGCCCCTTCGACATCCGGTAAGGTCCGTCCACAAAGGGCTGCACGACATGGTAGGCTTTGATGGTTTTGATCTGCACGTCTTCTGTCCGTTGTCTGTGTTCCGGGATGACCGCCAAACTTGTCGGGCTCAGCCGCCTTTGGGCCGATTGCGCGTTAGGCCGGCACGATCCGCGCCGGCGCCCTTTGAGCCACGCTCTTCCAACTCGCGCGCATAGGCGAGCAGTTCCTCGAAATCCAAATCGATATGCTCCTTGGCGTGGCGCTGTGCAGCGCGCATGTCGCTGCCCTTGAGCAACTGCACATAGCTTTCGTGAGCGTCTTCGGCAGGCACCGGCTCGTTGCGCGCCCTCTGGTGCAGCGCAAAATACATCTGCAGCCGGCTGGCCAGCCGCTGCCAGGTTTCCAGCAACACCGAATTGTCGGCCCATTCGCGGATCAGGCCATGCAGTTGCAGCGCCGTTTCGATCTGTCGCGTCGTGTCCAGCTCGCGCGTCGCCTGCTTCACCGCCGCATGCCGCCGGTCTATCTCGTCGAAGAAGCGCTGGTCGCGAAGCGGCCAGGTCCGCTCGATGGCGAATTCGTCCAGCACCTTGTTGAGCGAATAGGCATCGTCGATGTCCTTGGCGGTCACCTCGATGACGAAGGTTCCGGCGTAGGGGATGCTGGTCAGGATGCCTTCCTGCACCAGTTCGCGCATCGCCTCGCGCAGCGGCGCACGGCTCACCCGCATCTGCTCGGAAATCCTAAGTTCGTTGAGCTTCTGCCCCGGTTCCAGCTGGCCGGTCAGGATCGCGCGCCGGAGCAGCGCCACGATCTCGGCCCGGCGTGTCGTATCCGCGATCGGACTGAAATCCAGCGTTGCCATCCGGCTGCTCCAGGAGACCAAAAGCAACACAGCAAATTGTCGACAATCTAACAAGAGGTAATTGCGGGTACAGGTTCTCCGCTGGCCAGCTGCTTGCGGCAGACGGGTACGTCACGGCGCGCTCTACTTGCGCCTTCATGGCTCCTGCCAAGGTCGAGTGTGCCGATGAGGCCGATCTTGCCGACCCTGCTCAGCAAAAACGGCGCCCTCGGCGTGGGAGCCGAAGGCGCCGCGGGACCGGACCTGATGGGGGTTATCAGGTGGCCGGTTTCTGGGGTAGCGGCGAGACCGGCATTCCCGGACCGATCTTCTGCAGATTGCCGGTGATCACCTGGTCGCCTTCGGCTACGCCGCTCAAGATGGCCACCTGATCGCCATTGGTCGGTCCGAGCGAAACGATGCGCTGGTCGACGGTGTTGTCCTTGCCGACGACATAGAGGTATTTGCCGAGCTGGCCTGAGCCGAGTGCCGTCTGCGGCACCATCAGCGCATCGGGCTGCTCTTTGACGTGCAGCCGGACGCGGACATACTGCCCGGGCAGCAGCGTGAATTTGCCGTTGCCGACCGTCGCCCGTGCCGTGATCGTGCCGGTCGAGCGATCGATTGTGTTGTCCATGAAGGTAAGATCGCCCTTCTGGCGCGGTTCGGTTTCACCGGGAAGCAGGACGTCGACACTGATCGGTCCCGCAGCCCGAGCTTCCTCGATCTGGGTCAGGTCCGTTTCGCTCGGATTGAAGGTGACGTAGATCGGATCGAGCTGCACCAGCGAGTTGAGCACCGTGCCGGCAACGCTGACCAGCGTTCCGACGGAAGCCTGGCTGCGTCCGATGCGTCCCGCGAATGGAGCACGGATTTCGGTATAGCTCAAATTGAGCTCGGCGGTCCGCAAGGCGGCCTGGTTCACGGCGAGCGAGGCCTGAGCCTCGCGCAAGGTGCTGGTGCGCTGGTCGAACACGTCCTTGGCGAGATAGCCGCTCTTGGCGAGCTCGCTGCCGCGCCCGAGATTGGAGCGCGCATAGTCGAGTGTTGCCGTGTCGCGCTGGATAAGCGCCTTCGCCTGCTCCAGGGCAGCCTGGAAATCCTCCGGGGCGATCTTGTAGAGAAGGTCGCCCTTTGCAACGTCGCCGCCGTCGGTGGCGACCTGCTCCTGCAGATAGCCCGGCACGCGCGCCTGCAGCGTAATGCTGCGGATCGGCTCTACCCGGGCGGCGTAGTCGAGATAGATCGGGATCGTCTTCTTGACGACGCTCACCACCGGCACCGGCATGACAAAGGCTTCCGGCTTGGGTGTCGCCGCCCCGGCCGTGCCGGCGTTGAGGCTGAGACTGCCCATGTCGAGCAAGTGAACGCTCGCTATCGAAATCGCCCCAAGGGCGACGGCCGTTCCCAGCGCGATTTTCCATTTACGCATGATCGATTCTCCAGTCCTATTCAGCCGCTTCGGCCAATGGCTCGAAGGCGGGTTCGGCGGTTGGTTGTTCAGTCGTTTCGGAGACCGGTTCGCTCTCGCTGCGGCGCTCGCGCAGCTGCTCGATCACCGCATAGAAGACCGGCACGAACACCAGCGACAGGATGGTCGCCGCGACCATGCCGCCAAAGACAGTGGTGCCGATCGACTGCCGGCTCGCGGCACCTGCACCTGTAGCGAACATCAGCGGCAGCACGCCGAGGATGAAGGCGAAGGCGGTCATCAGGATCGGCCGCAGCCGCAGCCGCGCCGCTTCCATCGCGGCGTCGACGATGCTGAGGCCTTCTTCGCGCCGGCGCCGGGCAAACTCGACGATCAGAATCGCGTTCTTGGCCGCCAGTCCGATCAGCATGACGAAGCCGATCTGCGAGTAGACGTCGATCTGCATGCGGCGCAGCCACAGCACGACGAACGCACCGAACAATGCGAGCGGCACCGCCAGCAGCACCATGAACGGCATCGCCCAGCTCTCATATTGCGCGGCAAGGATGAGGAAAACGAAGACGATGGCGAGGCCGAAGACGACGGATGCGATCGATCCCGCCTTGAGCTCCTGATAGGTGATGCCGGTCCATTCGTAGCCGAAATCTCTCGGCAACGCCGTGGCAGCGGCACGTTCCATTGCCGCCACCGCCTGGCCGGACGAAAAGCCGGGGGCGGCGCCGCCATTGATCAGGGCCGACGCATTGTTGTTGTAGTGCGGCACGGTCTCGGGGCCGACGATAGGCACAAGCTTGCCCAGCGTGCTCAGCGGCACCATGCCACCCGACGCATTGCGGACATAGAGCCGCGAAATGTCGGCCGGACCGGCTCGAGAGTCCTTGTCGGCCTGGATCGTCACCCGGAAGGTGCGGCCAAACAGGTTGAAGTCGTTCACATAAAGCGAGCCGAGATAGATCTGCAGCGTGTTGAAGACGTCCGGCAGGTTGAGCCCGAGCAGCTTTGCCTTGGCGCGATCGAGATCGTAGTTGAACTGCGGCGTCGAGGTCGAGAACGACGAGAACAATTGCTGTGGGTTGAGCTCCGGCTGCTTGCGCGCCTCGGCAATCACAGCTTGCGTCGCATCGTTGAGCGCCACGCTGCCGCGGCCGGTCAGATCCTCGACCTGGAACTCGAAGCCACCGGTGGTGCCGATGCCCGGGATCGAAGGCGGGTCGAAGCTCAGCGCAAAAGCCTCCGGAATTTGCAGCAGCTTGTTGCGCACGTCGGCGACGAGCTTCGAGGCGCTCTGGTCGGGGCCGCGTTCGTCCCATGGCTTCAGGATGGCGAATTCGACCGCCGAGTTCGACTGCGCGGCACTGGTCAGGAAGTTCAAGCCGCTGATCGAGCCGACAATGTCGACGCCGGGCGTGTTCTGCAGGATATCGCGTGCCTTTTGCGCCACTGCATCGGTGCGTTCCAGCGAGGCCCCGTCGGGGAGCTGGATAACGACGAAGAAGTAGCCCTGGTCTTCGACCGGAAGGAAGGTCGAGGGCAGGCGCTGCCAGACGAAGTAGGTCGCGACAAGTCCGGCCGCGAACAGGCCAAGCATGATCCAGCGCAGACGGATGAGAATGCGCACGCCATTCGCATACGCATGCGACAGCCGTTCGAAGCCCATGTTGAACCAGCGGAACAGCACGAACTGCGTTTCAGGCCGGTGGCGCAGGAACGCCGCGCTGAGCGCCGGAGTAAGCGTAAGCGAGACAAAGGCCGAGATGCCGAAGGAGATCGCGACCGTCAGGGCAAACTGGTTGTAGAGCCGGCCGGAAACGCCGGGGATGAAGGCAACCGGCACAAACACGGCCATCAGCACGGCGGTCGTGGCGATGATCGGTCCGGTGACCTCGGCCATCGCCGTACGCGTGGCAGCCAGCGGTTTGAGGCCGGCCTCGAGCTGGCGTTCGACATTCTCGACGACGACGATAGCGTCGTCGACGACGAGGCCGATCGCCAGCACCATGCCGAGCAGGCTGAGCATGTTCAGGGAGAAGCCGAACATGTACATGACGACTAATGTCGACACCAGCGACACCGGAATCGCGATCGTCGGGATGATCGTGGTGCGCCAGCTTTGCAGGAAGATGAACACCACCGCGACGACCAGGACCAGCGCCTCGCCGAGCGTGATCAGCACGTCATGCATAGACGCCGATACGAAACGTGTCGTATCGTAATGCATGGCATAGCTGACCCCCTTCGGGAAGCGGGCCGACAGCTCCTGCATCTTGTCCTTGACGCGCTGCTGCAGATCGAGCGCGTTGGAGCCCGGCATCTGGTAGACCGCGAGCACCACCGTCGGGTCCTTGCCGAAGAAGGCCGACGACGAATATTGCAGCGCGCCGAGCTCGATGCGCGCAACGTCGCGGAGCCGCACCAACGAGCCGTTGGCGGTATTGGCCCGCACGACGATGTCGCCGAACTCCTTGGGGTCGCTCAGCCTGCCGACGGCGTTGACCTGCATCTCGAAAGCGGTGCCGGCCGGAGCCGGCGATTGCCCGATCTTGCCGGCCGCCACCTGGACGTTCTGCTCGGCGACGGCGTTCTGCACGTCGACGGCGGTGATGCCGAGATTGGCGAGCTTGTCGGGATCGAGCCAAACGCGCATCGAATAGCGCCGCTCGCCGAAGATCTGCACGTCGCCGACGCCAGGCAGGCGCTTCAGCGGATCGACCACCTGCAGGTAGGCGAGATTGCTCAAAGTGACCGGGTTGACGGAGCCGTCCGGGGAGGTGAGGTCGACGATCAGGACGAAGTTCGGGTTCTGTTTCTTGATCGTCACGCCGCCCTGGTTGACGATGGCCGGCAACGAGGAAGCCGCCTGCGAAACGCGGTTCTGGACGTCGACGGCGGCGGTGCTCAGGGAATAGCCGACCTCGAAAGTGATGGTGATCGTCGAGGAGCCGTCATTGGAGCTCGACGACGACATATAGGTCATGCCCTGAACGCCGTTGATCTGCTGTTCGAGCGGCGTCGTCACCGTGTCGGCGACAACCTGCGCGCTGGCGCCCGGGTAGTGGGCGCTGACCACGACCTGGGGCGGCGTGATGTCGGGAAACTGCGAGACGGGCAGCAGAAAATAACAAATGCCCCCGGCGAGCACCATGATGATGGCGATCGCCGACGCAAAGATCGGACGATGAATGAAGAAGTTTACCATGAGATGCACGCCTCGCCCGATGCTCTGGCCCGGCCAAAGGCCCTGGCCACCCTGGACAGTCGCCGGCTGCGCGTTGAGCCGGAATCTTCGAGAAAGCCGAAATCTTGCAGCGGGCGACGCGGCGCGTTGCGGCGCTCGGCCTGCTCGTCCGCCAGCGCACGCAGCATCGCCTCGAAAGACCGCGGGTCGACGCGGTCGGCCTTCATCAGCATGCGGATCATCGGATCCTTCACGACTTCATCGATCGTCAGATCATTGCGCTGCGACATCGAAGCGGCTCCTGGTTTTTGGCGATCCGCGGCAGGCCGCGGATCGGGTGTTCTCTTGCTCGCCGGCCGAGGCCGTAAGGTGCGGTTCGTCCCCTTGCCGATTGGGCGGGGCTGATGGCCGGCACTTGCGAGTTTGACATGATGCAATGCGGGTGTTACAGGTAAGTAACATCTCTAACGTTACAGACCGGTAACACCCTAGTCAAGAGGTGCACCGAGGGAATTTCGGGAAACGCAATCACGGAGGTTTTGATGACAGACGGTGTTGTGGAGCGTGTTCGCCCCCGGGACAGGATCCTGGAGACGGCACGGGACATGTTTCACAAGCATGGCATTCGCGGCGTCGGCATCGACGCCATCACCGAGGCCGCCGGTACCAACAAGATGACGCTCTACCGGCATTTCGAGTCCAAGGACGACCTGATCATCGAATGTCTGCGGGCGACCGCCTGCAGCGCCAACGCGATGTGGGAAAAGTTCGAGGCCGAGAATCCGGGCGACAAACTGGCGCAACTGCACGCCTGGGTCCGGATGGCGGCCGATTGCCTGATGTCGGATCGTCGCGGTTGCGACATGGCCAACGCCGCCATCGAGCTGAGCGAGACCGATCATCCGGCAAGGCAAGTGATCAAGGAACTCAAGGAAGCGCAGCGCGAGCGGCTGGTCTCGCTGTGTCGCGATGCCGGCATCGGCCAGGCCGAACTTCTCGCCGACACGCTGTCGCTTCTGCTCGAGGGCGCCCGTGTCAGCCTGCAAAGCGTCGGCGCCGAAGGCCCGAGCGCGCAGTTCGTCCGCATGGCGGAAGGCCTGATCACTTCTTTCAGGGCCAGATAGTCTCGCAAGCGGCGAAACCATTGACAGCTCGTTGGTTACGAGCCGCGCCGCCGAGCGCTCTTTCGTCCCATTCGGATGTGTCGTCACCACACTTCTCCGTCTGCCGCCGCGCCATTCCTTGCGCGGCGTATTGCTTGTTGGTTGTGAGGGCAAGATAGGGCCGGCAGCGAATTGGTGAGAGTGACAAGTGTGACAGGATTCCGCCCGGAAATGCCGTGGCGATCTCAGCGAAGGCCCATCGATTCGCGGATCGGTACTCGTCCCGGTGATAGTCATGGCCCCAGCCTTGGCCGATACCTCAGAGCCGGAACGAAAAAAGCCCGCTGCCGGGAGGAGGTGGCAGCGGGCTTGATTTTCGAATGCGGTGCGGGAGGAGGTGCACCGAATTCAACGTCGGCATCGCATCTGGGAGGAGTAGATGGCCGACGCTTATGAACTTACTGGTTGCCCAATGATTCGGCAACCACAAAAGTTGCATAGCTGATGTGCAGATTTGCGGTATCAACCGAATTTTAACGATCGAGGCCGAGCGAACACCGCCCTCGCGCGTCATCACTGCACCGGGACATTTTCCTTGAAGATCAGGCGCGGCTCGATGAATTTCCGCGTCAGATAGGGCGCCGACGAGGCGATCGAGCCGAGCAGGCGAATGACCGACTGTTCGGCGATCAGCCTGGCATTCTGGTCGATGACGACGTCGAGCAGATCGTCGACGAGATAGCCGCGCGTTTCGCGCGTCAGATCATGGCAGATGAACACCGGCTTTTTCTGCGGTCTGGCTTCGAGCAACGCTTTCGCCACGCCTGATCGTCCGGCGCCGATACAGTAGATGCCGAGCAGCTCCGGCTCGTTGTGCAGCGCGTTCATGGTCGCGGTGTAACTGACCTCCGGCTCGTCGTTGATCTCGACGGCACTGGTGACGGTCAGATTGGGGAACTCCTCGCCGAGCACGGAGCGAAAGCCCATTTCGCGTTCCTCGTGGCCGCGATAGGAACGTGAGCCGACCACCATCGCCAGATGGCCTTTGCGGCCGCCGAGGAACCGTCCCATCAGCAGCGCCGCGGTGCGGCCCGCCACCCGGTTGTCGATACCGACATAGGCCGAGCGGGGCGCGCCCGGAACGTCGGACACCAGCGTGACTAGGCGGATGCCGGCCTCGACGATCTCGCGCAAGATGTTGCGCGTCCTTGGATGATCGACGGCAATGACGCCGACCCCGTTCGCCTTGAGGGAGAGGTTTTCGACGGCTGTCTGTAAGGCGCTCGGCGAAATGCCGGTGAGCTTATGGATGCGGCAGGAGGCGACCAGCGGCAGGCGCGCCGCATAATCCTCGATGTGCCTGGCCAGATCGGCCATGAAGGCATTGCTGCCGATCGGCAGGAAGAATTCGAGATGCGCCGGCCGCGAGGGCAACGCGACCTGGTCGACAACCGGCAGATAGCCGAGCTGCTTGGCCGCCTCAATTACGCGCTGCCGGTTGGCGGCACTCGCCCCCGGCCGGTTGTTGAGCACACGGTCGACCGTCGCGGTCGACAGGCCGCAGCTCCTGGCAATATCCGAAACGGTGGCTTTCATCTCGCAACCATGTGGCGATGCGATCCAGTGCCTCGGCGGTCAGCCGGCGGTCAGTCGTGCCGCTTTGTGCGCTCGACCAGCGCGTCGTGGATCTCCTTGTCCGACATGCCGGTGATGACGCGTTCGACTTCGGCGACGCTGGTCTTCTTCGGGTCGATATCGTCGGCGACCACCTTGCCGCGGCGCATGACGACGATGCGGTCGACCACCTGGAAGACGTGGTGGATGTTGTGGGCGATGAAGATGCAGGAATGGCCGGAATCGCGGGCGCTGCGCACGAAGCTTAGAACGCCTTGCGTTTCGGCGACGCCGAGATTGTTGGTCGGCTCGTCGAGGATGATGAGGTCGCTGTCGAAATGCATGGCGCGTGCAATCGCCACCGCCTGCCGCTCGCCGCCGGAGAGCGAGCCGATCGGCGTCGTCGGCGGAATGTTCTTCGAGATGCCGACCTGCTTGAGCAGGTCGCGGGCAACCACGTTCATCGCCTCCTGGTCCATGCGGTTGAGGAAACGCGGCGGCTTGATCGGCTCGCGTCCAAGGAACAGGTTGCGGGCGATCGACAGTTGCGTCACCAGCGCCGAGTCCTGGTAGATCGTCTCGATGCCGTGGGCGATGGCGTCGCTGGTGCTGCGCAAATTTACCCTCTTGCCGCGGATGAAGATGTCGCCGCTGGTCAGCGGGACCGCGCCCGACAGCACCTTGATCAGCGTCGACTTGCCGGCGCCATTGTCGCCGAGCAGTCCGACGATCTCCCTTTCGTTGACATGGAAATTGGCATCAACCAGCGCCTGAACGCGGCCATAGGACTTGCGGATGTTCGTCATGCGGATCAGCGGCTCGACCATCGTCTCAAGTCCCTGCCTGATGCCGGCGTTCCAGCCAGGAGTGGAGCGCCATCATGCCGAGGATGATAGCGCCGATGAAGATGTTGTAGGCAAGGCCCGGCACACCGATCAGCACGATGCCGTTGCGCATCACGCGCAGGATCAGGATACCGAGCACTGTGCCGATGATGGTGCCGCGCCCGCCGGTCAGCGCCGTACCGCCGATCACCACCATGGCGATGACTTCGAGCTCGTAGCCGGTGCCGCTGTTGGGGTTGGCCGCAGAGGTGCGCAGCGAGCTGATGACGCCGGCAAGCGAGGCCAGGATCGACGACAGGATGAACAGGCCGATCTTGACGCCGCTGACATTGACGCCGCGCGCCCTTGCGGCACTCGGGTTGCCGCCGGCCGCCTGGATCCAGTTGCCGATCCGGCTCTGCGTCAGCACGTAGCCGAGCGCGACGGCGGCCGCGATGAACCAGAACAGCGACATATAGATACGGAACGGCCCGATGAAGAAATCGCCGACCAGGGCTTCCGCCAGCCAGCTCCCCTCGGCGCTCCAGGTCCGCTGCGGAAACCCGTTGGTGACGAACAAAGCGGTGCCGCGCACCACCAGCAGCATGCCCAGCGTCACCAGGAAGGACGGGATCTTGAGCTGCGTCACGAACCAGCCATTGACCAGCCCGATGAAGGCGGCAACCACCAGGGCAACGGCGAAGGCGGCTTCGAGCGAGGTGAGACCGCTGTTGAACAGCGTCCACATCAGGACCGGCGAGAAGCCGAACACCGAGCCGACCGAGAGGTCGAATTCGCCCGATGTCATCAGCAGTGTCATCGCCAGCGCGATCAGCCCGAGTTCGACCGTGAAGGCCAGCGTGTTCGAGATGTTCTGCGGCGACAGGAAGTCGTGATTGATGCCCCAGAACACGGCAATCTCGACGACAAGCAGCACGAAAGGCCCGAACTCTGGCCGCGCGATCGAGCGTTGGATAAGGGAACGATTTTCCACCTTGGACCCGCGATAGGATTGGAACTGGCCGAGACGGCAACCGGCTTCGGCGGAATGATGAGACAGCCACGGCCGCCGGAGCGGCCGTGACCAACTCGATCGCGGATTTATTTGCCGGACAGGATCTTGTCGTAGACTGCCGCGGTGTCCTTCTCGTACAGCGCGCCGGTGATCACGTCGAAGCCGGGCGGAATGCCGCTCGCCGCCATGTTGGCGAGCGAGAGCGCGACGTAGCTGGTCGCCTGCGGATCCTGCCACTGGCCGGCATTGACGTAGCCGTTCAGCACTTCCTGGGTGGTATCGAGCGAGTTGCCCCAGCCGACAACCGGGATTTCGCCCGGCTTGACGCCGACCTGGTCGAACACTCGCTTGATCGAACCGGTGACAAGGTCGCCGAGACCGATGACCGCCTTGACCTTGGCCCTGTTGGCGGTGAGGTAATCGACCATGCGGTTGATCACTTCGGCCTGGTCGAGCGTCGCTTCGGTGATTTCATAAGTGATGCCGAGCGGCTCGAAGACGCTCTTGATGCCTTCCTCTTCCTGGACGCCATAGGTGGCGCCGGGAATTTCGACCGGCATCCAGACGAAGTCGCCCTTCTTCACCAGGCCCTTGTCGACCAGATACTGCGCCCAATGCTTGCCGAAGGTGACGTTGTCGCCGCCGACATAGGCGTTGAAATCCGCCTTCGGGTCGGGCGTGTTGAAGTTGATGATCGGGATGTTCGCCGCCCGCGCTTCCTTGACGATCTCGACAAGGCTGCCCGGATCGGGGCTGGTGGTGGTGATGCCGTCGGCCTTGGCGGCGATTGCGGCGCGAACGGCTTCCTGCTGCGACGCCACGTCACCATTGTGGAACGAGGTGTTGACGGTATTGCCGGTGTCCGTCGCCCATTGCTTGGCGCCGGCAAGGAAGTAGGTCCAGACCGGATCGGCCGGGCCGCCATGCGAAATCCAGTAGAATGTCTTGGCCTGTGCCGCGGCCGGAATGGCCAGCGCCACCACCAAGCCAAGTACAAGCAGTCTTAGCCTCGTCAGCATTTGATTTCCTCCCATTTGAACCGAACTCCTCCTCCCACGACGATCGCGGCGAAAAACCGTGCGCGGCAAAAACCGCGATCGTATTCTGCCAGCGTCGACCTGGGTGCATCAGAGCATCCCCTTTTTCGATCGATGGCAAGCCTTCATCTGCCAGTGGTAGTTGGCGCATCCGCAGGCGCCATCAGCCCTACCATCAGATTGCATCAGTTTGCGTGATATTTTTCAGGCAGGCGATTCCTGGACTGCGTCGGCCGGATTGCTCTCGGCGCCCATCTACTCCAAACGACCATGACGTCCCTTGTCGTGGGCGCTGCGGGCCTGTTTGATACCGAAGACCTCAGATTCCGGATGTCAAGATCAGCCCTTGATCCAGGCCGGGTCGCGAAAATTGTCCCATGTGGCACCGATGCCTGCATCGACCGGAATGGCAGCGCCTGTAATGCCATTGGCTATGGGCGAGGCGACGAACGCAATCGCCGCTGCGATGTCACGCGGTGTCAGCACCCGGCCGAGCGGATGCCGCTCGGCGTAGGAGGCGAGGATCTCGTCACCATTCGGCAGCGCTGCCAGCCGTCCGGCCAGCAGCGGCGTATGGGTCACGCTCGGGCAGACGCAATTGACCGTGACCCGGTCCCGCGCCAGGTCGAGCGCCGCCGCGCGGGCAAGGTTGAGCAGCGCTCCCTTCGACACGCAGTAGGAGAACATGCCGTGCTCGGCCTGCAGCCCATCGAGGCTGGAGAGCAGCACGATGGCGCCGCTCTTTTGCTTGCGCATGCCCTTGGCCGCCTCGCGCACCACCAGGAATGAGCCTCGCACGTTGACGCCCATCACCTGCTCGAAATCCTCGACCGAGGTCTCGAACACCGGCCCGCCGACGCCGAGCACGCCGGCACAGGCCACGGCGACATCGATTTCGCCAAGCTGCTTGCGCGTCGCCGCAAAGGCATCGGCGACGGTCTTCTCATGACCGGCATCGCCTTCGAAGGCGATCGCTTTCCGACCGATGTGCTTGACCTGCCTGGCGGTGTCTGCAGCAGCGCCCGCGGTCCAGTCGAGGATGGCGACATCGGCGCCGAGATCGGCCAGTGTCAGCGCCGTCTCGCGGCCTATGCCCGAGCCGCCGCCGGTGATGAAGGCGACCTTGCCTTGATAGGAAAGTCCGGGAAACGGTTCGCGCGGGCTCATGCGCCCGCCTCCGCTGCCATTTTGATCGTGCCTTTGTAGGTCGGGGCGCCGCCGCCCGGCACTTTCAGCCGCCACAGGCGCCCGGCATAGGACGGTTTGTCGCTCGATGCCAGCACGCTGGCGTCGGTCACCCACAGCGTCTCGCCATCGAAGGCGAGATTGGTCGGCGCGCCGCCGCACTTGATGAAGCCCTTGATGGCGCCGTCGCGGGCGACGACATGGATGCCGCCGCCGACCAGATCCGTGACCAGCAGCGAACCGTCGGCGGCGATCGTCATGCCGTCGAGGATCGGGTTATCCCCCGGCATGCGGCCGAGATCCTCGATGCTGCCGTCGCCCTTCAGTCGCCTGACACGGCCGGTGTAAGATTCGTCCCAGACGATCGAGCCGTCGGCCTCGACGACGATGCCGTTCGGAAACACCGGTTCTGGGAAGGCCACCTTGATTGTCGCCTTGCCGTCCGGTGCCAGCGCAAAAATGTAGCTCGGGTCGGGACTGGCGGGATTATAGGTGCCGGGGTCGGTCCAGACCAGCGTACCATCCGGCGCAAAGACCAGATCGTTCGGGCCATTGAGTTTGACGCCCTCGACCTCGGTCACCAGAATTTCCGGCCCGGCGCCCGGCCGCACCCGCTGGATCGATGGCACGGTCATCTCAGGCGCGCGCCACGGACCGACGGTGCCGCCGTTCTGGCAGACATAGAGCGCGCCGTCGGAGCCAAGCACGCAGGAGTTCGGCGCGCCGGTGACATAGGCGAATTGCCTTGCCTTGTCGTCCTTGCCGACAATGGTCAGCTGGCTGCGGTAGCTTTCGACGAAGACCAGGCTGCCGTCCGGCATCACGGTCGGCCCTTCCGGCCATCCGAGATTGTCCGTCACCAGTTCCGGCGAAAGATCGTTCTTCATTTCACGGCCCCTGCGGTTAGTCCGCGCACGATGTAGCGCTGGACGAAAAGCGAGAAGAGGAGGATCGGGATGACGGTGACGACGCCGACCGTCGCGGCGATGTTCCAGTCGATCGGTCGCTGCGCGCTGACCAGGGTCGCGGCACCCAGCGATATGGTCTGGAAGGCACGGCTGTCGATGACGTAGAGTGCGACCAGGAACTCGTTCCAGATGAACAGCGCGCCGAACAGCGCTGCCGTCACCAGGCCCGGCCGCACGATCGGCAGCATGACGTGCCACAGCACACCGACGCGCGTGCAGCCGTCGATCATCGCCGCTTCATCGATCTCGCTCGGGATTTCGTCGAAGAAGCCGATCATGATCCACACCACGAGCGGCAGCGAAAAGGCGATATAGGGCAGGACCAGGCCCGGATAACTGTCCTGCAGGCCGGCCGTCTTGACCATCAGAAACAGCGGAATGGCGACAGCGATCGGCGGCATGAAGCGCATCGACAGGATGGTGCTTGCCAGCTGCTCGCTATGCTTGAAGCGCAGCCTTGAAAACGCATAGGCCGCCGGCGTGCCGATCAGAATCGCGGCTGCGGTTGCGATGCCGACCACGATGATGGAGTTGAGGGTGAAGGCCAGCATCCCCTGGCTGAACAGCACCTCATTGTAGTTCTTGACGATCTGCGTCCAGTTGAGGTTGAGCGTCGGTGGCACCTGCGCCAGGATCTCGATGCGCTTCTTGGTCGACAGCACCGCCAGATAGAGGAAGGGCGCGGCGCCGAAGATGCCGAGCACGATGAGGAAGAGGTAGGCGATGACCCGGCCCGGGCGGATCTTCATCGCGAGTTCCCGGGCCGGATCTGGACGTATCTGAGCATCACTGTCGTGCCGACGGCGAGGATCAGAAGCATCATGTAGGCCACCGCCGCGGCATAGCCGTAATTCTGGAACTGGAAGCCGTTCTGGAACGAGAAAAAGGACAGCGTCGTCGTGCTGCGCGCTGGCCCGCCATAGCTCAGCCCGTAGATCAGGTCGAACGAACGGAAAGCATCGACGGCGCGGAACACGGCGGCGAAGACGATGGCCGGCGCCAGCATCGGCAGCGTGATGCGCCGGAAGGTGACGAATGGGCCGGCGCCGTCGACCTGGGCGGCTTCGAAGACGTCCTGCGACAGCGCCTGCAGGCGCGCAAAGACGATGATGAAGACGAATGGCGTCCATTGCCAGCAGTCGACGAGGATCACCGTCACCATCGACATGCCGACCGAGCCCAGCCAGTCGGGTGGCGTCAGTCCGATCTGCTTTATCGCCCAGTTGACCAGCCCCCAGTCCGGATTGAGCAGGGCGCGCCACATCACCCCGACGATGATCGGCGTCATCAGCATCGGCAGCAACAGGATGCCGCGCACGATCCAGCCGCCCTTCAGCTGCAGGTTGAAGAACATCGCCAGTGCGACGCCGAGCACGACCTGGATGGAAACCGAGAAAAACACCATGATGGCGCTGTTCATGGCGGCGTTCCAAAACAGCGGATCGACCAGCAGGGCACGGTAATTGGCGAGGCCGACGAAATTGCCGGTGCCGGTCGCGGCGGTCAAATCTGTAAGCGACAGGCGCAGGCTGTGGAACAGCGGATAAATGCTGAAGACGATCAGGTAAAGCAGGCACGGGCCGAGGAGCAGCCACACGGCTCTCCCCGGCTCGTCACGTGTGCCGAAGACGAATTTCGTCTGGGTGGCGGCGGTTGTCGCAAGGCTCATCGAAAATCACATCCACAGCGATCCGCGCGGGCACCGATCAGGCAAGGTGGCCTGCCTTCCGCAAGATCGCCTCCCACTGGGTCTGCACTTTTTCACAGGCAGTCTTGGCATCTTGCGTGCCGATCAGCGCCGCGTTGAACTCGACGTTCATGACATCGTTGAGTTGAAAGAATTCCGGGATCAGCGACGTCGGTATGGTGTCGGCCGTCTCGATCGCCGTCAGCGCGTCCTTGAGGTAGGGGAACTTCGCCACCAGCTCGGGATCTGTGAAAGCCGAGGTGCGGTTCGCATCGATGTTGTATTTCTCGATGGAATAGCGGTTCACCGCCTTGCTGGTGATCCAGGTCAGCGCCAGCCAGGCGGCGTCCTTCTTCGCCGGGTCGATATTCTTCGGGATGCCGACCCCCCAGCCGCCTTGGATTGCCCGCGGCGACTTGCCGTCGCCGGAAGGAACCGGGGTGGTCGCGGTGGTCTCGGCGACCATGGAATTCTCGCTGTTCAGGATCGGCCCGGCAATTGTAGACCAGAAGATCATCTGCGCGATCTTGCCGGTGGAGAAGCCGTCGACGTTTTCGGCAAAGCCGTATTTGGTCACATTCTTCGGCGCATACGGCAGCAGGTCGATCAGCATCTGCAAGGCGCCGATGCCTTCCTTGGAATTGACCTGCGGCTTAAAATTCTTCTCCTTGGCGCTGCCGGTCATCAGCACGCCGCCAGTGGTGATGAAGCGAGTGTACCAGTCGACCGCGGCGAGCGAGAAATCGTTGGCGCCGATGAAGGAGCAACCGGCCACGTCGTCGGTGTTGAGCTTCTCGGCGGCAGCCTTGAACTCGTCCCAGGTCTTGGCCGGCTGCAGGCCTGCCGCGTCGAACAGGTCCTTGCGATAGAAATAGATGACCGACCCGGAATGCAGGCCGGGTATGCCGTAGACGTCCTTGCCTTTGCCAACTGTGCCGGAGGCCATGTCGAAAATGCCGACATTCTTCATCGCCGCCGGGATGAGATCGGCGAAATCCCAGTCCGGCGGCGTTTTTGCGGGATCGTCGATATAGGCGTTGAGCTGCTCGTAATAGCCGCCGCCGACCTGCTGGGTCGTCAGGAACCCAAGATACTCGATCAATTCGAACGAGGATTTGTCTGCCTTGAGGTTCTGCAATGTCTTTTCGATCAGCGCGCCGAGTGCCGGCGAGGTGATCTCCAGTTCCATGCCGGTCTCCTCGACGAATTTCGGCAGCATGTCGGCGAGCGCGCGAT
Organism: Mesorhizobium sp. M0815; assembly: GCF_040319995.1. Classification (NCBI taxonomy): domain Bacteria; kingdom Pseudomonadati; phylum Pseudomonadota; class Alphaproteobacteria; order Hyphomicrobiales; family Phyllobacteriaceae; genus Mesorhizobium; species Mesorhizobium sp. M0815. Next base: position 6,744 of record NZ_JAMYOU010000042.1, on the reverse strand, counting down.
GGTCGTTCTCATCGCCGGTCATCAGGATGTTGATTTTGGTGCCGGCGAACTTCTTCATGTCGAAACCGGCGGCGTAGAGCGGCACGGTGCCGCCAAGTCCTCCAAACGCCGTTGCCAGGCCCAGCATGCCGGCGCGCTGCATCAGGTCGCGGCGCGTCAGGCCGCCTGTATCCACGGCGGCGTTTTCGCCGGGCCGCGGGTGATCCGTCTGCTCTTTTCCGCTCATGTCTCACTCCCCAGTTTCTTCTTTGTTCTGCCGACGGGACTGCATCGGTCCGGACGGCAGATTGCATCCGGCGATCTAAATAGTCAATCGATTGCTTAATGATCGCTCAAACGATTGCTTGAACAAACACGTCGTGTTATCGATGCCGTGCTCTATGGGTGAAAATTGTCTCGGGCGCAGGCGCTTGACAGCTGTCGCGCACGGCCTCTACACGCTGGCAAACAACAATGTGCCAGGCGACTGAATGGCGGCCTTCCAGCGCATCCGAAGCCCGAACCGACAGGGAGGTCGTCGATGAGCCTGGGAAGCGTTGTCGTGACAGGTGCGGGCGACGGCATAGGACGCGCCATAGCGATCCGATTGGCCGCCGACGGCTGGAATGTCGTCGGCCTCGAACTTGACCGGGCGGCAGCCGAGGCGCTTGGCAAGACGCTTGGCAACGGCCATCATGCGGTGTGCGGCGACGCATCCGACCGCTCGGTGCTGAAAGCCGCCCGCGAGGCGGCGGAACAACTCGCGCCGTTGCGCGGATGGGTCAACAATGTCGGCATCGCCTTGATGGGCAATCTGCATGAACCCAATGAGCCCGAGGTCGAGCGTTTGTTCGCCGTCAACCTGATGTCGCATTTCTGGGGCTCGTCCGAAGCCATCCGGACGTGGGTTCGAGACCGGGCGACCGGTTCGATCGTCAATGTCTCCTCGGTGCATGGCCGCTCGGCCTTCAACATGTGGGCGGCCTATGATGTGGCCAAGGCCGGCATCGATGCGCTGACCCGCTATATCGCGGTCGAATACGGGCCGATCGGCATCCGCGCCAATGCGGTCGCGCCCGGCGCCGTCCGTACGGCGCTGGTGCAACGCGTGATCCGCGACAGCCCCGACAGCGCGGTGGCTGAAAAGGAAATGTCGATTCAGCATCCGCTTGAGCGCATCGGCGAGCCGGAGGAGATCGCGGCCGCCGTCTCGTGGCTGATTTCGTCCGAGGCCTCGTTCGTCACCGGCCAGTCGCTGGCCGTCGATGGCGGCTTGACCTCGCGCTGCTACCGCTATGCGCCCGACGCGCAACTGCTCGCCATGTACGGAAAGGGCTGAAGCCTTTGAAGCCAATCAGCCCGCCGGGGCGCGCCACGCTGAAGGACATTGCCCGCACTGTCGGCGTCGACGTTTCCACCGTTTCCAAGGTGCTCAACGACGGCGGCATCAGCGTGCGGCCGCAGACGCGCCAAGCAATCATCGACGAGGCAAGCCGGGTCAACTATCGCCCACATGCGCTTGCTCGCAACCTGCGCACCCAGCGCACCGGCGCACTCGGCATTCTGCTGCCCGACCTCACCAATCCAATCTATGCCGAGACGGTGCATGGTGCGATGCGCCAGGCCGAACGGTCCGGCTACGTCATGCTCATTGCCGAGGTTGCGGACGAGCGCACCTCCGCCGCCGCCTATATGCGGTTGGTCAGCGAACGCCGCATCGACGGGCTGATCATCGCCGTCAGCGCCGAAACCAGCGAGATGATCGCTGCCATCGAGAACAATCCGGTGCCGCACGTCTTCGTCAACCGCCGTTCCAGCATCGGCCGCAGCGTCACCGTCGACGACCAGGCTTCGGGACGGCTTGCCGCGCAGACCCTGATCGAGGCCGGCCATCGGCGCCTCGGCTTCATCGGCGCGTTGCCCGAACTCGACACCTCGCGACGCCGGCGCCATGGCTTCGTCGAAGTCTGCCAGGCTGCCGGCCTGCCGGCCGTCGTCGAAATCGCCGGCCCGGTCTCGCGCCGCGGTGGCTACGATGCCTTGCACAGGCTGCTCGATGAGGCGCAACGCCCGACCGGCGTCTTCGCCTTCAACATGCTGGTCGGCATCGGTGCGCTGGCGGCGGCCCGTGTGCGCGGCGTGCGCGTGCCGGACGATCTTTCGGTGGTCACGCTCGACGGCGAGGACGCCATCTTTACCGCGCCGCCGCTGACCGCCATCATTACCCCGCTCGCCGAAATGGGCGCGCGCGCCGTAGTCGAGCTCGAAGCCATGATCCAGGGGCGCGAACCGCAGGATGTCGTCATCGATATCCCGCCGAAGCTGGTTTACCGCGAATCCGTGGCGCCGCCGCCTCGCTAAAGCGGTTCATCGTTTCACGGAAACGCCGAACCGCTCTATCTCTTTGTTTCTACGCAATTCCGGACGGAAAACCGTTTCACACCTTTCCTGGAATTGCGCTAAAGCCTTCGCGGCTCAAGCCGTCGCCGGACCGGCGACGATGCCGCGGTCGTGCAGGCTTCCGATCTCGCCGTCGCTCAACCCCAGTTCGGTCAGGATCTCGTCGGTGTGCTCGCCAAGTACGGGCGCGCGGACTGCAGGAAGCCGTTCCACCGAGGAGAAATCCAGTGGCGAAGTCGGCGTCAGCAGCGATCCGAGACCGGGGTGATCGACCTTTGCGAACATCGGGTTGTCCGTCGAGCAGCGCGGATCCTCGACCAATAATTGCCGGAATGTCTGGTAAGGCCCCCACGAGACGCCGGATGCCGTGAAGATGCGCCGCACGTCGGCGAAGCTCCGTGCCGAAAACCACGGCGCCAGTAGGGCGGCGATCGCCTCGCGCGCCGCATAACGCCCGCCTTCGCTGTCGAGGTCGGCGCCGCTTGTTGCCGCGAGCTTTGCCGTGTCCAGCCCGGTCGCCTGCAGCAGTACGGCCCATTGCCGGCCGGTCAGCGCCATCACCATGACGCGGCGGTCGTCGGCGGTGAGGAAATCCCGCCCGAACGCACCATAGAGATAGTTGCCGTCCTTTTCGGCACTGCCTCCAAGTTCGGCCTGCGCCAGCCGACCGAGATTGCCGGTCATGGCCAGCGCTACGTCCGATAGCGCCAGTTTCACCAATGACCCGTTGCCGGTGCGGCTGCGGTGGCGGTCGGCGGCAAGCACGCCCACCGCCGCCATCTCGCCCATCGCGATGTCCCAGGCCGGCAGCACGCTATTGGTAGGCTCCGTGGCGCCGCGCGCGCCGGTGATTTCGGCAAAGCCGGTTGCCGCGTTGACGGTATAGTCGACCTCGCTGGTTCCATCATTGTTGCCGGTCAGCGCGATCATGATGACGTCGTTGCGCCGGTGCTTCAGGGCCTCGTAGGAGAGGGCGCCGCGCGCCGCAAAATTGGTCAGGAAGATGCCGTTGCCCGGCCCCGGTCTCGCGATCAGACTGGCCACGACGTCCTGCCCTTCGGGCGACTGCAGGTTGATCTGGATCGAACGCTTGCCCTTGTTCATGCCGGCCCAGAACAGGCTCTGGCCGTTGTCCGCCACTGGCCACCGGCCATGGTCGAGCCCACCGCCGATCTGGTCGTAGCGGATCACGTCGGCCCCCAATTGTGCCAGCGTCATGCCGCCGAGCGGTGCCGCCACGAAGGCCGAGCCCTCGACGATGCTAAGGCCGGCGAGAATGCCGCCGCTCATGCGAACAGCCCCACTGATCGCCAGTCGAGCACGTCGGAAATCCCGCCATCGGAAGCGGTCGCCCGCACCAGTGAGCGCAAATGCACCAGCCCACCGCCGCCGGGCAGAGGCTCGCAGTGCCCGATGCCGATTTCGGAGTGCAGCGTGTCGCCCTCGTGCACCGGCCCCAGATGATCGCAGTCCTGCCAGCCCAAAAAGGTGACCAGCGACGGCAGTGCACGGGTCAACTGTGCCGCTGCCAGCCCGATCGTATGGCCGCCATAGACGAGGCGCTGCCCCGTCTGGGTGCGGTCATGGTGGATCGTCGCCAGGTTCATCGTCAGCCGCGCCAGCTCCGGCGCGCTGCTCACCACATCGCCGCCGGCAAGGCGATGGATGGTGCCGGCGCTGAGATCGTTGAAATGCGGGCCAGGCACCGCCTTGCGGTAAGCGTCGAGGTTCCATCCGCCGATCGCCGCCGGCGCTCCCGTGAACTCGGATCGCGGCGGATCGGTTTCGCCCTGCGCGGCACCATCCCCTGCCTGTCTGGCCGGTAGTAGCGCGCACCGGCAGAAATCGAGTACCGGTCGGTCCTCCTGATCGCTGGTGGCGATCCGCATGGTGACCAGGCCGCGCGACGCACGCCCCGGCCTGGCGGCGGCGGACCGCAGCCCGATGATGGTGGTGACGGTCTTCAAACTCTCGCCGATCGCCGGCGCCCGGCGAAAGATCAGACCGCGGTAGAAGAGGTTGGCGATCGCCCGCTGCGTCACCAGCGTCGACTGGCCGATCGCCACGTCCCAGACCAGCGCCGGCGCGGCAAAAGGCTGCTTTAGTCCGGTCACGGATGCCGACAGTGCCGCATCGAAGGCCAGCCTCAGCCTGCCGCCGACGATTGCATGGTGGGCAGCGGCAAGGCCATCGCTCAGCCGCATCACCGGCGCTCCGTCGAAGCGGTCGCCGATGCGGAGATCCTCGTAGAACGGACCGTCGATGCCTGTTGCGGGGGGAGACGTGATCACGCTGCTGAACCTTCGTCAGCTTCGGCCCGGATCAGAAGGATGCGCTGCCAGCGGCCGCACCACCACCTTCAGCCAGGGGTAGAACGGCAGCGACGCGATCGCCTCATGCAGCGCGGTCGCGTCCGGCGCCTCCCAGATGCCGAAATTCGCCCATCGGCCCGGCTGACGCCACAGCCGGCGCAGGATGCCGGCCGCGGCCAGTTCCTTGGCGCGACGGCCTTCTGCCGCGATCAGCTCCGCCTTTTGCAGGGGGTCGCCGTCGGGCGGGAAATTTACCTCTATTTCGACCAGAAATTCCATCTCTGGTCCCCTCCAGCCGAATGGGCGCCGACATGCGCCAGGATTTCGCCGAGATCCGGCGCCGGTGAGTCCAGCACCTCCATTGTCGCCCGCTCCACGGCATCGCTTATGTCGGCCTTAAGCTGGTCGAGACCGCCCGGCGCCAATATTTTTTCGCCGGCCAGCCGCTCTGCCAGGATGTCGATCGGGTCACGCTTCAGCCAGGCATCGAGCTCGCCGGCCGGCCGATAGGTCGCCGGGTCCGAACGTGAATGGCCGGAATAGCGATAGGTCTTCATTTCGATCAGTGTCGGCCCTTCGCCGCGGCGGGCGCGGGCGACGGCGGTCGCCATCGCCTCCGCCACCTTGTCGACATCCTGCCCGTCGGCGACGACGCCCGGCATATTGTAGCTCGCTGCACGTATGGCGATGTCCTCGACCGGGGTCGACAGCTGGATACGGGTGTATTCGCCGTAGAGATTGTTCTCGCAGACGAAGACCACCGGCAGCTTGCGGATCGCCGCGAAATTGAGCGACTCGTGGAAGGCGCCGATATTGGCCGAGCCGTCGCCGAAAATGGATACGGCGATGCGGTCCTTGCCGCGGGCGCGTGCCGCCATCGCCGCGCCGCAGGCGATCGGCAGGCCGGCGCCGACAATGGCGGCGGTCGGCAGCAGCCCGACCTCTGGCTCGACCAGATGCATGGAACCGCCGAGGCCACCGGCACAACCGATGACGCGGCCGCAGATCTCGCCGATAACCGCCGTTGGCGACACGCCGAGCGCCAACGCGTGGCCATGGCCGCGATAGGTGCAGGTCACGATGTCGTCGGGATCGATCGAGCGCGCGATGCCGACCGAGACGGCCTCCTGTCCACAGGCAAGATGTGTGCTGCCGCGGACATGTCCTTCGGCGAAGAGTTTCTGGATGCGCTCCTCGACCGCGCGGATCTCGACCATGCGCGTGAGCTGCTCCAGCCTGTTCTTCAAGGCCTCGCGCCGCACGATCGGCACATTCGAATTGGAGAGCGTCATGCTGCGTTCCTCCACCACGGCAGGGGTGGCTTGTTGGTCGAGACAAGCGTCGCGATCTGCTCGGCCACATAGGCCGGGCTCGGCAGGAAACGGGCTTCCAGCGCGCCGCTATAAGGTACGGGCGCTTCGGGAAGAGTGATACGATGCGGCGGCGCCTTCAGCCGGCCGAACGCTTCGATGGCGATCGACGAGACGACATCGCCGCCCCAGCCGCTGCCGGCCGGCGCCTCCTCGAGTGTCACTAGGCGGCCTGTGCGCGCAACCGATTCGGCAACACTCCGGCGGTCCCATGGCCACAGCGTCAGAAGGTCGACGACCTCGATATTGGCGTGGCTGGTTTCCGCTGCCGCGAGCGCCACCCGCCGCATCGCGCCGCAGGTGACGAGCGTCACGTCGGTGCCGGGCCGCGCGATCTCGGCCTGGCCGAGCGGAATGCGGTAGTTGCGGTCGAATTCGTATTCCTCGCGCTCGGCGTAAAGCACACGCGGTTCGAGCACCACCACCGGATCCGGATCTTCGATCGCCGACCGCAGCAGGCCATAGGTCGTGCGTGCATTGCTGGTCACCGCGACCTTGAGGCCGGGCGTGCCGCGGAACCAGTGGTCGAGCATCTGCGAATGCTGGCAGCCAAACCCCTGGCCGGCGCCGGGGGCCACGCGCCCCCCGGCCGGGGGCGTGAGCCGGGCCCCCCCCACAAAGGGCCAAGGTTGCGCCAACGGAGGGAAACTGGGGACGCCGGCCCCAGAGAAATAAGTGAGCCT
>NZ_JAMYOU010000041.1:0-35771 GCF_040319995.1 Mesorhizobium sp. M0815 | reverse complement strand
TCTGCGCCGGCCAGCCGGCTTAACCCTCGTACCGTTGCATATCGGATGACGGGCCGCCCTCAGGCCCAGCAATCATAGGGACTAGCTACGTTCACTCAATCGGGCGGCCATACTCGTTTTCCTTTTTTCTCATGAATACGGGAGTGGTTGAAAAGGAAGGATATCCGGCTTTTCCTGCTTTTAACAGGCAGGTTAACTTCTCGTGGATGCCACCCAAACGCTCCACGGCCAACAAATCCGCCGCAAGTGACCGATATGTCCGTGCAATTGGGTGACGGCTAGATTTTAATCCGCGAAAAAGTTGGCCCAGGCCAGCGGATAGTCCCACTGAAGGGCCGGAGAGTCCAATAGAAAACGATAGAGACGGCCCGTTAGTTGTATTTACTGCATACTTATCAAGTATGGATTTGTTGTTATCAGAAATAGATCGAATAATATTAGCGATTTCTGCCTTCTTTTCCAAAAACGATAAATGTGCGAGGTTCGCCAATTGATCTCTCGCTTGGCTGAACTCAGGCTGATTTCGAAGCTCCAGGGCTAGACCTAGCGCGGCGCGGGGGTCATCGGTCTTTGTCATTAGCCAGCTTGAAAAAAATGGCTGTCGAAATTCGAGCGCTGTGCAGTCGGTTAGTTGAGCTGCCGAGGTAATGGTTCGAACAGAAATCTCGTTTGCACTATAGATTAGCTTGTCTTCCAGGGTCCATGGCTGCATTCGCAATGCAGAAAGTGCATATGCATCTCTAAGGGGCGACAGGATAGGAGTGAGGCCAAGGCTCCGACCAATGTTCTCATAGAATCTAGAGCGTTCAGCAATCCACCCATAAGCGAACACCGCTTTCGCAAGCGTATCTTTATGGCCTACGCCCTTAGAGTTTGGATTATCGTGCCCGATCCGCTTAATGAACGTCGATAAAGTTTCACCTTGATAGGAACGCCTGTGAACCAAGGAGCGGTCTAAGATGACAGTTTCCGCCCGTTGGGTATTTGGCATTCGGCCAAAATCAGTCGCCTCATTGCCATATGCCGCAATGGTTGGGCCAACAAGGTTCTTCTCGTCAAAGCCACCCACCAGATAAGTCAAAGTTAGATATTCACTTGAAACAAATATATCCCAACGCAGCTGGGGGCGCAGCAATAGCTGTTCGAAGAACCTAAGTGCCTCTCCGGCTGGCTCTCCATCCGCCATCTCAAAAGGTTGGTCGGCGGCAAAAGAAGCTGCCTCTTCGCTTGCCAGTCTGTAGTCTTCATCGCTAATTTGTGCAGTTTTTATAAAAGAAAAAGTTGATTTTCGTCTATTTCGATAATACTCGATATAATCGTCAACGAGATAGATTTCGTCATAAAAGAGTATCGTATGGATCAGTTTTTCAAAGCACGCTATATCGTGATCAATATTTAACAGATTTCGCGTTTCTGAGATTGCAAGCAATCTCTCGACTGCGCTCAACGTAGAATTGTCCACGAGCGCCATGCGGGGATTATTCACGTGCGTTTATCTGCCCCATTTATAAATGCATTCTCCAGAACCCAATTTTTGGTGCTGGTTGGTTGCTTTCGCGATCTCAGAACTCGTAGCTCTAAATTATATCCGTGATCGCCCCCTCCCGAATTTTGCATATTAAAACGGACTCACGGCACCCGGTCCTTAGGTGGATTGGGATCATTGCCATGGCTGTCGCTGTCACGAATCGTACCATCCTTTTTATGCTCAACGAGCTCACCGTCTGACTTCTCTGCGAGGTCACGGCCACGTTCCATAGCAGGAATTTTTGTGTCGTAGTGATTGCTAGCTCTTTCGGCTCCTTCCCGTTTAACGTCCCATCCACCCTCAGGATTGGGGACGACATGGTAATCTTTGCTCATCGCTATGTCCCTTTAATATGTTGCCACTTTGTTCTACTTGAAGTTAGCGTACAAGGCAATCATCCTTGTACGCCAAAATTCAGTGTCCTCAGCTCCTCAACTACACCCGCTCGTAGCCCCGCACGTATCGCACTTCTCGCAAGTCCCGTTCCGCACCATCGTGAAATTGTGGCATTCCGAGCATTCGTTGCCGGTGTAGCCCTGCATCAGCGATTGCTGGCGCCGGTTGGCGGCGAGCGCTTTGGCTTCGGCTGCTTCTTTCGCCGCCTCGTCGGTGAACAGCTCCGTCGGATCAGACGCTTCCGCATAGACGATGTCCTCGACCAGTTCCCTGGCGCGCTCCTCGTAGTCGCGCTTGTAGGCGATGGCTTCGTCGCTGGCCGGCTTCAACGTCAGCACGTTGGAGCCGGAGAAGGCGGTTGGGGCGGTACGGGACGGAGTTCCGGAGCCCGCGCCGGCAAAGCCCTTGGGCTCCGCACCCATGCCCGACACCAGCTTGACCGGCGAGGCACCGCGGGTGAGACCCTTGGAGAAGGGCGTCGCCTTGCCTTCGTTGATGCCGCGTCCGAGTGCAGTCTTGTCGAAATCCGACTGGTCGACATGGGCGAGATCGTGGCGGCCGAGATAGGAGACAGCCAGTTCGCGGAACACGTAGTCGAGGATCGACGTGGCGTTCTTGATCGCGTCGTTGCCCTGCACCATGCCGGCCGGCTCGAACTTGGTGAAGGTGAAGGCCTCGACATATTCGTCGAGCGGCACGCCATATTGCAGGCCGAGCGAGATGGCGATGGCGAAGTTGTTCATCATCGCCCGGAAGGCCGCACCTTCCTTGTGCATGTCGATGAAGATCTCGCCGATACGGCCGTCGTCGAACTCGCCGGTCCTGAGATAGACCTTGTGGCCGCCGACGACCGCCTTCTGGGTATAGCCCTTGCGGCGGTTCGGCAGTTTCTCGCGGTCGCGGTAGAGACGCTCGACGACGCGCTCGACGATCTTCTCGGTCACCTGAACGGCGCGCTGCGCGGCCGGTGCCGCGATCAGCTGCTCGACGGCTTCGTCCTCGTCCTCCTCGCCATCGGCGAGCAGCGAGGCATTGAGCGGCTGCGACAGCTTCGAGCCGTCGCGATAGAGCGCGTTGGCCTTCAGCGCCAGCTTCCACGACAGCATGTAGGCGCCCTTGGCGTCTTCCACCGTCGCGTCGTTCGGCATGTTGATGGTCTTGGAAATGGCGCCGGAGATGAAGGGCTGCGCCGCCGCCATCATCATGATGTGGCTGTTGATCGACAGCGAACGCTTGCCGATCTTGCCGCACGGGCTGGCGCAGTCGAACACCGGCAGGTGCTCGGCCTTCAGGAACGGCGCGCCTTCCAGCGTCATCGCCCCGCAGACATGGATGTTGGCGGCCTCGATGTCCTTCTTCGAAAAGCCAAGCGCCGGCAGCATCTCGAACGAGAAATCGTTGAGCTGCTCATCGGTGAAGCCGAACGTCTCCTTCACCCAGTCGGCGCCCAGCGTCCACTGGTTGAAGACGAACTTGATGTCGAAGGCCGACTTCAGCGCGGCATTGAGTGCTGCGATCTTTTCGTCGGTGAAGCCTTTTGCCTTGAGCGAGCCGGGATTGATGCCCGGCGCCTGGTTGAGATTGCCGTGGCCGACGGCATAGGCCTCGATCTCGGCGATCTGGCTCTCGGAATAACCGAGCGTGCGCAACGCTTCCGGAACCGCACGGTTGATGATCTTGAAATAGCCGCCGCCGGCGAGCTTCTTGAATTTTACCAGCGCGAAATCGGGCTCGATGCCGGTGGTGTCGCAATCCATCACCAGGCCGATCGTGCCGGTCGGCGCGATCACCGTTGCCTGCGCGTTGCGGTAGCCATGCTCCTCGCCAAGCTCGATGGCGCGGTCCCAGGCGGCCTTGGCATGGTTGGCAAGCTCCTGCTGCTTGAGATCCGAGGCGACCAGCGGCACCGGGTTGACGGCAAGCTTCTCGTAGCCGTCCCTTTCGCCATAGGCAGCACGGCGGTGATTGCGCATGACGCGCAGCATGTTCTGCGCATTGCGGTCGTAGTCGGGGAAGGCGCCGAGCTCGGCGGCCATTTCAGCCGAAGTGGCATAGGCCGTGCCGGTCATGATCGCGGTGAGGGCGGCGCAGATGGCGCGGCCCTCGTCGGAATCATAGGGAATGCCCGAGGTCATCAGCAGGCCGCCAATATTGGCATAGCCAAGGCCGAGCGTGCGGTACTCGTAGGAAAGCTTGGCGATCTCCTTCGACGGGAACTGCGCCATCATGACGGAGATTTCCAGCACCATGGTCCACAGCCGCACCGTGTGCTCGTAGGCGGCGATGTCGATGGTGCCGTCGGCGTTGCGGTAGGGCAGAAGGTTGATCGAGGCCAGATTGCAGGCGGTGTCGTCGAGGAACATATATTCCGAGCACGGATTTGACGCCCGGATCGCACCGGCCGAGGCGCAGGTGTGCCAGTCGTTCATCGTCGTGTTGAAATGCAGGCCGGGATCGGCCGACGCCCAGGCGGCATAGCCGATCTTTTCCCAGAGATCGCGCGCCTTCAGCGTCTTCAGCACCTTGCCGTCCTTGCGGGCGGTGAGATGCCAGTCTCCATCCTGCTCGACGGCGCGCAGGAAATCGTCCTTCAGCGACACCGAATTGTTGGAGTTCTGGCCGGAAACGGTGAGATAGGCATCCGAATCCCAGTCGGTGTCGTAGGTCTTGAACGACATCGAGGTATAGCCCTGCTTGGCGAACTGGATGACGCGGTAGATGTAGTTCTCCGGCACCGCGTCCTTCTTGGCCGCCTTGATCTCGCGCTTCAGCGCGGTGTTGACCGCCGGATCGAAGCAATCGTCGCCATTGCCTTCGCAGTTGATGCAGGCCTTCATGATCGCTTCGAGGTGCTTCTTGACGATCTTCGAGCCGGTGACCAGCGAGGCTACCTTCTGCTCCTCATTGACCTTCCAGTCGATGAATTCCTCGATATCGGGATGATCGGCGTCGACGATGACCATTTTCGCGGCGCGACGCGTCGTGCCGCCCGACTTGATGGCGCCGGCGGCGCGGTCGCCGATCTTGAGGAAGCTCATCAGGCCCGACGAGCGGCCGCCGCCCGACAGCTTTTCGCCTTCGCCGCGCAGGAACGAGAAGTTGGAGCCGGTGCCGGAGCCGTATTTGAACAGGCGCGCCTCACGCACCCACAAATCCATGATGCCGCCCTCGTTGACGAGGTCGTCCTGCACGCCCTGGATGAAGCAGGCATGCGGCTGCGGATGCTCGTAGGAAGACTTCGACTTGGTCAGCTTGCCGGTGAACGGGTCGACATAGAAATGGCCCTGGCTCGGGCCGTCGATGCCATAGGCCCAGTGCAGGCCGGTGTTGAACCATTGCGGCGAATTCGGTGCGACGCGCTGGGTGGCCAGCATATAGGCGAGCTCGTCGCGGAAGGCGCGCGCGTCTTCCTCCGACTTGAAGTAGCCGCCTTTCCAGCCCCAATAGGTCCAGGTGCCGGCAAGCCGGTCGAAGACCTGGCGGGCGTCGGTCTCGGAACCGTAGCGCTCGGCTTCCGGCAGCTTGGCCAGTTCAGCCTCGTCGGCGACCGAGCGCCACAGGAAGGAGGGGACTTGCGTCTCCTCGACCTTCTTCAGCCGTGCGGGGACGCCCGCCTTGCGGAAATATTTCTGCGCCAGGATATCGGCGGCAACCTGGGAGAACTGCGCCGGCACGTCGATGTTGTCCAAGCGGAACACCACCGAGCCATCCGGATTCTTGATCTCCGAAAGCGCCTTGCGGAATTCAATCTCCGCGTAAGCTGATTGCCCTGGCTTGGTGAAACGACGCTCGATGCGCATTGGTCCGGTCCCTTTTGTCTACATATAGCGCTTTTCCCAGAGGATTTCTGCCCTCGTGACGAAACGCGCATGGCCGCCGTCTGCCGGCGTTCGAAACCGCCGGCTCTCATAGTCACAGTCTCCGCGGCCCTGCCGGTCGAGCCTCTTGCGAGGCCGCTGTCCAACGCGCTCACGGACCCTGTGGGTCCCTCAAAACTGAAAACTTTTTGTAACGCCCTCGGTCGAGGGAAATTCACATTATCTAGCGTCGAACCTACCTGCAAACACTAAATATAGTGTTAACAGACAATTTATTCAAGTCCGACAATCCTCCCCTTTTGCCCCCCAAGGCTTCAAAATCCCACGCCTTCGCCGGCCTCGTAAACAGGCGGGAATGCGGATCAAAACGCACATATTCCGGGAAAAAGACCGGCCTCGAAACTTTTCCGGTCGCACTCTCAACAGGAGCGCATGGCCTATAAAAGGCGACTCGTTTTGCGCCGTCAAGGATTCGTTTGCGTAGCTTTTATGACCCCAACATCTTGTGTGTCACATATGTGGATAACGGGGACAGAAGCGCGCTGATTTCCGTTTTTGTAGCCACAAGCCTGGTGCCGACGCTCGAAGGCCTTCGCCGCAGCGAAGACCATGCCGACTCGGAAGCCATGTGCCGACTCAGTTGAAGCGATGCGGGTCAGCACCGAAATGGGCGATGATCTGACAAAGGTCGGGCTCGTTGACCATGCGTACCGCCTCGGCGGCGCTGACCCATTTGCGGATGCGCGCCCGCTTTTCCTTCCACCGGTCGGCGACCTTGTCGACGTGCAGCGGAAACACCAGCACCTCGCAGGGCACTTCCTCGCCGGACGCCAGCACCTTGGCATAGAAATAGCGGCCGGCCTCATGATGCGAGATCGTGCCGCGCAGCCCGGCCTCTTCGCCGGCCTCGCGCGCCGCTGCTTCGCAAAGCGGCTCCTTTGCTTCCGGCCAGCCCTTGGGAAGCACCCAGCGGCCGGTATCGCGGCTGGTGATCAACATGACCTCCACGCCGTCCTCGCTATCGCGCCAAGGCAGCGCTGCAACCTGCAGGCGGGACGGCACCGTGCCGAAGAGTCGCCGGACTCTTTCGGCCAGATGGTTGTGCGTCGTTGGCCTTGTCAACATCGGAGAAGCTTGCCCCAGCTTCCAGAATCGTTTGCCGTCTCGTAAATCTTACGGCTAATCATAAGCAATAAAAGTAAAAAACTTCATGTGGACTGGTTAACCACTCCAATGGGCGTCGATTAAGGAAATATCGTGTGCCGGGGCCACTCCTTCAAGGAGTGCTCGACGCTGTCTTCCGACGGAAGCGGCGTTACCGCGAATCAGCCGGCGTGGTCGTCGGCGATCGGCTTTTGGTAGGTGAAGCCCATGTCCCAGGGAAAATAGATCCAGGTGTCCTGGCTGACCTCGGTAACGAAAGTGTCGACCATCGGCCTGCCTTTCGGCTTGGCATAGACGGTGGCGAAATGCGCCCTAGGCATCATCGCGCGCACGATGCCCGCCGTCTTGCCGGTGTCGGTGAGGTCGTCGATGATCAGCACGCCAGCGCCGTCATCGGCGAGCAGCGCCGGGGTGACCTCCTTCAGCACCTGCAACTGCCCCTGGCTGGTATAATCGTGATAGGAGGCAACGCAGACCGTCTCGATGATGCGGATGCCGAGCTCGCGCGAAATGATGGCGGCCGGAACCAGGCCGCCGCGCGTGATGCAGACGATTGCCTTCCATTGCCCCTTGTTGGCGCCGGCAAGCCGCCAGGCGAGCGCGCGTGCATCGCGGTGGAACTGGTCCCAGGAGACCGGGAAGGCTTTTTCGGGCAGGGACATCTTTCGCGCACTCCGCAAAGCGCGCATCGCGCGCAGACACTATGGAATGCGGGCGGAATTAACTGGAAAGGCTTGGCCTTGGCAAGGGCGCGGCAAAGCGATTGTCCAACCCGTGATCTCTATCAACTTACCGCGACAGGAAAGCCGCCACCGGCGCGGTGCGCAGCACCGTTCGCGTCACCCCGCCGAACAGCAGCTGGCGCAGCCAGGAATGGCTGTAGGCGCCGAGCACGAGCAGGTCCGCGCCCGATTCGGCGACCCTGGTCTGGATGATGTCGTCGACCGAGGCGCCGCCGGACCTCAGCACCGAGACGCTGACGGTCGCGCCGTGCCTGGACAGCGAGGCGGCGATCTCGGCGCCGGCCGTTTCCGGCGCCTCTTCGAGCGTATCCGGCGGGTCGATGACGACGATGTCCGTCTTCTCGGCCTCGATGATGAAGGGCAGGGCATCGAAGGCCGCGCGTGCGGCCTCCTTGCTGCCGTTCCAGGCGAGCAGCACGTGCTTGAAGCTGGTGACCAGCGGACCCGAATGCGGCACCACCAGCACCGGCCGGCCGGCATCGTAGACCAGCGTGTCGACGTCGGCGCTCGGATCGCCGCTCGATTCGCGCTGCGCGGCGATGATCAGATCCGCGGTGCGAACGGTCGAGATACCGGTCAGCGCACTGTCGCCGGAAAAACTCTCGAGGCTGCGCCACTCGAACGACAGGCCGGAATTCTCGACGCGTTTGTGAAAGGCGGCCTGCAACTTCTCGGCGCGCTCCCGGTTCATGTCGGCCGAAACCTGCAGGAACTCGGTGTCCGGAAAGCCGGTGGCCGAGGTGTAGGGCACGGGCAGCGCCTCGGCATGAATGCCGATCAGATGGCTCTGGAACCGGCTGGCCAGCGGGATCGCGCAGTCGAGAACGCGCTCGGCGTCCTGTTCATTCTGCAATATGGCGACAATGGTCTTGAAGCGCATGGGCAATCCCTCAGTTTTTCGGCGATCCCACTCGTGACAAACGTCACGGCGCGATGCTTGGTTCCGTCACGCCTGCCGATCAGCCCACCTTGCTTGCCTTGGTCAGGCCCGCCACCATAACCTCTACGTCGGCGCGCGCGGAGTCCAGCGCCTGCTGGCTGCGGGCGCGCACCACCAGTTCCGTCCAGAATTTGCCGTCGCCATATTTCGGGTAGGAGCCGATGATCGTATCCGGATGCGCCTTCTGGATGTCGCCCAGCGGGCCGCCGATCAGGCCTTCACCGAACGGACATTCCACGGTTGCCGACAGCATTTTGGTGCCGGCCCGTAATGTCGGCACGACATTGTCGAGCATCGCCTGGAAAATCGCCGGCACGCCGGCCATGACATGGACGTTGCCGATGCGAAAGCCCGGCGCAACCGACACCGGGTTGTCGATGTGGTCTGCCCCGCGCGGCATCCGCGCCATGCGCTTGCGCGCTTCGGTGTATTCGATGCCGCGGGCAGCATAGCTTGCCTCCAGCAGGGCGTAGGCCCTGGCGTCGTATTCGCACGGCACGCCGAAGGCCTTGGCGATGGAATCGGCGGTGATGTCGTCATGCGTCGGGCCGATGCCGCCGGTGGTGAAGACATAGCTGTAGCGGGTGCGCAGCGCATTCACCGCAGCGACGATCTCGTCTTCCTCGTCCGCAACGATGCGCACTTCCTTCAGGTCGATGCCGATCGCCGTCATGATGTCGGCGAGGTGGCCGATGTTCTTGTCCTTGGTGCGGCCGGACAGAATCTCGTCGCCGATGACGAGCATGGCGGCGGTGACGATTTCGGTCATGGCAGGCTCCGGCAACGGGTCGCCTGAGATAGCGCGGCGAACGGCCGGCGGCAATGCCGCCAAACGACGGATCCACCTGTGCCACCTCCCTTGCAGTGGAACCTTCGGCGGGTGATGCTGCGCCGGTTTGGGCCATGAGCAAGAACATGCCGGTATCGATTCTTCTATGGCTGCCCGGCGCGCTGTTTCTGCTGGCGCTCGTCGTGGCAGCTTATCCTGTGCTGGCGACGCTGCGGATTGCGGCGAAAGCCGAAAGGCTGGTGCCGGCCAGCGGTAAATTCATCGAGATCGACGGCAATCGCATCCATTATTTCGAGATGGGCGAGGGGCGGCCGATCGTCTTCCTGCACGGCCTTGGCGCGCAGCTTCATCAATTCCGCCACACGCTGTTCGGACGGTTCGGCCCGAACTATCGGCTGATCGCGCTCGACCGTCCGGGTTCCGGCTATTCGGTGCGGGCCAGGGGCGCCAGCGGGCGGCTACCCGAGCAGGCCGAGATCGTGCGGCATTTTATCGAGGCGCTTGGACTGCAAAAGCCGCTGATCGTCGGCCATTCGCTGGGTGGCGCCATCGCGCTGACGCTGGCTGTCGAGCATCCCGAGGCGGTTTCCGGTATCGCCTTGCTGGCGCCGCTGACCCATCTGGAGCCGGACGCGCGCGAGAAGTTCGGCCCGCTATACATTCAGTCGCCGCTGCGGCGCCGGATCATGGCTCACACGGTGGCGATCCCGGCGGCTCTCAGATACGCAGAACGCACGCTGGCCTTCATTTTCGCGCCGCAGGCGACGCCGGCCGACTATATGGTCGAGGGCGGCGGCTGGTGCGGGCTCAGGCCAAGCCATTTCTATGCAACGTCGACCGATGTCGTGGCCATCGAGCACGACCTTGGCCGTATCGAGCAACGCTATCGCGAGATCACCATGCCGGCTGGCATTCTGTTTGGTGCTTCCGACGTCGTGCTGGGCATCGATATCCATGGCTGGCCGCTGATGGAAAAGATCAGCGGGCTCGATTTCGAGCCGGTCGAGGGGCTTGGCCATATGCCACAATTCGTCGGGCCGGAACGGGTCGTCGCTTTCATCGAACGCATTGCCGACCGCGCATTTGCGCCGAAGTCCGACACCATCAGCTGACACGCTCCCGGAACCTCACGCAAAGGTGTGCAACCCGCCGCAGCCTCGGCCGGCAGGGTGCCTCGGGACATCCCGGCCGCCGGGAATACCTCCGAACTTATTCCTTCACGGCTCCGGTCATCGAGGAAACATAGTGCTCGACAAAGAACGAATAGAGCACCACCACCGGCAGCGAGCCGATCAGCGCTCCCGCCATCAGCGCCCCCCATTCATAGACGTCCGAGCGCACCAGTTCGGTGAGCACGCCGACCGGCACAGTCTTGTTTTCGGACGACTGGATGAAGGTCAAGGCGTAGATGAACTCGTTCCATGACAGCGTGAATGCGAAGATGCCCGCGGAAATCAGGCCCGGCACCGACAGCGGCAGCACGATCTTGGTGAGGATCTGCCAGCGGCTCGCCCCGTCGATCAGCGCGCATTCCTCCAGCTCGAACGGGATCGAGCGGAAGTAACCCATCAGCAGCCATGTGCAGAACGGGATCAGGAAGGTCGGATAGGTGAGGATGAGCGCGAAGGGCGTGTCGTAAAGCCCAAGGTTGAACACCATCACCGACAGCGGAATGAACAGGATCGACGGCGGCACGAGATAGGCCAGGAACACCGCGAGGCCGACCTGCCGCGCCCCGGAGAACCGCAAGCGTTCGATCGCATAGGCAGCGAACACTGCTGCCAGCAGCGACAGGAAAGTGGCGGCGGTCGAGATGATGATCGTGTTGAGCAGCCAGCCCGGATAGGACGTCTCGAAGAGAAGATAGCGGATATGCTCGAGCGTCGGATGCACCACCCAGAATGGATTGAAATTGGCGTAGTCGGTCATCTCGAGGTTGGGCTTAACCGCCGTGATCGTCATCCAGTAGAACGGAAACAACAGCACGATGACGAATATCAGCAACGGCAGGTAAACCGTCACCACGCGGCGCGGCACACTCTGCAGGTAGCCCATGCCGCCTTCGTCGAGTTCGGGGCGTTTGCTCGTTTCGATCGCGGTCATGTCAATCTCCGCCGCCCTGCTGCCATTTGCGGCGTTGCAGGCCAAAGTAGCTGAACAGGATCGCCGCCAGCAGGAACGGGATCATGGCGACTGCGATCGCGGCGCCTTCGCCAAGCTGGCCTCCGGAAATGCCGCGCTGGAACGACAGCGTCGCCATCAGATGGGTGGCGTTCACCGGCCCGCCGCGCGTCAGCACATAGATCAGCTGGAAATCGGTGAAGGTGAACAGCACCGAAAACGTCATGGTTATGGCGATGATCGGCGTCAGCAGCGGCAGCGTCACATAGCGGAACAATTGCCAGCGGCTGGCGCCGTCGAGCGTGGCGGCCTCGTAGAGCGACTGCGGAATCGTCTGCAGGCCGGCAAGCAGCGTGATCGCCACGAAAGGAATGCCGCGCCAGACATTGGCGGCGATGACCGAAGCGCGCGCATTCTCCGGATCGCCGAGGAAGTTGATGCGATGGTCGATCAGGCCCATTTCCATAAGCGCCCAGGACAGGATCGAGAACTGCGAATCGTAGATCCACCAGAAGGCGATGGCCGACAGCACCGTCGGCACCACCCAGGGCAGCAGGACGATCGCGCGGAAGAACGACTTGAGCGGCAGGTTCTGGTTGAGGATAAGCGCCAGCCAGAGGCCTAGCGCAAACTTCAGGATCGAGGCGCTGATCGTGTAGAGCAAGGTGTTGAAGACGGAGAGCCAGAAGACGGCGTCATCCCACAGATATTCGTAGTTCTCGATGCCGATGAAGATGCCGGGGCGGCCGATGCGGGCATCGGTGAAGCCGAGCCAGACGCCGAGCCCGAGCGGATAGGTTAGGAAGACCAGCAGCAGCGCCGCCGCCGGCAGCATGAAGCCGAAGCCAAGCGCGTTATGACTTTCAGACACGAACGTCAAAATGCGCGACAGCGTCGACCGGGGTGGCTGAGCGGCAGCGGAGGTCACGGCCATGGGTCGGCTCCTCTAAGTCTCATTGATCGGCCAGGCGGCCATGCGCGATTCGAAGCCGGGCAGCATGGCTGCCCGGCTGAATCCGCTCAAACGCGATAGTAGCGGTTTGCGCGCTTCTCGGCTTCTGCCATCGCTTCTTGCGGCGTCGCCTGGCCTGTCACCGCCTTGGCGAACATGTCGACCAGCACATAGTCGGCCATGGTCGCCGCCGAAGCATAGCCGAGCGGGCCGGCATAGCCGTTGGGCCGCAGCGTCGCCGAGGCCTTGGCGTAGGCGGCATTGTTCGGATCGGCCGTCCACACCGGGTTGTTGTCGAAGGCTTTGAGCGTCTGGCAGCAATAGCCCGCCGAGGACGTGATCCACTGCGACATTTGCTGTTCCTCGAACATGAACTGCAGATAGGCTTTGGCCGCATTGGGATAGGGCGTGTAGTCGAAGATCACGGCCGTGGTCACCTGGAACAGCTCGACGGATTTCCCGACAGGACCGATCGGCAGGTTGGTCGTGCGCGTGTCCTTGGCGATTTCGGTCAGTTTCGGATCTTTGTCCTTGTTGATCTTGGCGGTGTTGTAGGCGGAAATGCCATTGGCGATCACGCTCAATTCGCCGGCCAGGTAGGCGCGGTTGTTGTTGACGTCGAGCCAGCTTTCGGTACCGGGAATGAAGGTCTTGTAGAGCTGTTGCGCGTATTCGATCGCCTTCAGCGTCTCGGGGCTGTTGATCGTCACCTTGCCGCTCTCGTCGACCATCTGGCCGCCATGGCTCCATAGCAGCCAGTGGGCGTAGTTGTTGCCGTCGCCGACGCCGTGGCCATGCGTGAAGCCGGCCGGGTGTCCCTTCGCCTGCAATGCCTTGCAAAGCTCGAGCAAGCCTGCCGTGTCCTTCGGAAATTCGGAGAAGCCGGCCTCCTTCACCCAGCTTTCACGATAGACGATGGCATTGCCGATGGTGGCCAGCGGCAGGCCGAGGAATTTGCCTTGCCGTGTCGCATATTGCTTCGGTCCATCGTGCCAGCCGCCATATTTCGAGCCGAGATATTCGCCCAGTTCCGTGACGTCATGCAGCTTGTCGGGATATTGATGCGGGTCGTCGAACCAGACCAACATCAAGTCCGGGCCGGAGCCGACATTGGCGGCGACCGCTGCCTTGGGACGGATGTCCTCCCAGCTTTCCTTGTCGACGCGGACCTCGACACCGGTCGCTTCGGTGAAGCGCTTGGTGTTGGCCAGCCATTGATCCTCGTCGCCCTGCACGAAGGGCGACCAGCGCAGCAGCCTGAGCTTGGCGCCGTCCTCGGGCTTGTACTTCAATCCCTCCTGGGCAAAGGCGGGAGAGCCGATGAACCGGCTTCCCAAGGCTCCCGCCGCAGCGCCGGCGGTGGTGCGGATCACGTCGCGTCTGGTGAATTTCATGCTCGCTTCCTCCTGCTTATTGTCCGTGCCGTCCTACTGCTTGATGGGTGTTTCGAACCGCTGTCCGGTTTTGCCGTGAAAGAGATGGATGAGGCCAGGCTCGGCCGTAAGCCAGATGGTTTCGCCCGGCGTGAAGGAATGCCGTTCCCGGAAATTGGCGACGATCTCCTCGCCGCCGGCGGTTCGGCCGATGAGCTGCACTTCGGACCCTGTCGGCTCGACCACCACGACAGTGACCGGAATGCCCTGATTGTCGGATAGCCGCAAATGCTCGGGCCGTATCCCCAGCACGACCGGCTCACCATTGCCGATGGAAAGTGCCGAGGCCAACGGGACCGAAATCCCTCCGGCGCCGCGAAACGACGGCGAGCCGTCGCTTACGATCTCGCCCCTCAGCATGTTCATGGCGGGCGAGCCGATGAAGCTGGCGACAAAAAGATTGTTCGGCCGGTCGTAGAGTTCGAGCGGCGGCCCGATCTGCTCGACGATGCCGTCGTGCATGACGACGATCTTGTCGGCCATGGTCATCGCCTCGATCTGGTCGTGGGTGACGTAAACCGTCGTCGTCTTCAGGCGCTGGTGCAGTTCCTTGATCTCGGCGCGCATCTGCACCCGGAGCTTGGCATCGAGATTGGAGAGCGGCTCGTCGAACAGGAAGACCTGCGGATCGCGCACGATCGCGCGGCCCATGGCGACGCGCTGGCGCTGGCCGCCGGAAAGCTGGCGCGGATAGCGGTCGAGCAGCGGCAGCAGTCCCAGGATTTCGGCCGCGCGCCGCACGCCGGCATCGCTCTCCGTCTTGGGAACGCCCTTGAGCATCAGCGAGAACGCCATGTTCTCGGCGACCGTCATATGCGGGTAGAGCGCATAGTTCTGGAAAACCATGGCGACGTCGCGCTCTTTTGGCGCAACGTTGTTGACGATACGTTTGCCGATCGCGATCTGGCCGCGCGAGATCTTTTCCAGGCCGGCGATCATCCTGAGCAGGGTCGACTTTCCGCAACCCGAAGGCCCGACCAACGTGACGAACTCGCCGTCGTCTATATCGACGCTGACCCCGTGCAGGACCTCGACGGTCCCAAATGACTTGTAGACATCGCCGATTGCGACAGACGCCATCGATCTCCTCCCGACTGATTCCTGCAACGACTTCGAAGGAAACCGCTTTCTTGCCTGGGCCGCGACAGCGCCCAGGCTCCTCCCCGGTCACGCGCGATGTGAGACGGTAGCGCTACCAAACCGACCTGTAAAGCACGCCGGCATCACCTGGATATCGACACACCCTAATCCGAAACCTCGGTCTGCGGCCGGTCGCGGCCGTCGGCGAGCTCGTCGTGCCATTTGCCGTCGGCGTCCTCGTACTGGATGCCGTCGGTGTTGCCGGCGACCTGCTGTTCGGCGGAAGCGATCTCGGCGGCGCGCAACGCGTCCTGATGGGTGGGGAACGTTTCGGAGAATGTCGAGCCGACCTTGTAGGCCCAGCCTCCATCATGCTCGACGATCTTATAGGTCAGTTTCGCCATGAAACCCTCCGGTTGAAAGCCCGTTGCCTCAATGCAGCCTGTCATCGGCCAGTCTGTCGTCTGGCGGCTTGTCGTCCGTAACCAGCACGTCCGATTCCCTGGCGGCTTCGATCAGTGCCCGGCGTGCATCGGCCGTCGAACGATAACCTTCCAGCACTTTTAGGCAAGTGTCGAGGGCATCACGATGACGCGGCCCGCGATTGAGTGGCCAGACCGTCATCAGGCACTCCGCCGCCTCCTGGGCGCTGCGGATATGCCGATATTTGCCGACATGGCCGAGTTCGACCACGACCGGCTTTTCAAATGGCTTGCTGTCCATCATCGCCGCCAACGCGGAGCGGCCGATTTGGTTGCAACAGCTATTTTAGCTCAGGCGAAAATACCTCAATAGCCGCAGTCGTTGCGCAGCCAGCGCGCATTCGCCCAGCCGGCGCGGCCGCCGAAATCGACCTGGTACCAGTTTCCGCGACGGTCAAAGATCTCGGTTTGGTCGCCGTTGAACAATTGCCCGATCATGCGCGACGACGAGTTCGGCCGGGCCCGAACGGCGAGAAAGCCGCTTCCCGTTGCCAGATTGTAGTGCCTGGAAAGACCGTGCACCGTGCCTTCGCAATATTGCGCCCCGGCCGGCGTCGATGTGGCAAACGACAGCCCTGCCAAAACCGCGGCAGCAGCCGCAATGGAAATCCCCCTGAACGACATGTCTCTGCTCCCCCAACCTGCCGCGCCCAGCCGCGGCCCTCGCCACTCTACACCGGCAGAGGATCAAAGCGAAGCTATGGTTCCCTGTCCAGCGAGGTGAGAACCCGCCCCGTCAGTTCGCCGCCTTCATCCAATGCTGCATCGTCGTCACCGAGCGGGCAAGCTGCGGCGCCGGGTGGATTTTTTCGCCGAAGGTGGCCGCGGCGCGCCAGCCCCAGCGCGGATCGGCAAGGAAGGCGCGCGCCAGCGCCACCATGTCGGCGCGCCCATCGGCGACGATCGCCTCGGCCTGTTTCGGATCGTCGATCAGGCCCACGGCCCGCGTCGCGATGCCGGCGCCCTTGCGCACCGCTTCCGCCAGATGCACCTGGTAGCCGGGTCCGGACGGCAGCTTCTGCAACGGCGAATTGCCGCCGCTCGAGCAGCAGAGATAGGCGACGCCGACTTCCTTCAGCGCTTTTGCCGCTTCGATCGCATCCTCGACGTCGAAGCCGCCATCGACCCATTCCTTGATCGACAGCCGCGCGCCCAGCATCAGCCTGGGCACCGCCTTCTTCACCGCCTTGGCGATCTCGACGGCGAAACGCATGCGGTTTTCCAGCGAGCCGCCCCAGCGGTCGGTGCGCCGGTTGGAAAGCGGCGACAGGAACTGGAAGATCAGATAGCCATGCGCGGCATGCAGCTCGATGAAGTCGAAGCCGGCCCGCTCGGCCCGCCGTGCCGCTTCGGCGAAGCGTTCGATGATTTGCAGGATCTCGTCATCCTCCAGCGCCCGCGGCACCTGCCAGCCGGTGTCGTAGGCGATTGCCGAGGCCGACACGATCGGCCACGGATCCTGATCGGCATTCAGCGGTCCGCCGCCCTCCCAGGGTTTCCGGTTGGAGGCCTTGCGGCCGGCATGGGCAAGCTGAGTGCCGAATTTCGTGCCCGGCGCGGCGACGCGCTTGGCTGCATTCAGCGTGCGCCGCGCCGCCGCCTCATTGTCCTCGGAGTAGAGGCCGAGGCAGCCATGCGAGATGCGGCCGCGCCGTTCGACCTCGGTCATCTCGACGGTGACCATGCCGGCACCCGACATCGCCAGGTTCATCCAGTGATAGAGGTGCCAATCGCTGGCCGAGCCGTCCTCGGCCGAATACTGGCACATCGGCGCGACCGCGATGCGGTTGGGGAAGGTGAGGCCGTCGAGGGTGATCGGCTGGAAAAGAGATGAGGTCATAAAAAACTCCGGAAAGGGTTGCCGCTATTTAGGCAGGCACTTGCAGATGCGCCAGACACGAGAGGGTGAACCGGCGCACTGGACCAATTGGTAGCCGGATTGCAAGAACCGCCGTTCGCGGCTACGCCTTGCCGCGGCAGCAGGGAGTCCACCATGGAAGATCGCATTCGCATCCGCTCGGAGGAAGTCCTGTCCGACGAATGGGCGGTTTTGAAAAAGACCGTCTTCGACTACCGCCGGCGCGACGGCAAATGGGAAACGCATACCCGCCAGACCTACGATCGCGGCGACGGCGCGGTGATCCTGCCTTTCGATCCCGAGCGCTCGACTGTGCTTCTGGTGCGGCAGTTCCGCTACCCCGCCTACGTCACCGGCCACAAGGAGCCGCTGATCGAGGCCTGCGCCGGCCTGCTCGACGAAGACGATCCCGAAACCTGTATCCGCAAGGAGGCCGAGGAGGAACTCGGCTATCGGCTGAAGGACGTGCAGCGGCTGTTTTCGCCCTATATGAGCCCCGGCAGCGTCACCGAGCGGCTCTGGTTCTTCGTCGCTCGCTACTCGCCCGCCGACCGCATTTCCGACGGCGGTGGCGCCCATGACGAAGGCGAGGACATCGAGGTTCTCGAAATGCCGCTCGACGAGGCGCTGGCCGGCATCCACGACGGTCGGATCATCGACGCCAAGACCATTATGCTGATCCAGCATTTGAAGCTGAACCCGATTGGGGTGTGAGGGGCCCAGAACTGGGTCGAGCGCCCGGTCTCCAGTTACGGAGACTATCAAACGAGACCAAATCTGGTGCGGACGACGGGAATCGAACCCGTACGATCAGAGATCGAGGGATTTTAAGTCCCTTGCGTCTACCAATTCCGCCACGTCCGCAGGCCAGCCCTTTTCAGCCGCCAGCCAAAGGCCGTCAAGCCGTCTTCTGCCGTCGACAAATCTGGCACTGGAAGCTAGCGAGGCCGATCACCTACAGTGATACAAACAAAATCGTTTCACCTGGAAATGTTTTTAGCGGCAGCTTCCGCGGCTACCGCGAATGCGCGTCCCCCGTTCGCAGGATGCGTTCGGGCGCTCTGCCCTGGTAAGGCTCGAAGTGGCAAGTGGATCGGCGCTCCGATACTCGACGCCATCCTCTACAAACACTGGGAGATTGTCATGCTCAAGCTTGCCTCTGCCCTGGCACTGCTGCTTGTTGGGACGGCGCCTCTGTTTGCCGATGAGATGCCGATGAACGCCAAAGACATCAAATGGGGTCCTGCTCCTGCTGCCATTCCCGCTGGGGCGGAAATGGCTGTTGTCGCGGGAGATCCCTCAAAGGACGGCGCCTTTGTGCTGCGGTTGAAGACACCCGCCGGCTACAAAATTGCCGCACATAATCATCCCACCACGGAATACGTAACGGTGCTTTCCGGCAACTTCCATGTTGGAATGGGCGATAAGTTCGACGAGGCGAAAGGCGTCGAACTGACTGCTGGCGGCTTCGGCGTCGCGCCGGCCGGAATGAATCACTTCGCCTGGACGACAAGCGAAACGATCATCCAGGTTCATGGCGAGGGGCCATTCAAGATCACCTACGTCAACCCGGCAGACGATCCGAGCAAGAAGTGACAGTTCGCGATCGAATTGATTGAACCGGCCGAAGGCTCGAACGATGGAGTGCGTCAAACTCCGCGAGCGTCGATTCAGAAGGATCCTCTAACGAGACGAAGGCTGATTGGCCGCAACGGAATCGTATTCCGCCTGGGCCATTTGCCGTGAATGGCGCAATAACAAAAAAAACCCGCCTCGGGAGGACGGGTCGTTGGAGCCAATTGGCACCATACCCAAATTAGTAGCATAGCTGCCGGCACAAAGCAAGAACAAAGTTGCTGCGGCCGGCACAAAATGCCCTTGGCGATTGGCGAAAGCCATGGCGCATCGATCTCCCTCCTTGAGGGGGAGATGGCAAGTTGTGGCAAGAGGGCAGGCCAGGGGGGTCGTCGCGCGTCGAGCGCCAGCCTGTTTTGTTCGCGGTAAAGGTTCGCGTCAGGATGTCCCGACCCCCTCTGTCGCCTTCGGCGACATCTCCCCCTCAAGGGGGGAGATCTGCAACTTCGCCGTCGGCGCTTACTTCCTCGCTGGTCAAAATCCTCGCGGCTTGGCACAGTCGGGCAAAGAGGAGCCTGTTGATGCCGAAGACCGCCAGTGCGACGAAACCAAAACCCTGGGCCGAGATGGCGACGCATCTGGTCGATGTCGCCATGGGCCGCAAACCCGCCGATCTCGTCATCCGCAACGGGCGCTGGGTCAACGTCCATTCGGGCGAGATCATCGCCGGCACCGACATCGCCATTGCCGGCGGCCGCTTCGCCTATTGCGGGCCGAATGCCGGCCACGCCATCGGCCAGGGCACCAAGGTGGTCGATGCCGGCGGTCGCTATCTGGTGCCGGGGCTTTGCGACGCGCATATGCATGTCGAGAGCGGCATGGTGACGGTGACGGAATTCTGCCGCGCGGTGATCCCGCACGGCACCACATCGATGTTCATCGATCCGCATGAGATCGCCAACGTGCTCGGCCTGCCGGGTGTGCGGCTGATGCATGACGAGGCCGTCGCCATGCCGGTCAACGTGCATGTGCAGATGCCGTCCTGCGTGCCTTCGGCACCGGGGCTGGAGCATGCCGGCGCCGAGCTGACCGTCGCCGATGTTGCCGAGGCGATGACCTGGGAAAACATTATCGGGCTCGGCGAGGTGATGAATTTTCCGGGCGTCGCCGCCAATGATCCGGTGATGTCGGGCGAGATCGCGGCGACGGTGAGGGCCGGCAAGACTGTCGGCGGGCACTATGCCTCGCGCGATCTCGGCCTGCCGTTCCACGGCTATGTCGCCGGCGGCGCCGAGGACGATCATGAAGGCACGCGCGCCGAGGATGCCATCGCCCGCGTCCGCCAGGGCATGAAGGCGATGCTGCGGCTGGGCTCGGCCTGGTATGACGTGGCCTCGCAGATCAAGGCGGTGACGGAGAGCGGGCTCGACCCGCGCAACTTCATCCTGTGCACCGACGACAGCCACTCCGGTACGCTGGTGCACGAAGGCCATATGGACCGGGTCGTGCGCCACGCCATCAGCCAGGGCTTGAAGCCGGTGACTGCGATCCAGATGGCGACGCTCAACACCGCCCAGCATTTCCGGCTGGAGCGCGAGATCGGCTCGATCGCGCCGGGACGGCTCGCCGATCTGCTGATCGTCTCCGACCTCGCCGAAATGACCATCGACGAGGTCTATGGCCGCGGCGTCAGGCTGGCCAAGGGCGGCAAGCTCGAAATCGACATTCCAGCCTACAATTATCCGCGGACGGCGAAGAACACCGTCAAGCTCGGCAAGAAGCTCAAGGCAGGCGATTTCGACATCGCGGCACCCATGGGCGCCAACGAAGTGCGGGTGCGGGTCATCGGCGTCATCGAAAACCAGGCGCCGACGCGGGCGCTGGAGGCCGATCTTGCCGTCGAGGACGGGCTGGTTGCCATGGATCGCCGCAACGATGTCTGCCAGATCGCATTGGTCGAACGCCACAAGGGCACCGGCGGCGTCACCAACGCCTTCGTCTCCGGCTTCGGCTATATCGGCGACTGCGCCATGGCCTCCAGCGTGGCGCACGATGCCCACCACATCATCGTCGTTGGCACCAACAAGCAGGACATGGCATTGGCGGTGAACCGGCTGGGCGAGGTCGGCGGCGGCGTCGTGCTGTTTTCCAACGGCAAGGAGCTGGCGCTGGTCGAAATGCCGATCGCCGGGCTGATGTCGAACGAGCGGGCGGAAACCGTCGCCGCCAAGGCGGACAAACTCAGCGACGCCATGCGCCAGATGGGCTGCTCGCTCAACAACGCCTACATGCAGCACTCGCTGCTGGCGCTGGTCGTCATCCCCGAGCTCAGGATTTCCGACGTCGGCCTGATCGACGTGACGACGTTCCAGAAGGTTGATCTGTTCGTTTAGGGTTGCTGCGGTGTGGAAACCTTTTGATGCCGGCGGGACAGCGCCCCCCTCTGTCCTGCCGGACATCTCCCCCACGAGGGGGGAGATCGGCAGCTTCGCCGCCGGCTCGTTCAGCAACGTTGGCGATTGGCAAAAGCCGAGGTGGCGGCCAATCTCCCCCCAAGTGGGGGAGATGTCCGGCAGGACAGAGGGGGGCGCGAAGGATCGCTGCCGTGCGCTTTGTTCCGAACTGACGTCAACAGTGACCGCTCAGCGGCCGCTTCACCCGCCGGTGGCGATGGTCAGCACCTTGAACGGCGTGGTGATGACGATCTCGGCGACCGAGCCGACGGCCTTGCCGAGGCCCTGGCCGAGATTGTCGAGCTGGGCCGGCGCCGTCTCTTCGGAGGCGAGGCCGGCCGGGGCGCGCAGGCGGTCGCCGAGCAGCTGCACCAGGAACGGGTTGTCGGCGAATTTGGCGTGGTTCAGCCGGTCGCCGCCCTTGGTCTTGGTCAGGTCGACCACCGAGACGCCATAGCTGGCGAGGTCGGCCGCGTCGCCATAGTCGCCGACGCGTGGCTTGTCGCCGGAGATAAGGGTCGACAGCCTGAGCGCCCGGTCGTCGCCCGAAAGCAGCACGGCGAACGGCTTGTCTGGCTTGCCGTAGCGGATCATCTGCTTCTTGAACACGTCGACGTCGATGTCGGGGGAAGCCAGGATGACGTAGCCGAGCTTGCCGCCAAGGTCGCGGTCGCCGGTGATGGCAAGCTGGCGCAATGCTTCCATGGTCACCCAGGTCCCCATCGAATGGGCAATGATGTCGATGCTCTTGGCGCGGCTCTTGGCAAGCATACGCAGCGTCGCTTCGAGATCGTCGCGCGCCGCATTGGCGCTTTCCTTGTCGTAGATGTAGCCGGTCGTCTTGCCGCTCGACGCCCATGAAAACAGCACCGGCGTGCCGGGGTATTTGGTGTCGTGCGCGATCTGCGTCAGCCGGTAGATGCCGTCGTCGAAGCCGTTGTTGAAGCCATGCACGAAAACCAGCGCGCGGTCGCCGCGCATTGCGATGTCGGCGCCGACCGCCTTGGCGAATTGCGGCGCGCCTTCGTAGAAGGTGACGCCGGTCGCGGTGAAATCCTTCGCCGGATTGCTGTTGGCCGAGCCCTTGACCCGTTCGATGGCGCCGACCTGGTGGACCTTGGGAACGGTCACCTCGACGCTGGCAAAGCTGGTGGTCGGCGAGCGGTCTCCGTCGAACACCTGCCGGGGCTCTTTCGTCGCCTTTTGCCGGGTTGTGGCGACGAAGATCTTATGCGTCGCCGCGATATCGGCAGCAGGCACCGTGATCGTCGTCTTGTTGAGCAGATCGTGCGTGTTCTGGCCGGCGCAGCCTGCCAGCGCGAGCGCGAACGCAACGACGAGAAATATCTTCGAAGGCACGGTCACGCGGGCTCCCGCAACGGGCGACGTCGAGCCGGAGACGTCTTGGCCTATTCGATAGAGGCAGAGGCCGGCACGGTCCAGTTCAAACTGTTCCGATGGTGCGGCAATGGTCAACAATCACTGCTGCGCAATGCAGCTATTGTCCGACCGAGGCGATGCGGTCGGTCACCTCGCGGTCGCTGGCAAACCCGTCATCCTCGCGCAGCTTCTGGCCGATCAACTGCACCAATTCCGGGTTGTCGGCGAATTTGGTGTGATTGAAGCGGTCGACGCCCTTGACGCTGGAGAGATCGACGACCGACACGCCATAGCTGGCGAGGTCGGCGGCGTCCTTGTAGTCGCCGACCCGGGGCCGTGCGCCGGCGATCAGGCCGGACAGCCTGAGCGCCCGGTCATCGTCGGAGAGCAGCAGGATGAACGGCTTGTCCGGCTTGCCGTAGCGGCGCATTTGGCTCTTGAACACGTCGACGTCGATGTCGGGCGAGGCCAGCACGACGTCGCCGAGCTTGCCGCCGAGATCGCGGTCGCCGGTGATGGCGAGCTGGCGCAGCGCCTCCATGGTGACCCAGGTCCCCAGCGAATGGGCGACGATGTCGATGCGCCGCGCGCCGGTCTGCGCCAGCATTCTCAGCGTCACTTCCAGCTGGTCGCGGGCAACGCTGGCGCTTTCCTTGTCGTAGACATAGTCGGTGGTCTTGGCGCCCGACGCCCAGGAAAACAGCACCGGCGTGCCGGGATAGCCGGAATCATGGGTGATCTGGGTGACGCGATAGACCGCGGCGTCGAAGCCGGTGTTGTAGCCGTGGACGAAGACCATGACGCGGCCGCCGCGCGCCGCGATGTCGGCGCTGAGCGCACTGGAGAATTTCGGCTGGGTGTCGTAGCCGACGACCTCGGAAGCCATGAAGTATTTGGCCGGATCGTCCGACTTGCCGCGCGAGCGCCGCTCGATCTGGCCTGTCTTGTGGATGCCGGGGACGGTGACGTTGACGCGGGCATAGTTCAGCGTCGCCGAGCGCTCGCCGTCGAAGACCTTGTTGGGATCGTCGGAGCGCTTGCGCGTGGTGGCGATGAAGATCGAGTGGTTGCCGGCGATTTCCGTCACCGGCACCGCCATCATGGCGCTGCCGAGCAGTTCCTCGGTTTGGCGGCCGCCGCAGCCGGCGAGCAGCGCGGCAAGGACAATGATGCAAATCGTCTTCAAGGGCACTTAAGCAATTCCACTCCGGCCTAACCAAAGGCCCATCCACCTCCGCCGCATCTCCCGGACAGCCGAAGTGCGGCGGAAGTAAGTCGCAGGCGCCGAAATGCGCTCAGCGCCGCTCGACTGCCATCGCACTGTTGCGCGAAAGCCAGAACGGCGGCAGGAAGGCCGGAATGTTGGAAAAGGGCAGCACTTCCGGCTTCAGCCTTATGCCGAGCACGTCGGTCATGAAGGCGCGGCGCGCCTCGATGCGGTGCCAGGCTTCGGGATAGCGCGCGGCGATCTCTTCGCGCAGCGCCTCGTCAGCCAGCGCGATGCCGTCCTCGATGTTGGTGGTGAAATAATCGGTGCCGGTCGCCGGGATGATGTCGACCTGCAAGGCCATGCCCGACTTCAATCTGATGTCGGAGCCGGAAAATACCGGCGAATGCATCCATTCGTCGATATGGATGAGATGGCCGGGATTGAGGGACACGCCAAAGAACGGAGCGCCGATGCGGTCGTGCACCGCTTGCCACAACGCGCCGCCGGGAACGCCGATGCCGACCGTCTCGTACCAGTCGACGACGGCACAGAAATAGGGCGCGACCAGCTTCTCGACATAGTCCTGGATGCCCCTTGGAAGCTCGGCCGCGTCCTCGACCAGAAAACCGGCGCGGGCATTTAGCGAGCCCTGGATGCCGTAGGCCACGGTGATGGGGTCGCCGCGCTCGATGACGTCAAGACGCGGGCTCGGCAGGCCATAGGCCGCACGCCTGCCGGCCGACAGCATCGGATGACAGCATTGCGGCAGGCCGTTGATGCCCATCAGCCGCGCCGCCTGCAATTCGGTCATGCCGGGTTCGATGCCTTGCAGGACATTGCGCAGGCCTTGCGAGGAATAGGTCGCGGCGAATTCGAATGCGGCCAGCTGGTCGGCCTCGTTGATGGCGCGCAGGCCCTCGGCAGGGTTCATCAAAAGGTTCGCCGCGTTGACGATCACGCCCCCCGTTACGGCATTCTTGTCGCCGGCAAGGCTGCGCAAGGTGTCGGCGATGAAGGACGGCAGGTCGAGCGTCGTTTCGCCAAAACCGGCATCGTCGGGGCCGAACGGCTTCCAGCCGATGGCGCCGATGCGCTGGCCGGCCTTCAGGCCGCAATCGACGAGGATGTCGGCCAGCGCTTGCGAGCGGTCGCGCGGCTGCGCCGGCAGCGAAAACGTCTGGTAGAGCACGCGCTCGTACGGCCCGTCGCAGATTTCGGCATAGCCCCAGCCCTCATTGCCGACCAGCAGTTTCGGCGACTTGCCGGGAACGATGACCAGCAGCGTCTCCTCGAAGCGCGGATCGTAGCCGCAGAGATAGGCGACATTGGCCGCATGTTCGCGGTCGCCATAGACGACCAATGCATCGAACCCGCCGCGCGCGACCAGTGCCGCGATGCGGGCCTCATAGGTGGCGCGCGTAACCAGCGGCATCACCGTCGGCTCGCCGAACTCCGGCAGCGACACGGTTTTCCGGGCCACCGATGCGACAGGCATGAACAGACGCTCCTAACGGCCAACGAGGTTTTGGGAACACCCTTTCGGGTGACCGGACAATGGCTTCGCGAGGCCGGATATGCAATAGCGGGACCGAATTCGGCTAGCCTGTGGGGTGCTCTTGCCATGACCAGTTTCTCCTCTCGCGTCGCTGCCGCCGCTGCCGCGATCCGCGAGATCTTTCCGGAAACGCCGCTGCAGGAAAACGACTACCTGTCGAAGAAGACCGGCGCGCGGGTGCTGCTGAAGCGCGAGGACCTGACGCCGGTGCGCTCCTACAAGATCCGCGGCGCCTTCAACTTCTTCCGCAAGTCGCTCGCCGCCGGCAACAATGCCGAGCTGTTTGTCTGCGCTTCGGCCGGCAATCATGCGCAGGGCTTTGCCTTCGTCTGCCGTCATTTCGGCAAAAAGGGCGTCGTCTTCATGCCGGTGACGACGCCGCAGCAGAAGATCGACAAGACGCGGCTGTTCGGCGGCGAATTCGTCGAGATCAGGCTGGTCGGCGATTTCTTCGACGACTGCTATCGCGCCGCACTCGAATTCACCGAAACTGCCGGCGCACACATGGTGCCCCCGTTCGACCATAAGGACATCATCGAAGGACAAGCGACCGTCGCCTACGAGATATCAGGCCAGATGCCCGGGGCGCGCATGGCTGATATCGTCATGCTGCCCGTCGGCGGCGGTGGCCTGGCCGCCGGCGTCACCCATTATTTCGCCGACCAGCAGCGTGAAACACGCTTCGTCTTTTGCGAGCCGGCTGGCGCCCCGAGCCTGAGCCAGAGCCTCGCCGCCGGAAAGCGGGTAAAGCTCGCCAAGGTCGACAATTTCGTCGACGGTGCGGCGGTGGCCGAGATCGGCCGCGAGCCGTTGCGCCACCTCAGGGAGTTTGCCGCCGACGCAGTGCGGCTGATTCCGGAAAACCGGCTCTGCGCGACCATGATCGAAATGCTCAATGTCGAAGGCGTCGTGCTGGAGCCGGCCGGCGCGCTGGCGATCGATGCGCTCAAGGACTTTTCCAGGAAGGAAATCAGGGGCAAGACCATTGTCGCCGTGGTGTCCGGCGGCAATTTCGATTTCGAGCGGCTGCCGGATGTGAAGGAACGGGCGCTGCGCTTCGAGGGCTTGAAGAAATACTTCATCATCCGTTTTCCGCAGCGGCCCGGCGCGTTGCGCGATTTCCTCGAATTGCTTGGCCCCGACGACGACATCGCCCGCTTCGAATATCTGAAGAAATCGGCGCGCAATTTCGGTTCGGTGCTGATCGGCATCGAAACCAAGGACCGCCGCAATTTCGACCTGCTCAAGGCGAATTTCGACGCCGAGAGCGTCCACTACCAGGACATCACCGACAACGAGACGCTCGCCGGGTTCATCATATGAGCAGCAACGATCTTCCGAGCACTCAGGGAAAGGTTTTTGTCGCGCTGTTTTCTGGCATCAACGTCGGCGGCAATCGCATCGTCAAAATGGCGGAGCTCAGGTCATTCTTCGAGCAGCTCGGCTTCTCCGATGTCGCCACCTATCTGCAGAGCGGCAACGCCGTCTTCCGGTCGCCAGATGGCGATGCGGCGACGCTGACCAGGCGGTTGGAAGCGGAATTCGAGAAGAAATGGGGGTTCCATTCGCGCATCATGGTGCGCGATCTCGGCTGGCTCGAGCGGCTGGCGACGGACAATCCCTATCCGGAAGTGGCCGGCGAGCCGACCAAGCTGCACGCCTATGCGCTGGAGCGCCAGCCGACCGCCGACGAGTTCGCCCGGCTGGCGGAAAAATGCACCGGGCCCGAACGCTTCGAGATCAAGGGCGACGTGCTCTACCTGCATGCGCCCGACGGGCTCGGCAAATCGGTCTTTGCCAATCTCATCCCGCGCGTCCTGAAGGTGCCCGGCACGGCGCGCAATTGGCGCACCGTGCTGATGCTGCTGGAGATGGCCAAGGCCGGCGGTTGATAGGTCGTCTACGCGGCCGGAGCGCGTTTCCAGTCGAATGCCAGCTCTTCGCGGAAGGCGAAGCGCCTGATGTGGTCGGCGACGACCGCTTCCAGGCGCTCCAGCGAGCCGGCCTCCTCGGTCGTCACCGCGATATGCAGCGCCGCCGGGTCGGCATCGAGAATCGTGCGGCCGAGCGTCAGATCGATGCTGCCGTGGTTCGGGTCGAATTCGACGGGAAACTTGTGCGCCCAATGCTTGCACAGCTGTTGCAGATAGCGGCTGGCGTGTTCGGTGGCGACGTCGACATGGCTGGTCGGCATGGATGAATTCTCCTGGAGCCCATTGTGGACTTGGCGAGCGCCTGTTGCATGATGTTGCGCCAGCCTTCGCTGACAGGCGCCACGCCGGTTAGATAGGCGCCTGCCGCGAAAACCAAAGGCCGCGGGGCGTACCCGCCCGACGACGTCCGCTCAACATGGCGTGATCGGCTACCAGCTCCCGGTGTTCTGCATCGAGGCCCACGGTTCGGCCTTGGGCTTGGCCGGGCCTTTCTGCAACAGCTCGATCGAGATGCCGTCCGGCGATTTGACGAACGCCATATTGCCGTCGCGCGGCGGCCGGTTGATGGGGACGCCATTGTCCATCAGCCGCTGGCAGGTGGCGTAGATGTCGTCGACCTCATAGGCGAGATGGCCGAAATTGCGGCCGCCCTTGTAGTCTTCCGGGTCCCAATTATAGGTCAGCTCGACCAGCGGCGCTTTCTCGCTGATGCCGCTTTGCTCGTCTTGGGGCGCGGCGAGGAAGATCAGCGTGTAGCGGCCCTGCTCGTTTTCGTGGCGGCGCACTTCCTTGAGGCCAAGCTTGTTGCAGTAGAAATCGAGCGAAGCATCGATGTCGGCGACGCGGACCATGGTGTGCAGATAGCGCATGGATTTCCTCCGTATGTTGCGTTGCGGCGCAACATAAGGGCGGCCCGGCCAAAGGGCAATTGGCCACGCTTGCCGGCGCCGGCAAACGACAAATCCGCTATTCCTGTATGGAACCGTGAAAAAAGGCACGTCAGGTCTTGCACACACCGGAAGCCGCGGTGTTAATCTGGCGTCAAGAATCAGTTGCGGTGTTTCTTGAAAAAAGGGGGCGTTCTTATGGGGGAAAAGGCCTCTTTCATGGGGCGGGACGGGGCCGGTAGCGATGCGTTGAAGCGGGATGAGAGCGCCGATACGGCCGATCTCGTCGAAATCGCCGGCGCCATCAAATGGTTCGACGTGGCCAAGGGCTACGGTTTCATCCTTCCCGATGATGGTTCTTCGGGCGACATCCTCCTCCATGTGACATGCCTTCGAAAGGACGGTTTTCAGACTGCCCTGGAAGGCGCCCGCGTTGTCTGCCTGGTCAAGCAGGGCGAGCGCGGGCTGCAGGCTTTCCGCGTGCTCTCGATGGATGTCACCACAGCGGTGCATCCGGCAGAGCTGCAGGAGCAGCGCACCCATGTCGCGGTGACGCCGGAAAGCGGCCTCGAACGGGCGCTGGTGAAATGGTTCAACCGCACCAAGGGGTTCGGCTTTCTGACCCGGGGCGAGGGCACCGAGGACATTTTCGTCCACATGGAGACGCTGCGCCGCTACGGCATCACCGAACTCCGTCCGGGCCAGGTGGTGCTGGTCCGCTTCGGACGCGGCGACAAAGGCCTTATGGCTGCCGAAATTCACCCCGATATGGGTACCTTGCCGGTCTCGCATTAGTTCCGGCCGAGGATTTCATATGGCTCACAGGAACCGGCTGACGGCGGGCGCGCTCTGCGCCGGGATTTTCCTCATCGTCGCCACAAGCGCCTTCTTCTATTTTCAGCAACCGAGTTCGGCCGACGGCAAGGCGATGATCCTTCCCGTCGACCCGGCGCCGCTGGTCGCGGTGACGAAGGCCGGCGAGCGTTCTTTTTCCGTCGAAATCGCCGACACGCCCGCCGAGCGCGAGGCCGGCCTGATGTTCCGCCGGCACATGGCCGACAATCACGGCATGCTGTTCGTCTTCGGTGCGCCGCAGGATGTGAGTTTCTGGATGAAGAACACGCCGCTGCGGCTCGACCTGATCTTCGTCGGCCAGGACGGCCGGATCCGGGCGATCAAGCAAGGCGAGCCGCAGTCGGAGGCGATCATCTCGCCGGACGAACCGGTGCGCTTCGTGCTCGAGCTCAAGGCAGGAACCGCCGCCAAAAAGGGCATCAAGGACGGCGACCTGCTGCGCCATCCGGCCATCGGCACGGCGCCGGGGCCGGCCATGCCGCCGCCCGACAAGGGCGATGCGCCGAATGTCGATTCCGACTGAACGGGCAGGATCTTCGGCCGATGCAGTTCTTTTCCCATGACGGTTTCGACCTTGCTTTCCTTGACCGCCAGCCGGCATCGGGGCAGGGCGATCCGGTGCTGATGATCCACGGCTTTGCCTCGAGCCATTACGTCAACTGGGTGTCGCCCGGCTGGTTCAAGACGCTGAACGATGCCGGCTACCGTGCCATCGCCTTCGACAATCGCGGCCATGGCTCGTCGTCGAAGAGCTATGATGAAGCGGACTATACGCCGGCAAAAATGGCGTCCGACGCGGCAGCGCTTTTGAACCATCTCGGCATCGAACGCGCCCATGTCATGGGTTATTCGATGGGCGCGCGCATATCGGCCTTCCTGGCGCTCTCCAACCCGGACAAGGTGGCGACGCTGGTCTTCGGCGGTCTCGGCATCGGCATGATCGACGGCGTCGGCGATTGGGATCCGATAGCCGACGCCCTCTTGGCCGAGGATCCGGCAGGCACCAGCGACCCGCGCGGCCGCTCGTTCCGCGCCTTCGCCGACCAGACCCGCAGCGATCGCCGGGCGCTCGCCGCCTGCATCGCCACCTCGCGCGAATTGCTGAGCGAGGCCGACATTGCCCGCATTGC
The DNA here is from genome assembly GCF_040319995.1 of Mesorhizobium sp. M0815. Classification (NCBI taxonomy): domain Bacteria; kingdom Pseudomonadati; phylum Pseudomonadota; class Alphaproteobacteria; order Hyphomicrobiales; family Phyllobacteriaceae; genus Mesorhizobium; species Mesorhizobium sp. M0815. Next base: position 5,487 of record NZ_JAMYOU010000041.1, on the reverse strand, counting down.
CCAGCCGACCTTGATTGCGGTGGGAACCAAGGACGACATCGGCGGCTCGCCGGATGAACTCGCTGGCTTGATGCCGAACGCCAGGGCATTTCATATCGAAGGCCGCGACCACATGCTGGCGGTCGGCGACAAGTCCTTCAAGCAGCGTGTGCTGGAGTTTTATGGGGAGCATCCGCTTTGATGGACGGCTCCCAAAGCGGCCATAGGGCCTGAAGCTGGGTTCTTAGCGGTTTTGCAACGATACAGCAGTAAATAAGCGCGACGTGTGGATCGGTTCAAACCCGCCACGCGCTGAACGAGGGCAGGGGGGTACGATGGCACAATGGGGAAGAAGCGACGCCGCTTTGCCGGGCGTCGTTGCGAAAAGCAGGTTCGGCGAATGGTCCGTTGTTCTAGCGGTGGCCGCATTGGCGACAGGGGCGATTGCGATCACCGCGTTGATAGCAATGCCGAGCGACGCCTCCCCACTGCTCCAGAACAGTGCGACGGGCTTCTTCGCTGCGGTATTTTTTCTGGCCGGCCCTTTGGCACATCTTATCGGCGTGGTCTTCGGCTTGATGGCCGTGGGTCGCCCAGACGACAATCGTGTGCTCGGCCTGGCTGGCATCGTGGTCAATGGCGCGTCGCTTGCGGCCGGGGGGTTCATGCTGTGGGCAATGGCATCGACTTTTGGCGCATTCACCTGATCTCGGCAAACCTCCGGCAGGCAAGCGACCGACGCGACCCCTCAGCTTCAAATCTGCGCGAGTTGCCATGGTCGATCTTCTCGTCACCTATCTGGAGATGACCGGGCCGCCGTTCGGCGGCGGCTTTGCCGCTCCCGAACCGGGCGCGGCGGTGGTGCGCGAAACGCTTGGCGTCGCTGATTACATCAGCCTGTACCGCGCTGTTGGCGAGCCTGTACAATGGGATCAGCGGCTGCGCATGCCCTTGGGCGACCTCGAGCGCCTTCTCGCCAGTCCATCGACGCATATCTATGTCGATGGCGAAGCAGCCGGCCTGTGCGAATTCACGGGCGTCGGCCAGCCGGTTGTCGAATTGGCCCATTTCGGGGTCGTTCCGGCTCTTCAGGGCCGCAAGCTTGGGCCATACCTGCTCGACCGGGCGCTGCGCGCCGTCTGGTCGCATGAACCTGAAAGGGTCTGGCTGCACACCGACACTCACGATCATCCGGGCGCGCGATCTGTCTACGGGCGAGCCGGTTTCAAGGCCTATGCGCAGCGCATGGAGACGTTTCCGGATTAGGATTTGTCTGGGCTGAGGTTATCGCCAAGCGCCCTGAGCGAGCGCGCCATGTTTTGCCGGGCCTGGGTTTCGAAGCGCCGGCGGAATTCCTCGCTATGGAAGATATGCGGACGCGCGAGGAAGCCCTTTAGGACAGCGGCACGGCCGGCCCGCCACATCGGCTCATCGACCCACTGATATTCGCGGCGAACCGCCTGTTCGTAAGCGTCGAACACGTCAGGCGCAGCACCCAGGATCGCCAGGTCCATGTCGAGGAACAGCGCCGCGTCACGAACGGAATGCTGGTCGCCAAGGGACGGCAATTCGTGGCCGGCGGTGGCAGTGATCATCGCCGCGATGCGACGGATGCGTTGTGCATCGGCGCGGCCGGCGAGCTTTGTCTCGGCAAGTGCGGCACTCCTCGCCTCATTGTCCTTGGCGCGGCCGTCGTAGATCGCGTCGTGGAACCAGATCGCCGCTTCGACTGCTTCAGGATCATGCAGCAATGCCTTGTAATCGTTGGCTAGCGCCAGCATCGCCTCGATGTGGCCAAGGTCGTGGTAGTGGCGATCCGCGGCGTCATACAGCGCGGAAAGCTCGCGCTTCAGGGTCTCGTCCATCAAGGTTGCGTTTTCCATGGCTGCTTGAAATTCCGCCAACCAAATCCATTTGACGAAGCACTAAGGAAAATTGAGTTCACCCGTGCTATGATCTGGCTTATAGGTGCGGCCGGAGAATAGGCAAGCCGCCAAGCCGAGACATTGGATGGCCTGAGACATTGGATGGCCGGAGACATCAGATGAACAGCGTTACGATTTCCCGTCCCACCAGGGTGCAGCCGGTAGATCCGATCTGGCGTTCGATCCGCGATGAAGCAATGGAAGCGGTCAACCGCGATCCGCTGCTGGCGGCGTTCCTCTATTCGACCATCCTCAATCAGGAAAACCTGGAAGAAGCGGTTATCCACCGGTTGGCCGAGCGCCTCGCTCACCAGGACATCGGCTCCGACCTCATCCGCCAGACATTCAAGGCGATGGCGGCCGACGACAAGGACTGGTCGACGACGGTGCGCGTCGACATCCAGGCCTATTACGACCGCGATCCGGCCTGCGACCGCTTCATCATGCCGGTGCTCTACTTCAAGGGTTTTCATGCCATCCAGACGCACCGGCTGGCGCATTGGCTGTGGAACCAGGGCCGCCAGGATTTCGCGCTGTATTTGCAGAGCCGATCGTCCTCGGTGTTCCAGACCGACATCAATCCGGCCGCCCGCATCGGCAAGGGCATCTTCCTCGACCACGCCACCGGCCTCGTCGTCGGCCAGACGGCGGTGATCGAGGACGACGTGTCGATCCTGCACGGCGTCACGCTGGGCGGCACCGGCAAGGCCGGCGGCGACCGTCATCCCAAGATCCGCTATGGCGTGCTGATTGGCGCCGGCGCCAAGATCCTCGGCAACATCGAAATCGGCCATTGCTCCAAGATCGCGGCCGGCTCGGTGGTGCTGTCGCCGGTGCCGCACAACAAGACGGTTGCCGGCGTGCCGGCCCGCGTCGTCGGCGAGACCGGCTGCGACCAGCCTTCGCGGCAGATGGACCAGCTGTTGCCGTCGCAGACGATGGACCACGTCGTCAGCTTCGACATCTGAGCGCTCGAGCAGGGGGCTGAATTCCTGCCCTCTATGCCGGCTTGCCTTTACATGACCATTGTCGACGTGCCAGAAGCGCGCTCACCAATGCATGTCGCCCAATAGTGCCCAGCTGTTTTGGGATAGCGACATGCATGAAGCAAGATTTAAAGCGCGTCGCATCGATCTCTTCAGACGCGACGCACTTGAGCAAGCGACGATCGGAGAAGACTGTTGAAGCCGGACGAAATCAGAAAGCTGGACGCCTATTTCAAACGCACCTTCCAGAACCCCAAACTCGAAGTGAAGGCGCGGCCGCGCAAGGAAGATTCGGCCGAGGTCTATGTCGGCGACGAGTTCCTCGGCATCGTCTTCAAGGACGAGGACGACGGCGACTATAATTTCTCGATGGCGATCCTCGATATCGATCTGGCCTGAGCCGGGAATTTGGTGCTGGCCGGACCTGCTTGTTGCAGGCGGGACCGCCTGATGGCGGAGCGCAAACCTCGGAGACTGGCTGGAGCATCCCTCCCTTCGTCATCCCAGGGCGGAGCAAGGAGCGAAGCGACGCGGCGCAGACCCTGGGAGCCATGCCGTTACCTCGCGGCAGTGCTCCGCTCTGACCAGAATCGAATGCTTCTTGGCACCGGCTGGGCGTCCTCTACCAACCAGTCCCGCGAAAAAGTTCGAACCACTCTGGATTGGTCTTCTCGATCAGCTCGATCTTCCACCGGCGTGGCCAGCGCTTCAGCGACTTCTCGCGCTGGATGGCGTCGCGAATGTCGAAATGGTCCTCGTACCAGACCAGACGCTGTACGCCGTAGCGGCTGGTGCAGCGCGAGCCTTCGCCAGATTTGTGCTCCGGCATGCGGCGGCCGAGGTCGTTGGTGACACCGATGTAGATCGTGCCGCGCTTCTGGCTTGCAGTCATGTAGGCATAGCCCGTCATGGCTGAAGGGTAGTAGGCATTGTTGCGGATGCAAGCACCGTTCTGAGCCGCTGCATTCTTCGACTGGCGTAACGGCATGGATCCTAGGGTCTCCGCGACGTCGCTTCGCTCCTGCTCCGCCCTAGGATGACGAAGGCGTGGTGGGCCTACAGCCAATCGCAAACCCTGGAGATTGGTAGCCCGATTGGCGGGGCTCCAGCCCACAGCCCTTCAGGGTCGGTCGAAGGATCAAGCCCTACCGCCCTGTCTTCAGCACGCGCGCTGCCTCGCCAGAAATCGCCGCGTCGAGCGCCTGCCAGTCGCCCAGGAATTCCCGGGGGAAGCGGTAGGTAAGGCTGAGATTGTCGCCGACCAGGATGTCGCGTTCGCAGGGCGCCAGCGATTCGTCCGCGCTCGGGCCGCTCAGGCAGCGGGCAACGAACGGATCCTTGCCGGGGCGGTTTGCGACCGCCAGCACTTCGTTGAGATAGCCTGATTTTTCGCTGAAAGCGTAAAGTGTGGTGCCGCCAGGGCCGGGCGTACCCGGCTTGGCGATCAGCGCGCTGTAGATCGGCGCAAAGCGGCCGCTCATGTCGCGCGACATCATCTGCGGCTCGAACGACAGGAAAATGATGTCCTTGCTGGGTCCGGTGTGGTTGAAGTCGTTGCGGGCAACCTCGCTGTAGCCGTCCAGCTCGGGATAGCGCAAATAGAGGTCGAGCCGCGAGGCGATGCCGTCGCGCCGGGCCTGGGCAAAGCGAATGACATTGGCCGGCACGGCGATGATGTTGTTGCCGATGACGACCTTGTGGACCGTGGTGTCGTCGGTGTACCCGGCCATGGCGATCGAGCGGCCGAACCATTTGCCGCCAAGGCTGATCGCCACCGAAAGCAGCGCCAGCGTCGCGAACGCATAAAACACCCGCTTCATCAGCGTCGAATCGACGACGCTGAGTTGCGGGCCCTCTGTGGCGGCTGCCTGCTTCATCGCGATCCTCGTTGCCGTCCCATCGGTGTGCCTGAACGGCACATCTCGGCGCGGCACGGCTCTTGCTACGCAGCTTTGCAGGCGACTGTGCGATTTCATGGTAAACGGAGGGTAAAGATGAGCCCGGTCGAACAAATCATATTCAGTTTTATGGCTGGGCTGACGGCTTGCGGCCTGGCCGGATCGGCGATGGAACTGGTCGCCGGCCGCAAGCTTGCCTTCGTCCAGCCCTATGTATCGTCGAAGCACATGCTGCGCTCGCTCGCCGCGACGGCTTGCGCCGGGCCGCTGATGTTCGTCAACGAGGCGCTGGACGCCTGGCGCGAGCGTCGCATCTCGGTGCTGGGGCTGATCTCCTGCGGCTGTACGGCGACCATCTGGGCGCTGGCGCTGGGCATGGTGGTGATCGCCATTGCGTCGTGGGCGGCTTCGCTTCTAGGGTCTGGCACCTTGTCGGTGTGAGACAATCTGGAGACAGCGATGCCGATCTACGCGATTGACGGAAAAGCGCCCACCTTCGAGGACGCCGACAGCAACTGGATCGCGCCCGACGCCACGCTGATCGGCAATATCAGGATCGGCCGCAACGCCGGCTTCTGGTTCGGCGTTGGGGCCCCCCGGGGCCCCCCGCCGCACGGGAAAGGGGCCCCCCCCAACCAGCAGGGGGGAAACCACAATCCAACCCCCCCCCGGGGTAGCCAAAACCGCCGCCCACGCGGG
>NZ_JAMYOU010000040.1:0-36154 GCF_040319995.1 Mesorhizobium sp. M0815 | reverse complement strand
CGCCGGCCAGCCGGCTTAACCCTCGTACCGTTGCATATCGGATGACGGGCCGCCCTCAGGCCCAGCAATCATAGGGACTAGAGGGGGAGATGTCCGGCAGGACAGAGGGGGGCGCGAAGGAACGCGAGTTGCGCGATTTCGCAGCGCTGTCATCCCCTCCCCATCCCTCCCACCTGCTCCGCGGACAAAAACAGCAGCACCACGTCCGACATGCCGAGCAGCGGCGTGAAGGTGACGATGGTGATGCCGCCGGTGGCGTTGGTGCGGGTCAGCCCTTCGGAATAGATGTCGAGCGGCGGCTCCTCGTCGAACCAGACGCCGTGCAGCGTTTCGCCCTGCCATTTCTCGCGGCCTTTCTCGTAGCTCTTGAACGACAGCACCGATTCGTCGGCCTGGACATCGCCGCCGCCGCCCCAGCGCACCACGACGCTGTCGAGCGCGCCCGGCGCCCGTCCCGCCATCGTGCTGACGAGGGCGTCGGCCGGGATCATCCCGGTGCCCCAGGCCGCCTGCTGCTGTGGCGGGCCGATCAGGATGCGCTGCGGGTTGTCGCGCGTGCTTTCACCGGTGACGCCGGCCGCCCACATCCGTACCGCACAATCGAAAACCTTGCCTTGCCACCAATCGGGATAGCGGCCGGTGAGTTGCATCGCCCACTCGGCGCCGCCCGCCCTGGTCTTGCCGAGCTGGTTGCCGGCCATGAACAGGCGCTCGCGATTGGTCGCGCCGGCTGCGTGAAATTCGGCCTGTCGGGGATAAGGCCGATAGGCGGCAAGCTGGTTAGTGCGGCGCCTCCGGTCCAGCTCCGCCAGCAGGCTGAGATATTCCTTCCTTGCCGCCCGGCTGGGCGAAGCCTTTTGCGAAGTCCGGCTTCTCGAGGAACGGCCTAAGGACGGCTTCGAGGCCGCGGATGCGCTGCCTGATTTCGTCATCGCTCAATGCATCCAGATTGTTGATGTTGACACTAAGATCCTTGGGCAGCACCGACAGCACGAGCTTCAGATACTGATCGGGCTTTTCGGCGCGCACCTCGGCGATGACGCCGGCGCCATGGGCGCGGAAATCGGCGCGGATCGCTTCGAGGAAGCCGTCGGCCAGCGTCTTCTTCGCCCGCTTGGTTCGCTTGCCGGGTGCTTGATCGTGCGGCTGGGGATCGCCGGTGGAAGGAGCCTTGGCCATGCCCTACTCTGCCGTCCCGGCGGAGATCGCCGGCTTCTTGTTGGCTGGCCGCACAATGCGCTTGCGCGGCTTGGCCTTCTTGCCGGCGCGTGCCGACTTCGGCTTGTGCGGCTGGCTCGCCGGCTTCGCATCAGTCAGCGTGCCGGGCTTCATCGCACCGGCGTCAGGCAAGGCATTCAGCCGTGCCCTGAGAATTGCCACCGCCTTGCCGTCGAGTGCTTCCGACGGGAAGCCGAAGCCGCCGACCGCATCGACGGTACCGCCACGCAGCATACCGATCCGCACGCCGGCGGCGACCAGTTCGAAGCGGCCGATGCGTGCACAGGGTGCGGCGCCGGCGAACTCGCCAATGGCGCTGACGACCTCGTGGCCGTCATCGTCGGTGATGATGGTGGCGTAACGGTTGGACATGGGGATGTTCTCTGGGGTGGGCGCACGAGCGCGTTGCGGGATTCATGGTTGGTGATTTCGCGGTTCCGACGATCGTCAGGTCGCGTTCCTTCGCGCCCCTGTCCTGCCGGCCCCACAGCTGGCAGCTCACGTAACGTTTGGTCGAAAAGGAAGCCTGAAACAAAAAACCCGCCTCGGCGGGCGGGTCGTTGGAGCCAATTGGCACCATACCCAAATTAGTAGCATAGCTGCCGGCACAAAGCAAGAACAAAATGTGGCATCAGCGGAAAAAAATGCACTGACGACCTCGCACCCTTCATCGGTGGACGGCTGGAAAGAGGGGTTCTTTGGCGAGAAAGGCGGGGCATTGCGTGAGACTTGCGTTGATGGGATGGTGTTTGCGCTTGAGGGGAACGCGTCATGGGCAATGTCACCAGTCACTACGGCAGCGACGGCATCGTCGATCGCATATTGGCCGCGATCCCGGACGCCGACCCGGCCGGCAAACTCGCCGCCGCGCAACTCTATCCATTCGATCAGCTCCATGGCCGCGAACTGATCGCCACGCGGGAGCATGCTGCCCGTCTTGCGCCTTCGCCGATAGATCGGATCTTGGATATCGGCAGCGGCATTGGCGGGCCGGCAAGATTTCTGGCCTCGACCTATGGCTGCCAGGTCGACGGCATCGACCTGACGCCGGCCTTTGTCGCCGCGTCGAGCCGACTGACCGCACTCAGCGGATTGTCCGACAAGGTTCGCTTCCATCAGGCCGACGCGACGAAATTGCCTTTTGGCGACAGCACGTTCAATGCGGCGATCTGCTTCTATGTCGGCATGAACATCGAGAATAAGGCCGCGGTCATCGACGAGGCCTGGCGCGTGCTGAAACCGCGAGGCAGGCTGATCTGGACCGAGGCCGTGCTCGCCGGCGGCGAGCCGTACTACCCCATGCCCTGGGCGGTTTCGCCGGCGACCAGTCACCTCGCCGATCGGGAAAAATTGAAAACCCTGTTTGCAGATGCCGGGTTTCGCATCGACGAGATCGTCGACGAAACCGGCGAACATGTTGAGCTGGCGCTGCAGAGAGCCAATTCCGGCATCGTGCCCTCGCCGGCGCAGCAGCAGGCAAATGAAATCGTCATGGGCGCGGAATTCCTGCAGCGCCGCCGCAACTACATCCGAAGCCTGAGCGACGGAAAGCTCGCCTCGCTCGCCGTGATCGTCTCCAAACCGGCCTGAAACAAAAAACCCGCCTCGGCGGGCGGGTCGTTGGAGCCAATTAGCACCATACCCAGATTAGTAGCATAGCTGCCGGCACAAAGCAAGAACAAAATACGTTGCGGCGGCAAAAAATGCGAGGTGGTGGGCGAAGCACACCGGCCGGCGAGACGCCACCGTCCGGATCAGAACAGGCATTCGCGCGTTTGAAGCTTAGCCAATGGGAGCAAAAGCCATGAACGTCGCCAATCTGCAACTCGAAGGCCTGCTTATGGCCATCGCATCGATCAATCAGGTCCTGGTCCGCAAGGGCGTGCTCTCTGTCGAGGAGATAGACATCGCCTTGCGCAAGGCCGAAGCCAGCGAGACCAACGAGGAAAGGTCCGAAGGCATGTCGGCGTCGAGCCGCGACGCCGTCAACTTCCCGATCCGACTGCTGGAGTTGGCCAATCAGTGTCAGCCGGAGACGGACATGCCGTCCTTCTCGAAACTGGCGCGCATGGTCGGTCAGATCAAGGAACCTTACAACGACCAGATGTGACGCGGCGATCATAACTGGCGCCGCGATCGGAGTTGACACAGCGATAACGGCTGCCGTGCCGGGCTGGCGGCGACTGCTAGCGGCCCTGCATGATCCTGATGACCTTGCTGTTGTCGGCGGTTGGCGAATGCAGCTTCACATAGTCGGCGTAGGTCAGTCTGCCACTGGCAATGGCATTGCTGATACGGCTGCACAGGGCCGTCTCGTACTTCGCCACGCTCACATTCATGAACGCAGCGTAAGTCTTCTTTTCGCCGAGCGACGTGGATTTCTCTCTTGCAATGCAGTCCTTGATGACCAGGCGCTTCACGGCAGGGCTGCCTTCAAGCGTGGCATGCATCGTGTTGAATTCGCCTTCGGTCAACGTGGTGCAGCCGGCAAGCAGTGACGCGCCGATCATGGCGGCAGCAAAACGCGTGGCGATGTTCATGAATTCCCCCTCAAGACCCGTGTCTTGCTTAGCCCGTCGAAAGTTGGAAGTACAGAGGGAATGCAGGCGCCTCTACAAAAAGCATAAACCTAGAACGCCCGTTACTTTAGCTGTCGCTTTTATTGCACTCGACCTGCGATGGCCTGAATGACGGGACCCGGCCGTGCTCGATGTCACGACGATGCTGGTGCGGATCGAGACGCCGGATCCGAAATTCCGGCATCACCTCCTGCCAAGCTTCAGCGCCAGGACGCGGCCTGGCCCGTGCACGGCGGCAAACAGCAGCCCGGCCAGGAAGGTGAAATGGTCGACGAAGAAGCCGAACTCCGCCTGGTTGCCGGCCCAGTGCGACGGCCCGTGGAAGGCGAAGCCCAGGAACAGCACATAGGCGCCAGCGACGAGTGCTGCCCAGGAGAAGAAGGCGCCGGTCAGGAAGCATAGGACGAGGACGACCTCGAGCAGGGCTGCGCACCAGGCCAGGAACAGCGGGAACGGAAATCCGGCCGCCGCGATATAGCCGGCGGTGGCGCCGATATCGATGAATTTGAAGGTCACGGCCATCAGGAAGACGGCGGCAAAGATCAGGCGGGCGACAAGGATTGCCGCGGTCTGCCACGGCGACTGAACGGATGATTGAGTGGTTTCCAAGGTCATGATGTCCTCCCAAGAGTTGCGACGGTTTCGCCCCAAGGACGCACCACCAGCCGCAAGCCCGACATCATCCCCCGAAAAACCTGCAGGATACAAGCGCGTAGCGGGCCAGACATTGCAGAACCTGGTTCCTCGCCCACTGGCGGCTGGGCGAATAGGGCCACGCGCCCCCTCCCCCGCATGCCCCCCCTAATTGCGACGGCCAATTCGGGGCAATCCGACCTCTCCCCGAGGGGAGAGGAGGTCGCCTGCGTTGATGCCAGCCTCTTCTCCCCAGCGGGGAGAAGGTGGCCGCCCACGGGTCTTGCCTCCGGCAAGCCCGAGGACAGGCTCCGCGGCCGGATGAGGGGGACTCCCTATCGATTGCCTGCCTTTACTAGGGCGAGGAACCAGGTTCAGGACTACCCCACCTTGGCCCCCGGCTTGCTGATCGGCTCCCGTATCGTTCCATACTGGCTGCCCCAGCGGTCGGTCATCGCCCAGCGTATGTCCCAGAGCTCCGGGAAGAAGCGGTGGCGGGCGCCGGCTTCCAGCAATTCGACCGGCCGGCCCTTCAGCGATTTCGCGCCGAGGCCGATCGTGCGGTGGATGAGGTAGAGGTGGTTGGCGCGGAATTTCTGGAACAGCTCGTCGAACTCGACCAGCGCTTCGGCAACGACATAGCTGTCGCCGTGATCGTAGCCGGCATCGTAGACGTCCTCGACCGAGAGCCCGCGGCCATCGAGGTAGGACGCCTTGAAGGCCCGCCACAGATCGGGCGGCAGCCGCAGCAGCTGCTTGAAGCCCGGCGATTCCTGGCCGCTGCCATTGCCGAGCTGCAACCGGATCTGCTGGTATTCCTTGGGCGACATGGTTTCGAGCAGGTCGAGCTGCGCCGTCATCATGCGCATCAGCCGGTGCACGCGCCCCATCAGCGTGACGATGCGATGCGTGTCCTGCTTTTCCAGGAAATCGACGACGTCGACCAGCGTATAGGCGATGAGCTTCATCCACAGTTCCTCGACTTGATGCACGATCTGGAACTGCAGCTCGTCGGCATTGACCATCTCGGCCAGCGGCTTCTGGCAGGCGAGCAGCCTGTCGCATTTGAGGTAGACGCCATAGTCGCGCATCTCAGGCGTTTCGATGCGGGCATAATAGTCCTGCTTGTCCATGGCCATGCTCCTTGCCCCGGCCGTCGGGCCGCAGGCGCTTGTTGGGTCCCGGTCCCCGAGTCTAATCGCTTTCTTGCCGAACATTGTCCCTTTCTGTTATTCGGCTGGCGGGAAACAAAGGACAAAAACTGCATCTGAAGCGGAAGGAAAGAACGAATGCTGCTGGATGCGGTCGACCGGAAGATCGTCGCGGCGCTCGAACGCGATGCCCGCATCTCCTTTGCCGCGCTCGCCGACGAGGTTGGCCTGAGCAAGACGCCGTGCTGGAAGCGGGTCAAGGCGCTGGAGGACGCCGGCGTCATCCGCGGCTACTCGACCCGCATCGACCCGGCCAAGCTCGGCTTCGGCATCGAAGCCTTTATCCAGGTGTCGATCGATTTCGAGCTGTCGGACGCCTTCGAGGCGGCGGTGCAGAAGCATCCGCTGATCCGCCGCTGCCACGCCACGACAGGCGAGGCCGACTATCTCCTGCAGATCGTCACCGTCGACATGATGGCGCTCGACAGGATGCTGCGCGAGGAGCTCAGCCGGTTACCCGGCGTGCGGCGCACGATCACCTCGATGGCGATGCGCGAGATCAAGGGCGGCATCTCGTTCGCCAATGCCGTCGGGCATACGCAGACAAAGCGATAGACGGGCGGCGGGGCGGCGCCCCGGTCAGGCCCTCGTCACCAATTCGCGCCCCAGCCGCTTCGGTGGCTCGGCGCGCAGAACCACATTTGTCGTCACCGTGCCGTAGTGGCCGATGCTGTCGACGATGCTTTCAAGGTCGGGCGGTGACGGGACCACGACCTTGACCAGAAAACAGTCCTCGCCGGTCACCCGCAGTACCTCGATCACCTCCGGCAACTGGGCGAACTTCTTCAGGCAGGCCTGGATATGCTCATGCGTGGTGCGCAAGCGGATGACCGCCATGGTGCCGAGCCCGAGCGCTGCCGAATTGATCACCGCCTTGTAACCGGTGATGACGCCGCGCTCCTCCAGCCGCTTCACCCGTTCCGAAGCGGCGGGCTGGGACAGGCCGACGCGGCGGCCAAGCTCGGAGATGCCGATGCGGGCATCCTCCTGCATGATCTCGATGATCGCCAGATCGGTGGGATCGAGCCTTGGCCGATAATCGCCGTTCCGCATGATCACCTTTAATCCATCGGATTTCTTCGCTGCTTTCCGATGATCTCTCATTCCGCCGCCTGGGAGAAGACCTAGAATTGCGCGCGTTGCATCAGGAGAGAAGGGCTTCGCATGACCGAATTCATCATTGTGCCGGGCATCGGCGGATCGGGCAAAGCCCACTGGCAGACACGTTGGCAACAGGCGGACCTGGCGATGCGGCGGTTCAGCCCGGCGAGTTGGGACGCGCCGGACTTCGACGACTGGGTGGCTGCGCTGGAAGCCGCTGTAGGCCTGGCAAGGACACCACCGGTGCTCGTCGCCCATAGCCTCGGCTGCCTGCTAGTCGCGCACTGGCAGCGGATCTCGCCCCGCGAGGTCGGCGGCGCGTTGCTGGTTGCGGTTCCGGACCCTGCGTCGCCGGCCTTCCCCTCCTCCGCCCGCGCCTTCGCCGAGACACCGCAACAACGGCTTCGCTTTCCCTCGCTGATTGTCGCCAGCACCAACGATCCCTACGGCTCGCTGGACTATGTCAGGGCAAAATCCGAGCGCTGGGGCAGCGATCTCCATATCGCCGGACCGCTTGGCCACATCAATGGCGACAGCGAGCTCGGCGACTGGCCGGCGGGAATGGAGCTGCTGACGGCTTTTCTCGGGCAAACGCAAGCAAGCGCCCGAGGCGCCGTGCTTCAGCCGTGACCGCATCAGGACGGCTACCGCGCCGCCGCCCTGACCTGGTTGCGCCGCGATGCCGCGCCTCAGTTCGATGCTGCGGCCGGCGAGCTGAGTTCGAGGAACGGTACGGTTGAGCCCGGGATCATCGACTTCGGCAATTCCCCGTTCCATCTCTCCGCCTTGGTCAGTTCGACCAGCAGCGGATTGTTGGCGATTGCGGCGGCGCGGGCCTTGATGGCTTCCGCGGTCGCCTCGCCTTCGATCCTGGTCTTGTAGGCGCTGGCTTCGGCTTCGGCCTTGACGCTGTCGGCGCGGCCCTTGGCCTGGGTGACGGCGATGTCGGCCTTGATCTTTTCCTGCTGCAGGTTTTGTTCCTGCTTCTGCACCTCGACCTGCGCCGTCATCCTGGCTTCGACCGCCTGCTCGTAGGCGTCGGAGAAGTCGATGTTCTCGACCTGCACGCTGTCGATCATCACCGGGCCATCGGTTACCGCCGCAATGGCCTCGGCGACGTCCTTGTTGAACTTCGCCCGGTTCTGGATCACCGACACCGCGTCGTACTGGCCGAACACCGTCTTGATTTCCTGCGGTGCTTTCCTGGCGATGACACGGTCGGCCAGTGCTTCGATCGACCCGTAATTGGTGTAGACGTTGCTGACTTCGGCGGCCGGCACGTGGAAATTGACGGTGACGCGCATGTCCGCCGGCTGCTGGTCGCGCGAATAGGCCTGCATGGCCGGCAGGCCGCTGCAATCGTTCTGGTTCTCGCAGCCCCATTTGAGCACCTGCTGGCGCAGGCTGATCTTCTCGACGCGCTGCAGCCATGGCAGCTTGAAATGCAGCCCGGGATCGACGACCGAGCTCAGCGCCCCGTTGGTCAAGAGCACGCCGCGGTCGCCCTGGTCGATCGTGTACCAGGATCCCAGGAGCGCAAAGACGCCGAGCGCCACGATGACGAGGGCGATCAGGCCGGAACCGATCGACGCCGTCCCCGGCTTGCCCTGCGGACGGCCCGAATTGCCTTGCGTATCGGTCATTGCCCACCCCAACTTGATTGCCCGTGCTGGTTTTGCCCACAATAGTGGCGGCATTGCAATCCTCTGGACATGGAAGGATGTTCGCGCCGGCCGGTCGGACCGGCCGGGTGGTTCGGGCCGGCCAGGGCAATTCCCTACGCCGAAATTGCTTTACGGCACCTGCGTAATGCTGCCGCTGCCTCTGACCTCCGAACGCCGCATGGTCGGGTGCCCATAGACGTCGACGTCACCGCTGCCGGAAATCGTGACGTCCGCATACGCTTGTGCGGTAATCTCCGCATCGCCGCTGCCGCGGATCTCGATCCGCGCGGATTGGGCGATAAGGTTCCTGAGCCGGCCGGTGCCCGAACCGCGGATATCCAGATCGACCGTCTGGGCGGTTCCGGTTGCGGTAACGCTGCCGCTGCCGCGGATGTTCAGCTGCAGCCCGGGCTGATTGATCTGCGACAGGGCAAGGTCGCCGCTGCCGACCACTTTCCAGTCTGAAATTGCCGGCCCCGACACGCTGACATCGAACCGGGACGCGAACCAGCCCGGTTCGCAATCCAAGGTGAGCCTGCTGCCTTCCATCCGCACATGGTCGATCAGGGTCGACTCGCCGCTGACGACGGCCTCGGCCTTGTCACCCGGCTGATAACGGACTGAAGCCGGCAAAGCGATCGTGAAACTGCCGTCGTTGCGGAACGGCAGCGTGACCTCTTTTCTGGTCGATGTGGTTGCTCCGCAGGTGGATTGTCCGCCAATCCATGAACCCCCGGCGTTGATCCAGTCCGGCCCGGCCAGCCCGATGCCGACGGCCAGGAAGAGCGCGGCGCCGGCCAGTCCCGCCGCTGCGACGAATGCCAGTTTTCCCGTCATGGTCCGTTTCCTTCAACGTGATGACAAATTGCGATCTTGGCACCGCTCAAGCCTGGTTGCGGTCCGGGTGGGTCAGACGGGAATGCATCCGGGCATAGCGCCCGAAGACCTGTATGCCGGCGCTCGACCCCAGCAACAGCAGGGCGCCGCCGCCGAGGAACCCGCACACCAGTCCGGCGCCGATGAAGACGCGGCCAAGCATCGCCGTGAGCGTGCCGCCGGGCTCGAACAGCAGCGTGGTCAGAATGATCTTGATGCCCAGCGCACCGATGGCGACAAGCGTGATGCCAAGGCCGAGCGCAAGCACGACCGCGGTGATGAGCAGCGGCAGCAGGAAGACGATGTCGACGAAGGCAAGGCCGGCAAGCGCGAACGTCGCCGCCAACATGTTCGACACGCTCCAATGAGTTTCAAAACGGCGCAGCCCAGCTTCGGCGCGGAGTTCGCGGGCAAGCCTGGCCGGGTCACCCAGGGCCGCCGCGACCTCCGCTTCGCTGCGGCCCGAGGCATCGGCGAAATGGGCGGCGTAGTCGCCAATAATATCCTCGATCTCCTGAGTTGGCAGGCCGGCGAGCCCCAGTCTCAATTTTCGCAGGAAGGCATCCCTGGTCATGGCAAATCCTCAAGAAGTTTGTCGACTGCGCCCGCGAGCGAGCGCCAGTCGCGGCGATGAGCTTCGAAAGCCTGCTGGCCGAGCGGCGTGAGCCGGTAATATTTGCGCGGCGGCCCGCTGCTCGACTCGACGATGCGGGTGGCGACGAGGCCGTCATTCTGCATCCGCCGCATCAGCGGATAGATCGTGCCTTCTCCCATGTTCACAGCGGCGACCAGCGTGCTGGCGATCTCGTAGCCATAGCTTTCGCCCCGCGACAGCACGGCCAGGACGCACAACTCGAGAGCGCCTTTTCGCAACTGCACCTGGATCGAGTCGGTCATGCGTAACTTCCAATTCAATGGCTGTATATAACACGCTACCTGTTTATGCAAGGTAGCGATTGGTAGCTCGCCAGGCTAGGCGGACAATGGAGATTGGCTTTGAAAACCGCTTGTCTGTTTGACGCAGTTCCGGACGGAAAACCGCCGACACTTTTCTGGAACCGCTTTAGCGGACTTCCACTCCAGCGCAGCGCCGCGCTGGTAGGCGTTGCCTGACGCGTCCTTCTGCCGTTCGGCATCGCTTTTGCGCTTCGGGCAATCCTCGTAATTGTGGTCGCGCCCACCGCAGTAGGAGCAGCATTTTGCCGGCGCGTCGGAGCGAAGCATCGTTGGCATGCACAAGAATGCACGAAAACCCGACAGATTGCTAAGGCTGCGGCACCGGCAAGGTCGATTTCGCCACGGAACCGCTGCCGTCGCATGAAAGTTATCTGCTCATTGCAACCGGAGCACAGGACATGGCCGACGACCAGAACCGCTACGAGACCGGAGCGAGGAAATATCCGGCAAAGACGAGCCCCGACGCGGCCGACGAATTCTCGCAGGATGCGGCCGGCAACAAGCCACCTCCCGGCGGCATGGGATTGACCAGGCCGGCTGACGATTTCGACGACAAGACCCGGCATTCGGAGGGCCAGAACCCGCCGCGCGCAGCGATCCGTCCAGACGGCAAGGCTACCGTCAAGAAGCCCGGCAAGGACGCAAGACGATGAACGTCGCCAATCTCCAGCTCGAAGGACTGATGATGGCAATCGCGGCCGTCAACAACGCGCTGGTCCACAAGGGCCTGTTATCGGTCGACGAAGTCGACATGGCGTTGCGCCGGGCCGAGGCGGCGATGACCAGCGACGAGCGTCTCTATGAAGACATGTCGCCGTCCAACCGCGACGCCGTCTGCTTTCCGCTCAGGCTGCTGCAGGCGGCCAACAATGCCCAGGGCGAAACCGGCGTGCCGTCCTTTGCCGAACTGGCCAGGATGGTCGGCCGGACCAAGGAGCCCTATAACGACCAGATGTGATGGAGGACGCCATGGCCGACGACAAATCCAAGACCAAGCAGGATCGCAAACTGGTCTCCGGCGAAGAGCCATACGAGGTCGCTGCGTTTGCCCGCAAATACGGCATACCGCAAAGCGAGGCCGCGACCATTATCAAGCGTTACGGCCCCTCGAGGAGGAAGCTCGACGCGCATATGGCGAGCCGCAACGCGTGATCCACGTTGGCGGCCGGCGCCGTTCACGCCAGAAGCGTCCCTGCCCTGCCGCCTTGTCGAGAGATCCGCCCCGCCGGGCGGCCCGCCGTGTGTCGGGCTCGCCGCTGCGGGATTCAACGCCTGGTTTTGAAAGCCGTGGAATACTCTCGCGGCGCAACAACTCATTTACCTCGACACTGTACCAGTCCGGTGAGCAAAGCCGGGGGGTCGGATGCAGGAACAACTATTGCGTTACGAATGTGTCATGGAGCCGAACGGACGATGGATGGTGTGGGACATCGTTCACGATCTGCCGGCGCAATTTTCGCAAATCGCGCTGATCGGCCTGAGCCGTCGTGAAGCGGTTTCGCTCTGCCGGCTGCTCAACGAGACGAGCCGTTCCGAGACGCGGCAGAGCCGGGCCTCATAAGAAGCGCTTGCGTCTCAGGCCTGCCCAAACTCGGGGGATTTACATGCGATCGACAATATTCGGTCTGGTCCTGTTGCTGCCGGCCGCCGCCCTGGCGGAGCCGATCGAGACCCAGAAGATCATCACGGCGGCGACCGGCGACTGGAACGGCGACGGCGCCGCCGATCTGGCGATGATAGTCGAAACCGAGCCCGGCCATCCCATGGACCTGCATTTGTTCCTCAGGGACCGCGACGGCGATTTTCTCAGACCTGCCGGGGTCGTGCATGAACAGATTTACGGTGAATGGAAGAACTACGACCGGCCGGGCCCCGCCACATCCGACACCGAGCCCGAACTCACCGCGCTCCCCAACGGCTCGATCAAGCTCTATATTCCGGCGATGGAGATCGGCAGCGAGCGGACCAACAAGACGCTGACGCTCGCCTGGCGCAACGGCACGTTCGTCGTCGCCGGTTTCGCCTACGAATATTGGGATTACATGGACGACAATGTTGCCGGCGACTGCGACTACAATGTGCTGACCGGCAAGGGCAAAAGCAGCAAGAAGCTGGCGGACGGCACCACCAGGCACGCGACCGTATCGGTCGAAGGCAAGGTCATCCCGTTCGCGGAGTGGACCCCAGGCACTGGCTTCAGCGCTTGCGGAGCGTGAGAGGTTTCGGTTGCCTCACTGCAGCGGCGGCTTCCACAGCAGGCTGTTGCGATCGGCGGATTTGACGCGCAGCCAGGTTTCGCGGCCGTCGCGCAGCACGCGGATCGGGATCTCGGCGCCCGCCGGGCCGCTCTTCCACAGCTTGCGATAAAAATCGGCGAGCCCGTCGACCGCCGCGTCGCGGACATCCGAGATGACGTCGCCCTGGCGTAGGCCCGCCTGGGCGGCCGGGCCGCCCTCGGCGACGCTCATCACTACGACCTTGCCGTCGCTCTCGGCCGAAAACGCGCCGAGCCACGGCCGCGGCGGCCTGGCGACCTGGCCGCGCGTCAGGAGATCGTCGAGGATGGGCGGCAGCAGATCGATCGGCACCACCATGTTGATGTCGGCGACCTCACCGTTGCGGCTCATCTGCAGGCGCAGCGAACCGATGCCGAGCAGCCTGCCATCAGCGCCGATGAGGCCGGCGCCGCCCCATGAGGGGTGGGCCGGCGCCGTGAAGATCGCTTCGTCGAGCAGATATTCCCAATAGCCGGCGAATTCCTGCTTGGTGACGATCTGCGCCCGCACCGAGCGGCCGACGCCGTCGGCGAGCACGACGGGATCGCCGATCTTCGCCCTGGACGCATCACCGAGCGCAATGGCGGGCAGTCCGAGCGGCGCCAGCGCCTGCACCAGGCCGAAGCCCGATTCCTGATCGTAGGCAAGCGCATGGGCGGGCACCACGCGGCCGTCCTGGTCGGCCAGCCAGACCTCCTCGGCCTCGGTGATGAGATAGCCGATGGTGAGCACCAACCCGTCGCCGCGGATGACCACGCCGCTGCCTTCGCGGCGGGTGCCCAGCGCGTCTGCCGTGAAGGCGTCTTCGGGGACGGTGGCGCGGACGGCCACGATGGATCGCAAAAGGGGCTCGATATTCATGGTTTGGTTCCTGGCAATGTTCGCAGGCTGATATGAGGTTCGCAGGCCGATATGGGCTATAGGTATGGCACAGGTGACCAGGCGCAAGAGGCGGCGCCGGCTTTGGTGTGGACCGGCGCCTCGCCGTTGGCGCCGGGGTTTTGCAACAGCGCCGGCCGCCCTATCTGTACCTACGGCTATCCGAAGCTGTCCTATGCAAAGTTCCGCCTCCATCACCCAAGTTGATACCCTGAGATCCTCCCCCAATCCTCCCGAACCCCAATCCTTCCAATCCCCAATCCTTCCAATCCAAAGGCCTCCCGACATGAACGACTACACAACGGACCAATATACGCCGCCAAAAGTCTGGACCTGGAACAAGCCAAATGGCGGCGCTTTCGCCAACATCAACCGGCCGATCGCCGGCCCGACGCATGACAAGGAACTGCCGGTCGGCAAGCATCCGCTGCAGCTTTATTCGCTGGCGACGCCGAACGGCGTCAAGGTGACGATCATGCTGGAGGAGCTTCTGGCGCTCGGCCACAGCGGCGCCGAATACGACGCCTGGCCGATCAGGATCAATGACGGCGACCAGTTCGGCAGCGGCTTCGTCGAGGTCAACCCCAACTCCAAGATCCCGGCCATGATGGACCGCAGCGGCGAAAAGCCGATCCGCATCTTCGAATCCGGTTCGATCCTGCTCTATCTCGCCGAAAAATTCGGCGAATTCCTGCCGACAGAGCAGCCGGCTCGTGCCGAAACCCTGTCATGGCTGTTCTGGCAGATGGGGTCGGCGCCCTATCTCGGCGGCGGCTTCGGCCATTTCTATGCCTATGCGCCGATGAAGATCGAATATGCCATCGACCGCTTCGCCATGGAGACCAAGCGGCAGATGGACGTGCTTGACCGGCGCCTGGCCGAAAGCGAGTATTTAGGCGGCAGCGACTACACGATTGCCGACATCGCGGTGTGGCCCTGGTATGGCGGGCTGGCCAAGGGCCGCATGTATGATGATTCCGGCGAGTTCCTGAAGGTGGAAGAGTACAAGAACGTGCAGCGCTGGGCCGACGCCATCGACGCCCGGCCGGCGGTCAAGCGCGGCCGCATGGTCAACCGCACCTTCGGCGAGCCTTCGATGCAGCTGCACGAGCGCCATGACGCCAGCGACTTCGAGACGAAGACGCAAGACACGCTCGAGGCGGCCAAAAGCTAAGCGGACGACGCGCCGATCTCCCCCCTCGTGGGGGAGATTGGCAGCTTCGGCTGGCTCGCCTCCACCGCCGCCATCCACAGCCGGTCGATATCGGCCAGGAATTTCTCGTCGAGCTTGTCGAGGTGCTTCCAGTACATGCCGTCCTCGAAGAAATAGCCGAGTTCCTTCTCGATCCTGTCGGCCTCCTCCGCCTGATCGAGTTGCAGGCCGGCAAGCATCTCCGCCTTCATTTCCGAAAGCTGCGAGGAAGACAGCGCGCCGAGCTCGTCGAGCGTCAGCCGCGGGAAGATCAGCCGGCTGCGCGGCAGGTCGGATAGGTTGACGCACAGGCACCCGCGCCGGAGCGCATGGATGAGCAGGCGGGCCGACTTCGCCTCGAGGTTGCGCAGCGTGACGTCGTTGCGCAAAGGGTCGGCGCGGCCGACGCCGTAAAAATGCGTGTTGCCGGGCTGGTCGTAGATCATGTCGCAGCCAAGGAATGCCAGCACGTCGGGCTTCTGGCTGTGGATCGTCCAGTAGGCCGCCGTCATCGACATGGTGCCGCCGGCATAGACGAAGCCGCCAAAGCTGTTTTGCGCCGGAACGTAATGCGAGGCGCTGAAGATCTGCGCCTGCTGCAGGGAATCGCCTTGCGGCATCCGCTCCGCCGGAAAATCGCCGGCATGGACGAGGAAATCCCAGTCGGGGCGCACGCGCCAGGCATTGTTGATGGCGACGATCTTGCCGAAGGCCTGCTTGGGCCAGGCCGCGCAGCGCACCACATCGGGGGCGCTGCCGATCAGCAGAATCACGTTTGGCGTTCCGTCGATCACCATACCCCCTCTCGACCGACCGAAATGCATCTCAAGGCCGCCCGGTTGAACGGCTTTATAGCCTCAACGCCGCATCGAAACACCAGCCGGATTTAGGCTGACATCAACAAAAGGGAGCTTTGCCAGCCGGTTGTAAAGTGTGGCCTCAGGCACCGTCGTACAAGCAGGAGGCAGGTTTTCCCGCTAGCCCAAAACCGACGATATGAGTTGGGCGATATATATTAGTTGACTAAACTAGCGGAACGTCCAATGCACATTCCCAGAACCGAACATGTCCTGTCTAGACCATGATATCTATATGGGACATTACTACATAAGCTGAACGCGACCTCGACGGTTCGGTGGCTCCGCGTCCCCTACTCCCCAGCAACCTCCCTGTACGCCCTCACAACCCCATCAAGCCCACGTATCTGCCACGTCTCCCCGTCCCGCGCCTTGAGATAGGACCGGCCGAGCGGCACTTTCCCTCCGCCGTCCGGCAGGTCCAGCACATAGACGGGGTTGCAGATGCCCGACAGGCGCGCACGCAAGGCGCTGACCAGCGCCTGGCCCTCGGCGATCGTGGTGCGCCGGTGCGCCATGCCGCGCGCGAGATCGCCGTGGTGCAGGTAATAGGGTTTGACGCCAAGGCGGTACATCAGCTCGCGGCACAGCTCTTCCAGCACCTCGACCGTGTCGTTCACGCCTTTCAGCAGAACGCTCTGGTTCAGCAGCACGAAGCCGCCCTGCCTTAAAGTACGGCAGGCCCGCTCGGTCGCCTCGGTGATCTCGCGCGGATGGTTGAAATGGGTGACGACCGTGACCATCAGCCGGCCCTGCAAGGCTTGAACCAGCCCGCCGGTGACGCGCGAGGGCAGCGCCACGGGCACGCGGGTGTGGATGCGCAACAGCCGCACATGCTGGATCGCCTCGACGCGGGCGCGGATTTCCGTCAGCGCCTTGTCCGGCAGGGAGAGCGGATCGCCGCCGGTCAGAATCACCTCGCGGATTTCCGGATGGGACTCGATGTAGGCGAACGCCGGCTCCAGCGCCTCGCGCGAAAAACCCCGGCCGATCGAGGTCAGCGACTCCTTGCGAAAGCAGAACCGGCAATAGACCGCGCATTGATAGGTCGGGAACAGCAGAACCCGGTCGGCATGGCGATGCGTCAATCTCGGCACCGGACTGAAGGCGTGGTCGGCGATCGGATCGTCGAGCTCGCCCTCCTGCTCCGTCAGTTCATTGGGCGACGGGATGACCTGAAGCCGTATCGGATCGGCCGGGTCGCTCCAGTCGATCAGGTCGAGATAGGCCTTGGGAATGCGAACCTTGTGACGCGTGGCCGCGGCTTCGGCCGCCGCGCGCTCGGCAGGCGACAGCGGCAGGGAATCCAGATCGCCTATGTGCCGCACGCCCTCGCGAACATCGTCCTGCCATGCGGCATCCGCCTCGTCGGCACGCTCGTCATCGGCTGTCATGCCGGCCGCATCGACGGCCATGCTGGCGTCGGGGATGTCGGGATGTGAGGTCATGGAGGCTCCTTGAATTCGGGCTGGGTACAGCATTGGAGCCACGACTTGAAGGCAATAAGCGGTGTTGGGCCGGTTGGAGTGCGCGGCCAGGAGGCGGCGGCCGTCCACTGATCAGAAACCAACGTCCCGCCCGCTGACGCATAACATTAGCTTGCTCTTATATTAGCTTGAGCGTATACACATAAACGGCCGGTAATCTACCCCCCACCGGTTAGGCTCGGCGCCAGTCCCTCCCTACCCCTCAGGTCAACGACGCCGGGCCGCTCGGCCGCCGCAATTGAGGCGACCGACCAGTTCTCTTCGATGTTGATCATGTCCCTCCTCGACCCGGCAGCTGGGTGAATGCATCGGCGATGTCCGCGTCTCTTCCCGTCGCCGGCCGCGGTCGCTAATCTCGGATCGCGAAAAAGCTGGAGAACAGGGAATGGCGAACGACTTGTCGCCAAGGCTTTTGGCGATCATCAACGCGCTGCCTTTGCGGCCGGGCATGCGCGTGCTGGAGATCGGGTGCGGACCAGGTGCTGCGGCGCGCGAGATCGCGCGCCGGATCGGCGGCGGGCATGTGCTGGCGAGCGATCGCTCCGCCAAGGCCATCGCACAGGCCGGAGCCGCCTCGCGCGCCGAGATTGCGGCAGGCCGGTTGAGTCTTCGCCAGGTCGCGATCGAAGATTTCGAGTTGGAGGCCGACGAGAAGCGCTTCGACATTGCCGTTGCGGTGCGCGTCGGCGCGCTGGACGGTCGTCATTCCGAAGCGGGAAAAATCGCCCTGCAACGGCTCGGCGCTGTGTTGACCGCGCAAGGCCGGCTGTTCATCGACGGCGGCGATCCGCTGCGCGAAATTGCGATACACGGCTGAACAGCTCGTGCTTAGCCTCAGGAATCGAGCGGCAGAGCTGGGTCCGCGCCTCAGCTCCTCAACCCCGGCGCCTCCTGCCCGGTGCGCTCGACATACTCCGTATAGCCGCCGCCATAGGTATGAATCCCCTCGGGCGTCAGTTCCAGCACCCGGTTCGACAGCGCCGCCAGGAAATGCCGGTCATGCGAGACGAACAGCATGGTCCCCTCGTACTGCGACAGTGCCGTGATCAGCATCTCCTTGGTGGCGATGTCGAGGTGGTTGGTCGGCTCGTCCAGCACCAGCAAATTGGGCGGATCGAACAGCATCAGTGCCATCACCAGCCGCGCCTTCTCGCCGCCCGACAGCACGCGGCATTTCTTCTCGATCTCGTCGCCGGAAAAGCCGAAGCAGCCGGCCAGCGCCCTGAGCGGCGCCTGGCCGGCCTGCGGAAACGCGTCTTCCAGCGTCTGGAACACGGTGCGCTCGCCCTCCAGCACTTCCATGGCGTGCTGGGCGAAATAGCCCATCTTGACGCTCGGGCCGCGCGCCACCGTGCCATTATCCGGCTCGGAAGCGCCAGCCACCAGCTTCAGCAGCGTCGACTTGCCGGCGCCGTTGATGCCCATCACGCACCAGCGCTCGCGGCGACGCACCTGAAAATCCAGCCCCTCGTAGATCGAGCGGCTGCCATAGCTTTTGTGGATGTTCTTCAGCGTCACCACGTCCTCGCCGCAGCGCGGCGCCGGCTGGAAGTCGAACGACACTTTCTGGCGGCGCTTGGGCGGCTCGACACGGTCGATCTTGTCCAGCTTCTTCACCCGGCTCTGCACCTGGGCGGCATGTGACGCCCGCGCCTTGAAGCGCTCGATGAAGGCGATCTCCTTGGCCAGCATCGCCTGCTGGCGCTCGAACTGCGCCTGCTGCTGCCGGTCGGCAATCGCCCGCTGCTGCTGGTAGAATTCGTAGTTGCCGGAGTAAGCGGTCAGCGAGCCGCCGTCGATCTCGACCACCTTGTTGACGATGCGGTTCATGAACTCGCGGTCGTGCGAGGTCATCAGCAGCGCGCCGTCATAGTTCTTCAGGAACTGCTCCAGCCAGATCAGACTTTCGAGGTCGAGATGGTTGCTCGGCTCGTCGAGCAGCATGGCGTCGGGCCGCATCAAAAGGATCCTGGCCAGCGCCACGCGCATTTTCCAGCCGCCGGACAGCTTGCCGACATCGCCGTCCATCATCTCCTGGCTGAAGCCGAGCCCGTCCAGCACTTCGCGGGCGCGCCCATCCAGCGCATAGCCGTCGAGCTCCTCGAAACGATGCTGCGCCTCGCCGTAACGGGCGATGATCTCGTCCATTTGGTCGGCCTGGTCAGGGTCGCCCATGGCGTGCTCGAGCTCGCGCATCTCGGCCGCCACTTCGCTCACCGGCCCGGCGCCGTCCATCACTTCGGCGACGGCGCTGCGGCCGGACATGTCGCCGACATCCTGGCTGAAATAGCCGATGGTGACGCCGCGATCGACCGAGACCTGGCCTTCGTCAGGCTGCTCCTCGCCGTCGATCATGCGAAACAGCGTCGTCTTGCCGGCGCCGTTGGGACCGACCAGCCCGACCTTCTCGCCTTTCTGCAAGGCGGCCGAAGCTTCGATGAAGACGATCTGCCTGCCGTTCTGCTTGCTGATGCTTTCGAGACGAATCATGGTTTTCCGGGAAAGGCCAAAGGAGCGTTCCCGCGCCAATACGCGATAGGCCGCGCTTGCGGAAGCCCGCAAGTGGTGAGGTGCCCCGCGCCAAATTGTCTGAACCCGCCAGTTTCTTCCCGGCTGGATCAGGCTTTGACGGCGTAGGGATGAGCCGGCGGATCAGCTATCGGTCAGGGCTTTTGTCGTCACCAGTTTAACCCCGGTGGCGGCAAATGCCGCATTGTGCCGGGCGATGATCTCCGCGGCCGTCTCGCTGGCGGCGTCGAGCGTGCTGTGGGCGTCGGAAACCACCGTGACGCCCAGGCCCGCTGCAAAGGCGCCCTTCACCGTGGCCGCCACGCAGAAATCGGTCTGCGCGCCGATGAGAACGACCTCGCCGGCGCCCTGCCCGGCCACCCATTCTGCAAGAGCTGCATTGCTGAACGCATCGCCGACACGCTTGGCGAAAGTCGGCTCGTCCTCGGCCTGGCCAAGCGCCGGCCACACCGGCCAGCCCGGCTCACCCGGCGCCAGAGGATCGCCCTGCGGGCCGTCGTGCCTGATGAAAGCGACCTTGCGCCCGCTGCGCCGTGCCCATTCGATCAGCGCGCGGGTCCGGGCAACCATGCCGTCGGCATCATGGATCGGCGGCTCGGCAACGCCGTCGAACATGCCGGTCTGAAGGTCGATCACGATGAGCGGTGCGGTGGCCGCGGGGCTGGTCCCTGACATGGATGCGAGCATAGCGTGGTGGTAGGTGGGTCAAGGATGCTCGGCGCCGCCGTTGAAGCCGCCGATCTCCCCCCTCGTGGGGGAGATGTCCGGCAGGACAGAGGGGGGCGTGAAGTATCGCGGCCCTTCGCAAAGTAGCCCGGCGGCCCGGTGCATTTCACACCCGGCCCGATGTCCCATCCTCGCCAAAAATCCCGGTCACCCAGTCGATGAACACGCGTACCCGCGGCGCGAGCTGGCGGTTCTGCGGGTAGAGCGCCGACAGCGGTGTCGGCGACGGCGGGTACTCCGGCAGCACTTCGACAAGCGTGCCGCGTGCGAAATCCCCGGCGAAGCGGTAATGCGGCGCCTGCACTAGGCCGAAGCCAAGGCGCGCCAGCTCCGCCATCGTGTCGGAGCCGTTGACCGTCACCCGGTTGGGCAGGCCGACATAGCGCAACGCGCCGCCGACGGTGAATTCGAGCGGCATGACCTCACCGGTTCGCGACGAGCGGAAGCCGACCATAAGATGGCCTTCGAGACCGTCGGGGGTTGCCGGCATGCCGTGCTTTTCGAGATAGGCGGGGCTGGCGCATGTGACTTCGCGCAATGTTGCCACCCGCCGAACGATCATGCCGCTGTCGGCCTGTTCGCCGGAACGCAGCACGCAGTCGATGCCCTCGCGCACCAGATCGACCAGCCGGTCGCCGTCGCCGATATGCAGGTCGATCCCGGGGTAGCGGTCGAGGAACTCGGAGAGCCGCGGCAGGATGAAATGACGGGCCATGAAGCCGTGCACGTCGATCCTCAAAAGGCCCTGCGGCTGCGCCGATTGAAAGCCGGCCTCGGCATCCTCGACATCGGCAAGGATGGCGAGGCAGCGCTGGTAATAGGCCTGGCCGTCCAACGTCGGGGTGACATGGCGCGTGGTGCGTTCGAGCAGCCTCACCCCCAGCCGCGCCTCTAGGTCCTTGATCGCCTCGGTGGCGGTCGATCGCGACATCGACAGATCGGCGGCCGCCGCGGTGAAGCTGCCGCGCTCGATCACACGGGCAAGCAGGCGCATCCGGTCGAGACTGTCCATCGCCATTGTTCGCCATATCCGAATGGTGTTGGCAAGTCCCGGGCGATTATCCCGCAAGATTTATCACCTATTTTCAGTCGACAAAAATTTTGGAGAGCTGACATGATTACGCGGAATGGAAAGGTGGCACTGGTAACCGGCGCCTCGAAGGGCATCGGTGCCGAAATTGCCAGGCGGCTGGCGCGCGACGGCTTTTCGGTCGTCGTCAACTATGCCAGGGGCGCAGAAGCCGCCGAAGGCGTGGTGCGCGCGATCGAGGCGGCAGGCGGCACGGCGATCGCAGTTCAAGCCGATGTCGGCGATCCCAAGGGGATGGCGCATTTGTTCGACGCAGCCGAGCAGGCCTTTGGTGGCCTCGACGTGCTGGTCAACAATGCCGGCATCATGAAGCTCGCGCCGATCGCGCAGACGGACGACGCCGGTTTCGAGCAGCAGATCGCGGTGAACCTCGGCGGCGTCTTCCGCGGCATGCGCGAGGCCGCAAGGCGGCTGCGCGAGGGCGGCCGCATCATCAGCTTCTCGTCCAGCGTGGTCGGGCTCTACCAGCCGAGCTACGGTGTCTACGCTGCCACCAAGGCCGGCGTCGAGGCGATGACGCATGTGCTGGCCAAGGAACTCGGGCCGCGCGGCATCACCGTCAATGTCGTGGCGCCGGGGCCGGTGGCCACCGATCTGTTCCTCGGCGGCAAGTCCGAGGCACTGGTCGAGACGATCACCAGGATGATCCCGCTCGGGCGGCTCGGCCAGCCCGCCGACATCGCCGGCGTGGTGTCGTTCCTCGCCGGACCGGACAGCGGCTGGGTCAACGGCCAGGTGCTGCGCGCCAATGGTGGCACGGTCTGACTTTACCTCCAACAACCAACAGGAAACCGACATCATGCCGTTTGCAAATTTCAAGGTGCCTGAGCGCGCGCTGTCCGCCGGACAGAAGGAGGACCTCGTCCACAAGACCACAGCCCTGTTCGTCGAGATGTTCGGCGAAGGCGTGCGCCCCTACACGATGGTGCTGATCGAGGAGGTCGCCGATGGCGGCTACGGCCGCGCCGACGTGGTGTTCACGATTCCTGGGGGAAGGACGTGAAGCTGCCGATCTCCTCCCTTCTGGGACCCTCAAGGGTGAGATTGCAGCTTGGCGGTCGCGCGCTAGATCGCTGGCAGAGGCTAAGGCGAGGCCAGCGATGGACGATTGGAAGCTACCTTGGGACGGCGGTTGCTTGTGCGGTGGAATACGCTTTCGCATCAGCGCGCCGCCCTTGCTGACGACGGCGTGTCACTGCACCGGCTGCCAGAAGCTGAGCGCCAGCGCGTATTCCCTGACCATCGCCGTGCCCAGCGACGGTTTCGCCATAACGCAAGGCGAGCCGGTGGTCGGCGGCCTGCACGGCCCGCACCGGCAGCTCTATTGCCCGCACTGCAAGAACTGGATGTTCACGCGTCCGCATGGCCTGGATTTCCTTGTCAACGTGCGCGCGACCATGCTGGACGAGCACCATTGGTACGTGCCCTTCGTCGAAGTCTTCACTTCGGAAAAGCTGCCCTGGGCTTCGACCGCCGCTACCTACAGTTTCGCTACTCAGCCCGACCTTGAGGGATACGCCCCTTTGATCGAGGCGTTCGCCCGCGAAGCGGCGCGGCCAACCTGACTGGTTGCCGCCCGGAAAGGCGGCGCCAGCTTTCGTGCCTCACTTCAACTCCAGCCAGACCGGCGCGTGGTCGCTGGCGCCGACCTCGCCGCGCACGTCGCGGTCGATGCCCGCCGCTACCAGCCGGCGCGACAGCTTCTTGCTGAGCAAGATATGGTCGAGGCGCAGGCCGGCATCGCGCGGCCAGCGATTGCGGCGATAGTCCCAGAATGTGTAGAGCGTCTCCGTCGGGTGCTTCTTGCGCAGCGCATCAAGCCAGCCCTGGTCGAGCAGCCGCTGGAACGATGCCCGGCTTTCCGGCTGCACCAGCGCGTTGTCGTCATAGGAGCGGGTCGGGTAGATGTCGCGCGGCTCGGGCACGATGTTGTAGTCGCCGGCCAGCACCACCGGCAGGCCGGTGTCGAGCAACTGCGCCGCATGCGTCTCCAGCCTTTCGTGCCAGGCCAGCTTGTACTGGAATTTCGGGCCGGGCTGCGGATTGCCGTTCGGCGCGTAGAGGCAGGCGACGACGATGCCGTTGACCGCCGCTTCGATGTAGCGCGCCTGCTGGTCGCCGTCGTCGCCGGGCAGCGCCTCGCGGGTCAGCACCGGCTCCGAGCCACGCGAAAGGATGGCGACGCCGTTCCAGGTCGGCTGCCCGACCCACACCGCCCCGTAGCCGGCCGCCGCAAGCGCGGTGCGCGGAAACTGCGTCTGCCTGGCCTTGAGCTCCTGCAGGCAGGCGATGTCGGGTTTGGCGGCGGCCAGCCATGCGAGCAGGTTTGGCAGCCGGCCGTTGATGTTGTTGACGTTGAAGGTGGCGATCTTCATCGGCCTGCTTCAGCGCACGATCCGTTCGGTCCACGCCTTCACTGCATCAGCCAGCGTCTTCAGATGATCGGCGGTGGAGAAGCCGGAGATGTTTTTGCGCGGCTTCAGATCATGGTCGCCGTCTTCCAGCCAGAAGATCTCGATTGCGTCGGACAGAGCATAGGTCGCGACCTCGTCTTTGGTCCCGAACTCGTCGCGCGTGCCCTGGAAGACCAATGTCGGCGTCTTGAGGTCGGCGAGGTGTTTTGTCCGAAGCTGCGTCGGTTTGTCCGGCGGATGGAAGGGATAG
Organism: Mesorhizobium sp. M0815; assembly: GCF_040319995.1. Taxonomy (NCBI): domain Bacteria; kingdom Pseudomonadati; phylum Pseudomonadota; class Alphaproteobacteria; order Hyphomicrobiales; family Phyllobacteriaceae; genus Mesorhizobium; species Mesorhizobium sp. M0815. The sequence continues at coordinate 12,215 of NZ_JAMYOU010000040.1, read as the reverse complement.
CCGAGACACAGCAGCCCTGAAATCTCGCCCTTTGAAAACATCTCGTCGGCGATCATCGAAGCGACGCGTCCGCCCATCGACTTGCCGCCGATGATGAGCGGACCCTTCACGCCCTTCGCCCTGAGATCGGCGATTGCCTTGATATATTCCGGGTTAACCGTCTCGGCGCGCGGCGGCGGCTTGCGATGGCCGTAGCGGCGGGCCGCCATGTAGTGGAACTCGAAGCGCGCAACGCGGAAGCCGGCCTCGGCCAGCGCTTTTGCCGTCGCGGTCATCGAGGCAGAGTCCATCGGCGCCCCGGCGCCGTGGGCGAGCAAGATGGTGATTGGGGCAGTGTCGGGGCCATCGAAGAGGAAGGTCGTCATGGGGTGGCCCGCAGATGAAGGCCGAGTTCCTTCGCACCCCCCTCTGTCCCGCCGGCCATCTCCCCCTCAAGGGGGGAGATTGGATGTCGCCATCGCTTTCGCCAATCACCAACGTTGGAAGGCGGGCGGTAAGGAGAAGCTGCCGATCTCCCCCCTTGCGGGGGAGATGTCCGGCAGGACAGAGGGGGGTGTTCAAGCGCGACCAAATGAAGCCCTAACCCGCCGACATCCGCGCCAGCTGCAAATCGACGAACTGGATACCCTTGGCCGCCATACGTGCCCATTCGGAATCCGCGTCGAGTTCGAGGTAGCGCGCCCAGTTCCGCCGCGCTTCGGCTAGATTGCCGGCGTCGAACTCCAGCCTCGCAAGGTTGAACACCGCATCGGCGTACTTCGCATCTAGCGAAATCGCCTTCAGCAGATGCCGCCGAGCCGACGCCACCCGCCCCTCTTCGCTCATCAGCCCGGCCAGATTGAACCATGCCTCGACGAACACCGGGTCGCACTTGATGGCGCGGGCATAGTCGTGCGCCGCCTCGGCCGCGTGGCCGGAGGCGCGCAGGCAGTTGGCGCGGTTGAAGGCGGCGATGGCATCGCTCGGGTCGATGGCTAGGCAGCGCTGGTAGAGTGCCGCGGCCTGCTCGTGGTCTTCAGCCTCTTCCGCCGCCTCGGCATCGGCGAACAGCTCTTCCAGCGTGTCGTCATCCTGCGTTCCCAGATCGAACAGCAGCTGGCCGTTGACTTCGCTCTGGCCGCCCTCGAGATAGATCGCGTCGGCCCGCCCGTGCTGCGAGCCGACATTGAGCGATTTGGCGGTGAGCGAGGCGATCGGGCCGGAGCGATGCACCGACCGCACGATCGCCCCCCATGAGGCGCCGCCGGCGACCAGCCCGGCATATTTGCGGGCGAGGATCAGGTCGCGGAAGGAATACGGTTCGCAATCATGCTCGAAGGCGTCGAACAGCGACAAAAGGTCGAGATCGGCGCCGGTCAGCCGCGACTGATCGATCAGCGACTGCCGCGACAGCGTCGAGGCTTCCGGTGCCTTCATCAACCCGAGCAGCCGCAGGAAGCCGTTCTCGCTGACCAGCCTGCGCCCGGCTGCACGTTCCGCAGCGACGCGGCGCTCGATCTCGATGTCGCCGGCCCTGGCGAGCAACATGCGGCCCAACACGACATGCGTGGTGCGCCGAGTGACGCCGCGCCGCAACTGGCCGTGCTGGCGCGCGACCTCGCGCGCCGCCAGCCTGAGCGGAAAGGCCGCCAGCGCGCCGACGATGCCGAAGACCGTGCCGGCAAGAGCCGTCACGCCTTGCTCTTGCCGACGGCTTTGAGAAGGTTCGCCTTGAGCGGGTTTTCCTTGGCCGCGCCAGCGCCGGCCTTGGCGGATTTCGCCGCAGGCTTGGCCGTTTCATCGGCCTTGCTCTTCGATTTGGCCGGCGGCTTGGCCGATTGCGACAGGCTCGCCTTCAGCGCATCCATGAGATTGATGACGTTGCCGCGCTCAGGCGCCGCCGCGATGATCGGCTTGTGGCCCTTGAGCTTCTCGCGGATCATCGTCATCAACGCGATCTCGTAGCGGTCCTCGTAATTCTTCGGATCGAAGGTGGTTTCCTTCTGCTTGATCAGCGCTTCGGCCAATTGCAGCATTTCCGGATCGGGGTTTCCGGCCGGGATATTGCCGAAATATTCAGCCGTGCCACGCACTTCGTTCGGATTCCTCAAGGTGCAGACGAACATGCCGTTCTCGCGCGCGCCGATCGTCACCACGCGCTCGCGGCTGGACAGCACGAGGCGGGCGATCGCCAGCTTGCCGGATTTGCGCATCGCTTCGCGCAACACGGCAAAGGTCTCCTCGGCCATTGCGCCATCCGGCGCCAGGTAATAGGGCGCGTCCTGGTAGATGACGTCGACCGAACGCTCGTCGACAAAGGCCTCGATGTTCATCGTATGGTTGGATTCGATGCGCACCGCGTCGAGATCGGTATCGTCGATGATGATGTATTGCTTGTCCTCGTATTCGTAGCCCTTGACCAGGTCCGAACGCTCGACCAACCCGAGTTCAGGGTCGACCGGCTTCATGTTGATGCGGTTGTGCGTCTTCTTGTGCAGCTGGTTGAAGCTGATGCGCTCGCTGGCACTGGTCGCCGGATAGAGCCGGACCGGACAGCTGACCAGACTGAGCTTGAGGTAACCTTTCCAACTTGCCCTGGGCGCCATGAAATACTCCTACGCGGCCTTGTGCTGTCGAACTGTTCGCAGCGCTGTTTCGTCCGGAGGACGAATGCGGCTGCCGAAATCCTACATTGCCCCTTACAATACCGGCAAATCCCTAGCGAAATCTTCCTCCGCTGGGAGCCGCCTGCAGGCAAGAGGTCCGTGGCGAAGAATAATTCAAATTTTCCGGAGCGTCGATGGAGTCTGGGCCGCGCTCGCAGAACTACGTCGCGGTGCCTATCGCCGGCAAATCCCTGGCGAAATCTTCCATGTCGGCCCAAGGGTCGCCTGACGTCGCCAGAAGGCCCGGCAGCGAGGAATAATTCAGATCCTGCGGAGCATCGATGGATTCCAGATCGCTCCAGCTGACCGGCGTCGAGGCCGGCAAATTGGTGCGGGCGCGCAGTGAATAGGGAGCCGCCGAGGTGTGGCCGCGCGCATTGCGGTGAAAATCGATGAAGATGCGCCGCTTGCGGTTGTCCTTGCCCATGGTGGTGGTGAAAGTGTCGGGCGCGGTGGCGGCAAGATGCGTGGAGATGGCGCTGGTCGCCTGGTGCAGTTTCTTCCAGTTCTGCTTTTGCGTCACCGGCACGGTGATGTGGATGCCGTGCCCCCCGGAGGTCTTGGCGAACGGCACCAGCCCTAGCGCTTCCAGCTCGCCCTTAATGTGCACCGCCGCCTCAACCACCTCGCGCCAGGCGATCCCTTCGCCCGGGTCGAGGTCGAAAACGATCAGGTCCGGCTTGTCGAGCCGCGTGCGATGGGTGCCCCAGGTGTGGAACTCGACGACGCCGAACTGCGCCAGAGCCAGATAGCCCTTGGCGTCTTCCACCGAGAGATAGGATTTGGTCTCGCCCTCCGAATTCGTCGCCTCGAAGGTCGCCACCGAGGACGGCATGCCGGTGAAGGCGTGGCGCTGGAAGAAACAGTCCTGCGGCTTGCCGGTCGGGCAGCGCACCAGCGAGACCGGCCGGCCGAGAATGTGCGGCAGCATGAAATCGCCGACCAGCGCGTAATAGACGGCGATATCGAGCTTGGTCGGGCCGGTCTTGCCGAACAGCCGCCGCGTCGGGTTGGTCACCCAGATTGTGGCGAGGTCGGCCTCGGCGATCAGCCGCTTGCGCTTGGCCGAAACCGGCGTCGACAGGCCGACGTCACGCAGGCCGCGGAACACGGCATGGCGCAGCGCATTGTCGGTGGTCCGGTTGGCGTAATGGATATGCGCCGAAAGCAGCGGCCGCACCCAGTTCATCTCGCGCATGATCTCGCGCGGAACGCCCTCGGGCGCGGATGCACCGGCCCGCAACGGCTCCAGCCGCGCCAGCAATTCGCCTGCGGTCGCGGCATCGAAGCCGGTGCCGACCTTGCCGCGATAGTGCAGCTCGCCGTCTTCGAATTCGCCGAGGCCAAGTGCAGCGAGTCCCTCGGCCGCGTCGGAGACGGTGTAGCCAGCGATGACAAAGTCGCCGGTCTGGAGCGCCTTGGTCTTGGTCCAGGTTTTGGTGCGGCCGCTCTGGTAGATCGCCGTGGCGCGTTTCGACACCACACCCTCCAGCCCCATCTCGGATGCCTGGTCATAGAGCGCCTGGCCGTCGCCTTCGACATGATCGCTGAGCTGGATGGCGGAGTTGGCGCCGAGACCGGACAGAAGTTGCGAAAGCAGCGCCTTGCGCCGCCGAAGCGGCGCTTTTGTCAGGTCCCAGCCGTCGAGATAGACGAGGTCGAAAGCGTAGAAGTGGAGCTTGTTGCCGGCGCCTTCGGCCAGCGCGTCCTGCAGAAGGGCAAAGCGGCTGATGCCCTTGGCGTCGAGCGCGACGACCTCGCCGTCGATGATCGCCTCCCGGCACGGCAGCCTGGCGAAGGCAAGCGGCAGGTCGCCATAGCGCTTCGTCCAGTCGAGGCCGGCGCGGGTGATCAGCCTGACCGCACCGTCGGCCAGGTGCGCCATGGTGCGGTAGCCGTCGAACTTGATCTCGTGCAGCCATTCCTCCCCAGTATCCTCACCGTCCGGCGGCTTGGCCACGGAGGTCGCCAGCTGCGGCTCGATCCGGGAAGGCGGGGGCGCCTTGACGGCGCCCGGCAAAGCGCCGGGTTTCAGCACCACCGGCTTGGCAGGTTTGGCGGCAGGCTTCGGCGGTGCCACCAGTTCCTCAATACGACGGCCGGATTTGACGCTTTCCGGCCGGGCTTCCAGTATGTCGAGCGTGGCATCGGCGGCGAGATCGCGCTCCTTGAACAGCAGCCAGTTCTTCTTGCCCTCATCCTCGCCGGGCTTCGGTTTCAGCCGCGTCAGCATCCAGCCGCCATTGAGCTTCTCGCCGGCGAGCCGGAACTTGAAGGAGCCGGTGCGCAGGCTCTTTTCGACGTCGTCCATCGGCGCCCAGACGCCGGTGTCCCAGACGATCATCGGTCCGCCGCCATATTCGCCTTCGGGAATGACGCCCTCGAAATCGATATATTCGAGCGGATGGTCCTCGGTCTCGACCGCCAGCCTTTTGTCGGCCGGGTTCAGCGACGGGCCGCGCGGCACCGCCCAGCTCTTCAGCACGTCGCCGACCTGCAGGCGCAAATCATAGTGATCGGCGGTGGCGTGGTGCTTGTGGACGACGAAGCGGTTGCCTTCACCGGCAGCCAGGCCACCGGCCGGTTCCGGCGTCCTCGTGAACTCGCGCTTGGCGCGATAGGCCTTGAGCTTCGAAGGAGCTGGCATGGACTAGGCGTAGGTGGTGGGCAAAAGCAACGAACGCAGCATCAAAATCCCATCGCAGCGGCGCTCCAATGTCACGGCATGGATCCCAGGGTCTCCGCGACGTCGCTTCGCTCCTGCTCCGCCCTGGGATGACGAAGGATGGGAGGTCACGCCGCTCAATCGTCGGTGGCCGGCGTCAATTCGAGCTCGGCCGGCGACAGGCCCTGCTGCAGCTGGCTGAGCCGGAATTCGTCGACCCAATAGGCCTCGCCGTCGACCAGCACCCGCGCACTGTAGCCGCCGGCGGAAAAACGCTGCGCGGTGATGTAGACCTTGTGGCGGTCGAGCGCCTTGCGCACCGCGGCGCGCTTGGATTTCTGGCTGGTGACGGAACTGGCCATGCTGGTTACTCACGCACAAAGCCGCAAGGCGGCATGCCTAAGGATGGCCGAGAGCGGGTCGGCTGTCAATTTGGCGGCCGCTGCGAGCCCTCGCGCGGTGGCGTCTCTGGCTCTGTGGAAACCGAGCCGGCGCGCTATATTGAACGTGGCGGCTTGGAACGCGATGCTGACCTGGAGAACTTCACATGACGTTGACGACACGCAAACTCGGCGGCCAGGGGCTGCAGGTTTCCATGATCGGCCTCGGCTGCATGGGCATGAGCCAGTCCTACGGCCCGGCCGACGAGGCGGAATCGACCGCCACGCTGCACCGCGCCATCGAACTCGGCTGCACCTTCCTCGACACTGCGGAAGTCTATGGGCCGCACGCTAACGAGGAACTGCTCGGCCGCGCGCTGCAGGGCCGGCGCGATGAGGTGACGATCGCGACGAAATTCGGCTTTCGCATCGAAAACGGCAAGCAAGTCGGCACCGAGCGCGACAGCCGGCCGGAGCATATCCGCGAGGCTGTCGAAGGTTCGCTGAGGAGGCTAGCCAGCGACCACGTCGACCTCCTCTATCAGCACCGCGTCGATCCGGCGGTACCGATCGAGGAGGTGGCGGGTGCTGTCGGCGAGCTGATTGCTCAGGGCAAGGTCCGCTTCTTCGGCCTCTCGGAGGCCGGCGCCGCCAATATCCGCCGGGCGCATGCCGTGCATCCGGTGTCGGCAGTGCAGAGCGAATACTCGCTGTGGGAGCGCAATCTCGAGCCGGAAATCATTCCCCTGCTGAAGGAGCTCGGCATCGGCCTGGTGCCGTTCTCGCCGCTCGGCCGCGGTTTTCTCACCGGCGATGTCAGGCGCGCCGAAGACTATCCAGAGGGCGATTACCGGCGCGGCGATCCGCGCTACCAGGGCGCCAACTATGACGCCAACATGCAGGCGGCAGCCACGGTACTCGACATCGCCGCGGCCAAGCGCGTCAAGCCAGGCCAGATCGCGCTGGCCTGGCTGCTCCACAAGGGGAGCGACTTCGGCATCGACATCGTGCCGATCCCCGGCACCAAGCGCAGAAAATATCTCGAGGAGAACGTCGCCGCGGCTTCGATCAGGCTCGACGCCGCCGAGATGCAGGTGCTCGACGACGCGCTGGCGCCGGGCAAGGTCGCCGGTCCGCGCTACGGCGAGCGCACCATGGTGATGATCGATCGGTAGGTCTTGCCTTCTCCCGTTCTTGCGCAAAGCTCCGGCCTTGGCTAGCATCCGCCGGCAGGCACCGAGCGGAGGAGAACGTCGCGGTGGACCGGCTGGAGCGCCGTTGCGTCCCTTCAAACACGAGTTGGGCGCTCGAAGGACACTCCATTTTTGAATCGACGCAAGGAACCTTCCGGAAAACCCATTCCGGTTTCGGGGTCATGCGCTCATCTGGGAGGAGACTAAATTGATCAACAGACGTGAATTCCTGCTGTCGACCGCGGCGATGGGCGCCTTGGCGCTGGCCGCTCCGCAATTGGCTTTCGCCCAGGACAAGCTGACCATCCTCGGTTCGGTGCCGAGCCTCGGCTTTCCGTTCTTCGTGCACATGCTGAACCAGATCAAGGCTGAGGCGCAGGCGCAAGGCGTCAACCTGGTCGAGAGCGACGGCCAGAATTCGGCGCCCAAGCAGACCGCCGACATCGAGGCGGCACTGGTGCAAAAGGTCAACGCCATCGTCATCTCGCCGCTCGACGTCAACGCGCTGGCCCCAGCCATCGAGGAAGCGGTGAAGGCCGGCGTTCCCGTCGTCACTATCGACCGCCGCGTCGAGGGCGTCGAAGGCATCCTCGCCCATGTCGGCGCCGACAATGTCAAGGGCGGCGAGGCCGAAGCACAGGCCATGGTGGCGGCGTTCCCGAACGGCGCCAAGATCTTCCATCTGCAGGGCCAGCCCGGTGCCGGCCCGGCGATCGACCGCAACAAGGGTGTGCACAACGTCCTTGATCCCATGAAGGACAAGTACCAGATCATCTTCGAGCAGACCGCCAACTTCGCCCGCGCCGAGGCGCTGTCCGTCACCGAGGCCGGCCTTGCCGCCAACGGCAAGCCCGACGCGATCATCTGCGCCAATGACGACATGGCGCTTGGCGCGGTTGAAGCCTGCGCGGCGCGCAACTTCACCGACGTCAAGATCTACGGCTTCGACGCGCTTCCCGAAGCGTTGGTCGCTGTGCGCGACGGCAAGCTGGCCGGCACGGTCGAGCAATTCCCCGGCGAGCAGTCGCGCACCGCCGTGCAGATCGCGGTCGCCTACGCCAGGGACAAGACCGAGCCGAAGGAAAAGCTGGTGCTTTTGACGCCGATCGTCATCGGCAAGGACAATCTCGACAAGGCGGAGAGGCTGGGCGAGACGAAGTAGGCGAAGCCGGCGGGACAGCACCCCCCTCTGGCCTGCCGGCCATCTCCCGCTCAAGGGGGGAGATTGGATGTTACCCCGGCTTTCGCTAATTTTCGATCTTGCAGAAGAGGCGAGGCCAATGAAGCTGCCAATCTCCCCCCTTGAGGGGGAGATGGCCGGCAGGCCAGAGGGGGGTGCTGTCCCGCCAATCGCAAATTGGGAGCAACCTTTGCCCGCGACTGAAGCCACTGCGCCTTCACCCTCCCCCGCCCTGCTCACCGTCGAGGGCGTGACCAAGCGCTTTGCCGGCGTCACCGCGCTGAACGACGTTTCGCTCGAAGTCCGCCCCGGCGAGATACTCGGCCTGCTCGGCGAGAACGGCGCCGGCAAATCGACGCTGCTCAAGATCCTGTCCGGCGTGATGCCGCCGTCCAGCGGTCGCATCGTCTTCGACGGCGTCGAATTCAATCCGCACAATCCGCAGGATGCCAAGCGCCACGGCATCGTTACCATCTACCAGGAACTGAGCCTGATCCCGACGCTGACCGTGGCGGAGAATATTTTCATCGGCCGCGCACCGCTCGGCCGGTTCGGGCTGGTCAGTTGGCGGCGAATGGAGGAAGATTCCCGCGCGATCATCGCTCGTGTCGGCCTCGATCTCGACCCGGCGACGCCGGTTTCCGCACTGTCGGTGGCCGAACAGCAGCTGGTCGAGATCGCCCGCGCGCTATCGCTGAAGAGCCGCTTGATCATCATGGACGAGCCGACCTCGGCGCTGACCGAAACCGAAGTGCAGAAGCTGATGGCGATTATGGGCCGGCTGCGCAAAGACGGCGTCGCCATCATGTTCGTCACCCACCGGCTGGAGGAGGCATCGGCAATCTGCGACCGTATGACGGTGCTGCGCGACGGCAGGCTGGCCGGCCATCTCGACCGCGAAGGTGGGCCGATCAAACTGCCGAAGATCATCGAGAAGATGGTCGGCCGCGCCGCTTCCGAGCTCTATGCGAGGCCGACGCAGCGCGATGTCGCCGGCGACGTCCGGCTCTCGGTGCGCGGCCTGCGCACGGTGCGCGATCCGCAGGCGCCGCACGCCATCGTGCTCGAAGGCGTCGATCTCGACCTCAAGGCGGGCGAAATCCTCGGCGTCGCCGGGCTCGTCGGTTCCGGCCGCACCGAGCTCGCCCGCGCCATCTTCGGCGCCGACCGCATTGCCGCCGGCACCATCAGGCTCGATGGCAGGCCGATCGCGCCGGCCTCACCCGCCGATGCCATCGAGCTCGGCATCGGCCTGGTGCCGGAAGACCGCAAGCACCAGGCGATCTTCGCCGCACTCGCCATCCTCACCAATTTCTCGATCGCCGCGCTCGACCGCTACTCCAATGTCGGTTTCATGGCCGAGCGGCGCGAGCGAGAAGCGCTGGCGAACTACAGGAAGATGCTGTCGATCCGCATGGCCTCGCCCGAGCAGGCGATCGAGGGACTGTCCGGTGGCAATCAGCAGAAGGTCATCCTTGCCCGCTGGCTGGCACGCGATCCCAAGGTGCTGATCGTCGATGAACCGACGCGCGGCGTCGACGTCGGCGCCAAGGCGGAGGTTCATCAGATCCTGGTAGAGCTCGCCGCGCGCGGCATCGCCATCATGATGATCTCGTCCGAGCTGCCCGAAGTGCTTGCCGTGTCGGACAGGATCGTCACCATGCGGCGCGGGCGCATCACCGGCGAGATGCCTGGCATCGAGGCGACCGAGGAGAAACTGATGGAACTGATGGCGCTCGACCAGAAGCAGGAAGCCCAGAACCAGGAAGCAACGCAATGACCAGCACGACCGAACGGAGCCAGCGCGGCGGCGTCAATCTTGCGCGCCTGCTGATGAGCTTCGGCCCGCTGATGTTCCTGGCGGTGCTGATCGTCGTCTTCACCGTGCTGAAGCCGAGCTTCATCGACCCGATCAACCTGTTCAACATCATGCGCCAGATCTCGATCACCGGCCTGATCGCGCTAGGCATGACCTTCGTTATCCTCACCGCCGGCATCGACCTGTCGGTCGGCTCGCTGCTCGCCTTCTGCGGCATGGTCGCGGCGGTGGTGGCCAAGGGCGGCACCGCCAACACGCTGTCGCTGTCGACAACGGGCACGCTGGGCTATGGCTGGTTCGCCGCCCTTCTCGCCGCCGTCGTCGTCGGCGCCGTGGCCGGCGGTGTCCAGGGCTTTGCCATCACCAGGCTGAAAGTACCGCCCTTCGTCGTCACGCTCGGCGGCCTCACCGTGTTTCGCGGCCTAACGCTGACGATCTCCAATGGCGGCCCGATCTCCGGCTTCGACGCCTCGATGCGCTGGTTCGGTACCGGCCTGATCGGCCCGGTGCCGGTGCCGGCGATCATCTTCGCGATTGCCGCAATCCTGTGCCACATCGTGCTGCGCTACACGCGCTACGGTCGCGCCGTCTACGCCGTCGGCGGCAATGCCGAGGCCGCGCGGCTCTCCGGCCTGCGCGTCGACCGCATCCTGATCTCGGTCTACATCATCGTCGGCTTCTTCGCCGGCCTTGCCGCCTTCGTTTTGTCGGCGCGGCTCAACTCCTCCGAAGCCGTCGCCGGCATCGGCTACGAGCTGACGGTGATCTCGGCGGTCGTCATCGGCGGCACCTCGCTGTTCGGCGGCATCGGCAGCGTCGGCGGCACGGTGGTCGGTGCAGGGCTGATCGGCGTCCTGCAGAACGGGCTGCAATTCAACAACGTCTCGTCATACACGCAAAGCATCGTCATCGGCCTGATCCTCATCCTCGCCGTCGCCTTCGACCGCTGGCTGAAATCGCGGGTAAGGCGGTGATGGCGGGGGCGACGATTTTCGCTGCAAGGCAGCAAGAGGTTGGCGAAAGCGCTGGCAACAGCCAATCTCCCCCTTGCGGGGGAGATGTCCGGCAGGACAGAGGGGGGTGGGAAGGATCGCCAACGTCTCAATGTAAGCCGCTTCCAAGCCCATTCCAGCAGGAGGATTAGACTGCAAATGGCTGACAAGCTGGCGGGACAGCACCCCCCTCTGCCCTGCCGGCATCTCCCCCGCAAGGGGGGAGATCGGCCGTCACCCATGACTTCGCCAATCACGAAGACAGGAGCGCCTAGTGGGGCACGATCTCGTTCCGTCACGCCAGCGCAAGAATGCAAAATCCATGCGTCGCGCGATGACCGACGCCGAGCTGAAACTGTGGAATGAGCTTCGCGCGCATCGGCTGATGGATTTGAGCTTTCGCCGGCAGGTGCCGATTGGACTCTACATTGTGGATTTTGCCTGTCCGACGCACGGCCTCATCGTCGAGGTTGATGGCAGGCAGCACGCCGACGCTGAGCACGCCGAGCGGGATAGGATACGCAGCGCCTATTTGGAGAGCAGCGGCTGGACTATCCTGCGCTTCTGGAACGACGACGTCATTCGCGATATCGACAATGTCTGCCAGCACATAGTCATGACGGCCGGTGCGGATGTGCGCTGAACTCGGCCGTGCAGGATCGGCGGGACAGCACCTCTCTGTCCTGCCGAACATCTCCGCTCAAAAGGGGCAGGTTTCTGAGGCGAGGTGCCAATGACCCAAATAAGAACCATGACCGAACAGGACGTGCCCTCGGTATCGCGGCTGCTGGGCCAATCCTGGCGCCACACCTATTCGCCAATCCTGGGTGCCGAGACCACGGCACGGCTGTCGGATGAGAAGCACGCGCCGGAGCGGCTGGTGACCGAGCTCGGGGACGACAGCAAGATGTGGTTCGTGGCCGAGCGGGCGGACGGCTCGCTCGCCGGCTACGCGATGGCCGCGATGGGCAACAAGGGCGATGTCATGCTCGAGCGGCTCCATATCGACAAAAGCGAGTACGGCACCGGGCTGGCGGCCGATCTTTTGCACGCGGTTCTTGCAGCGCATGCGGGGATTCCCAGCATCGCGCTGGAGGTGATCGAGGGCAACGACCGGGCAATCGCCTTTTATCGCAAGCACGGTTTCGAAGTGGTCGAGCGCCGGCCGGCTGCACACGGGGTGGGCGGCCACGCCTCGCTGATTATGCGCCGGTTACTACCGATGGCTTAGAGCGCTGTCGGCGAAGCTGCCAATTTCCCCACTCTCATGATTGCTGACAATGGCCTTTGACATAAGCTGCAGCCCGCCGATCCGATCGGCGGTCGAGGCACTTGTACGGC